>NZ_JAACFW010000002.1:0-303260 GCF_029237245.1 Aeromonas sp. 5HA1
GATATCTACAACGTGGAGCGGCCGCATCATGCGTTGAAATACAGAACCCCCGATGCAGTGCATCGGGGGTTCTGAGTGGAGAAATGCTAGCCGAAAATGTGTAAACCTATTTCAGGACTAGACATGGCAACAGGTGATGGCGTACCAACAAAAACGGCCCGAGTGGGCCGTTTGTCAGTGTGCAGATTCACGCAGAGGGAATTACAGGCTCTGGGTAAAGGTGCGGGTCACAACGTCACGCTGCTGTTCCGGGGTCAGTGCATTGAAGCGCACGGCATAGCCGGAAACACGGATGGTCAGCTGCGGATATTTTTCCGGATTGGCGATGGCGTCTTCCAGGGTTTCACGGCGCAGTACGTTGACGTTCAGGTGCTGACCACCTTCTACGGCAGGTTCAGCTTGAACCGGCAGTTCACGGTATTCGAACTGACCCAGATCAGACAGTTTGACTTCCTGATCGGCGGCGAAGGTGTCGCCCTTGGCGCAGATGCAACGCGCTTGTTGCTTCTCTTCGTCCAGCAGCCAGAAAGAGTTCAGCAAAGCTGTGTTGGCGGACTGGGTGATTTGGATGCCCTTGATCATGGTATGACTCCTCATAGGAAAGCGGATTCAACTGTAAGGAAATTACCCTGATGTATTTAAACCACCTGGATGACTTAAAGGGCCCTTGCCTTACACCTTTACTTCGTTGGGTCATATATACCACGATGGTAATATTGCGAAAATTGATCCAAATCAAGAAATGTGCGTTTTGCGCAGGAGTTAAGGGATTAATTCATTGAGATTAATCAAAAATAGATCATTTTTCTGATTATGTAAGATATCCAAATTATGCATCTTTTATTAATTTAATCTAGTAATTTAACTACATCTTATTGGGTGTTCCCCTGTGATTAAGGCGCTCGGTTCTCTCTTGAAGGGATAGATTTTTGGTTCATCGGCAGTATGGATCAGGGGGCCATGACGCTGGAAAGGGGGCCTGTAGCCATTGATCTTCTCTTCTATATAGAAGGGCTGTACAGCCCGCTGGGAGGAAGCGTGACCGAGTGTGGCCGCTGGCCTGCGATACCGGGGCCGGGAGATGCCCTCTGCTGCGTGTTATCACTCAAGGATGCGGCCTTGCTTAGTGGGCTCAGACGATGGCGCTACGGTTGCGTCTTGCTGTCTGGCCCCCTATCCTGAGCCCCTTGCCGTATTAATTGAGGATATTGGGGTGCGGACCTGGACAGATGTGATTGGATCAGAAAAAGAGCAGGACTATTTCAAGGCGACCCTGGCGACGGTCAGGAGCGAACGGGAAGCGGGCAAGGTGATCTATCCCCCCGCGACCGAGGTGTTCAACGCCTTCAAGCTGACCGAGCTGGATCAGGTCAAGGTGGTGATCCTTGGTCAAGACCCGTATCACGGCCCAAATCAGGCCCATGGCCTCTGCTTCTCCGTGCTGCCCGGTGTGCGTACGCCTCCCTCTCTGGTCAATATCTACAAGGAGATGCAGCGGGATCTGCCGGACTTTGTCACACCCAACCACGGTTTTCTTGAATCCTGGGCCCAGCAAGGGGTCTTGCTGCTCAATACAGTACTGACGGTACAGGCGGGCATGGCCCACTCCCACGCCCATCTGGGTTGGGAGACCTTCACGGACAGGGTTATCGAGCAGATCAATGCCAGCTGTCAGGGAGTGGTCTTTTTGCTGTGGGGGGCCCATGCCCAAAAGAAGGGACGCTTCATTGACCGGAGCCGACACCATGTGCTGAGTGCGCCTCACCCCAGTCCGCTCTCGGCTCATCGCGGTTTTATCGGTTGCGGCCACTTCTCCGAGACCAATCGTCTGCTGTCCCAACAGGGGATGAGCCCCATCAACTGGCATTCGGTCTGCGGGTAACGGCCATAAGTGTCGCGGGGAAGCCCGCTCTGGCCACGTCATGAACGGATATTGGTGAGGGCGGCTTGCTGTCTGCATATGGGCTGAGGAGCCGAATTGGCGGGTCTTGACGAGCGTAAATGGGAGGTCTGAGGCCTCGCTTGCTTGTCGCCTTCTCTGCTGTTGACTTGATTGAGTGCAAAGTTAGCGCGATAAATGACCGTATACTTCAATAAGTATCTTTCTATCTCAGCGCAAGGAGTGCTTATGTTATCCAGTCTTCACAAGGACCATCTCAATATCGCCAGGTTGCTGGAGCTGCTTAAACACAAGCTCGCCGCCATTCGCAATGAACAGCCAGTCAGCTACTTCCTGATCCGGGACGCGGTGGACTACTTGCGAGAGGTCTCTGACAAGTACCACCATCCGAAAGAGGACATGATCTACGACTACTACCTGAAATACCGGGTGGTGGAAGGGGAGGTGGCCAACAGGCTGCAGGAGGAGCATGCCAGATTGTTGGGTGCCGGTGCCGAGCTCAAGGAGATGGTGGAGATGATACTGATGGATTCGGTCATTCCGCTGGATCAGTTCACCGCCAGACTGGAGCAGTTTGTGGCGCTGCAAGAGGCGCACATGAACTATGAAGAGGCGGTCATCTTCCCTCATCTGCGTGATTCACTGACCGAGGATGACTGGCGTCACCTGGAGCAGCTCTGGCAGAATCGCGCCATCGGGGATCCCCTGTTTGGCGCCGAGATCAGCCAGCATTTTCAGGAGTTGGCCCAACGGCTATCGCTGCCCCCCTCATCCTGAGGGCAAGGTACTCAAAAACAAGGCCCCGGTTGAACCGGGGCCTTGTTTTTACAGTTCGATCTCGTCTGAGAGACCTTCATAAGCGATGTCGATGGATTGCAGCTCCTTCTGCAGGCGATGTTTATCTTTCAACGCCTCAATCTCACGCCATTTACGTTTTTTTCCCGTTGTCCCGCGGCTACGCGAACCGAGCTCAACTACATCGTCATAATCGAAGTTGAACATTTCCATGGCTCCCTCCTTGGTTATTCTCGTTTTCATCACCCGTATAACATAACGCCATTGAAAATAAAACGTTTTCGTGACGAACTCATGACAAGGGATCAAGCGCTCATAAAAAAACCGGGCTCCCTCGCGGGAGCCCGGTTTTTGTCTGGTCCTGACGCCTTATCAGAGGCGGCTGGCCAGCATGGTTTCCAGCTTGCCCTGATCGACGGCAAACATGCGGATGCCTTCACCCAGCTTCTCGTGAGCCATGGCGTCCTGGTTCAGCTCCCAGCGGAATTCAGCCTCGGACATCGGAGTCGGTTTTGCCTTGCGCTCGCCGGTGTAGTTCAGCTTGCGCACCACGGCGCCTTCGGTTTTGCTCAGCTCTTCCAGCAGGGCAGGGCCTATGGTCAGACGGTCACAACCGGCCAGTTCCAGGATTTCGCCTGTGTTGCGGAAGCTCGCGCCCATGACCACTGTCGGGTAATCGTGCTGCTTGTAGTAGTCGTAGATGGCGGTGACGGAGACCACGCCCGGATCTTCGCTCGGGGTATAGTCACGGTTGTGCTTGGCCTTGTACCAGTCGAGGATGCGGCCCACGAACGGGGAGATCAGGAAGGCACCGGCTTCGGCGCAGGCACGGGCCTGAGCGAAGGAGAACAGCAGGGTCAGGTTGCACTGGATCCCCTCTTTCTCCAGTACCTCGGCGGCACGAATGCCTTCCCAGGTGGAGGCCAGCTTGATCAGGATGCGATCGTTGGCGATGCCCGCTTCGTTATAGAGACGGATCAGTTTGCGGGCCTTGGCGATGCTGGCTTCGGTATCGAAGGAGAGACGGGCATCCACCTCGGTGGAGATGCGACCCGGAACAATTTTCAGTACTTCCAGGCCTATGTTGACCGCCAGCTTGTCGCCCGCGTCGATGATTTGCTGTGCCTTGTCCTGGCTCTGGGATTTGGCCCAGCTGATGGCGTCTTCGATCAGTGCCGCATATTCGGGGATCTCGGATGCCTTCAACACCAGGGACGGGTTGGTGGTGGCATCGATGGGCTGGTAGCGCTTGATGGCTTCGATATCACCGGTATCGGCGACAACTGTGGTCAGGGCTTTCAGCTGGGTTAATTTATCGGCCATGGCAAATATCATCTCTTTATGAGGGCGCACTCTACTTGGTGAGGGCGCAGGCTCTGGGGTGGCGGGCGTGAGACGACCATTCTGAAATAAAATTACAAAATCACGGCGACTCAGGCTCAGAAAAGCACGATGGGGGAGGCCCATCGCCACTGCCTGCCTAATTAATACGGATGTGGCTCATCCTGCAATAGGGTGGCTTGTATGCTTATCATCCAATGGTCGCCAGTGGTGGGAAGTAGTGGGTGAAAGTGGTTGATTAAAAACGACTTTTATCCATTTTTCGTGAGCGGTTTTATCCCCTGATAAAAACAACTTTTTTGGTTGATTATCGGTTTTGTGTAGTCGATCACATAAATTGTGTGGTTAGCTACTTGAAATTTTATTACGTGTAAAACGTTTGGCGAAGCAGCCCCATTTTGAAAGCCATTTCAGGTAAACGCTTGCGCAATAGTTTGCCTCCTGGCGAGCACGGCTACCTCTATGTGGATAATTGCCAAAATATGCTCTTTTGGGTCTAATTTGTCGCCTGATAAATTTGACTCTCAGTTTTGTTGAAACTTTGCGTGTTAAATGAAGCTTTATTGCGTTGAAACGCTCGTTTTTTGTTTCTGTAGTGATCGGGATCACTATTCTGAACTCCCTCGCTATGCTAGATTCCGCCCCTTTAGTGAAACGCTAATTCAGAAATAGACAGAAAGGGGTCAGCGCAGACTGGCCATGGATGTGATAACAACGAGAGAAATATGGACACCTTGATCGCAATGCTAAACGACCTGATGTGGGGAGCTGTGCTCATCTACCTGCTGATAGGGGTCGGCATCTTCTTTACCTTCCGCCTGGGTTTTATTCAGGTTCGCCACTTCGGCCACATGTTCTCCGTCTTGCGCAATAGCCGCAAATCAGACAAGGCCGGCATCTCCTCCTTCCAGGCACTCTGTACCAGCCTTGCCGCCCGTGTGGGCACCGGCAACCTGGCCGGTGTGGCCGTTGCCATCTATCTGGGTGGCCCGGGCGCCATTTTCTGGATGTGGCTGATCGCTTTCATTGGCATGGCGACGGCGTTCGTAGAGAGCACCCTGGCCCAGCTGTACAAGGTGAAGGATGAAGATGGCAACTATCGTGGTGGCCCTGCTTACTACATGGAGCGCGGTCTCGGCATGCGCTGGATGGGGGTGCTGTTTTCCCTCTGTCTGATCCTGGCGTTCGGTCTGGTGTTCAATGCGGTGCAGGCCAACTCCATCAGTCTGGCGATGAAGGTAGCGTTCGGCATTCCTGACTGGGTCAGCGGTTTGACGCTGGTGGTGCTCTCCGGCCTCATCATTTTTGGCGGCATTCGAGGCATAGCCCGCTTCGCCGAACTGGTGGTGCCCTTCATGGCACTGGCCTACATACTGCTGGCATTGTTCATAGTGGCAATGAATATCAGCGAATTGCCCGGTGTGTTCTCCCTGATCATCAAGTCTGCTCTGGGTATCGAGCAGGTGGGTTCCGGTGCCATGGGTTATGCCATCTCCCAGGCGATGATCAACGGCATCAAGCGTGGTCTCTTCTCCAACGAAGCCGGTATGGGCTCAGCCCCGAACGCCGCCGCGACTGCGACGCCCTATCCGCCGCACCCGGCCTCGCAAGGGTATGTACAGATGCTGGGGGTCTTCATGGACACCATCGTCATCTGTACCTGTACTGCCGCCATCATACTGATGTCAGGTCAGTTCGAACCCGGCTCGGGTATAACCGGTGTCGAGCTGACCCAGCGTGCGCTCTCCTCCCAGATTGGCAGTAGCGGCAACATCTTTATCGCGGCAGCCATCTTCTTCTTCGCCTTTACCTCCATAGTGGCGAACTACTCCTACGCCGAGACCAATCTGGTGTTCCTGGAGCACAACCACAAGGGCGGCCTGATGCTGTTCCGGATGTTCGTGCTGGGCATGGTGATGTTCGGTTCAGTGGGTGAACTGCCGACCGTATGGGCCATGGCGGATGTTTCCATGGGATTGATGGCCATCGTCAACCTGGTGGCTATCCTGCTGCTCTCCGGCGTGGCCATCAAGCTGGCCAAGGATTACAACGATCAGCTCAAGCTGGGCAAACTGCCCACCTTCGATGCCAACAAGTACCCCGAGATCCGCAGCCAACTGGAAGAAGGGATCTGGGACAACCCGGCCCAGCACGGCAAGCAGCTTTAAACCCTGCGTGGTCAACATGGGATGATGAAGAAGGGGAGCCATTGGCTCCCCTTCTGTTTTGGTGGATCCTTGTCTGCATATCATGCTGGCTGGCTTGTCACTATCGGCGCTTGTCCCATAGCTGGCTGGTTTGGCGTAGCCGTCGTTGCAGTTGTCGCAGGGTTTGTTGCTGTCGTTGTTCGGAAAGAGGGGCATAGCGCCAGCGCCGATAGAGCCAGGCGCAGCGCTGCAGTGGCCGCGCCAGCTCGGGGTCAAGGGTGATGAGCCGCTCGCACCAGCTGGCCAGACTCTCCCCTGCGTGGGGTTGCCACCCCAGGCGGGCAGCCCGTCTGAGCAGGGGTTGCCATACCCTCAGGTGTGGCAGAGCCCGTCCCGGCCACAGCAGCAGGGTGCCGATCAGGGTGGCGACTCCCAGCAAGCAGGTCAGGATCAACCAGGGGGTATGACTGGCAAGGGCCGGCCAGCGCAACCCCACCTGTTGCCACAGCCGGGCCGCATCGTAGTTGAGCACCCGCCGCGTCCATTGATAGTCGAGGTTGGCTCCCCACCAGCGCAGCTGGTTGAGCAGGGCCCATTGGCGATAGCGCTTCAGGGAGAGAGGATCGGCGGCGGTGAACTCTTCGCTCAAGGCTGCCGTCATGCCACCCTCGACCCGCTGCGGTGCCACCGCCGCCGTGGGGTCCAGTCGCTGCCAGTTGCCACTGTCATCCAGGTACTCCACCCAGGCATGGGCATCGAACTGATGCACCTCCAGATACTGGCCCTGTGGATTCCACTCCCCGCCGAGATAACCGGTCACCAGCCGCGCCGGGATCCCGGCTGCCCGCAACACGAAGGCACTTGCCATGGCATAGTGACCACAAAAACCACGCCGGCTGTTGAACAGGAAGTCATCCACCCCGTCAGGCCCCAGCAGAGGGGGCTGCAGTGTGTAGTAGAAGGGCTCGCGCCGAAAGCCGTCGAGCAGTGCTGCAACGAGCTCTGCTCGCACGGGATGGCGGGCCTTCAGTGCCTGCGCATGGGCGCGGGCCCTTGGGTTGCCGGCAGCGGGTAGTTGCAGGTTGCGCCGCAGGGTGGCGCTGTCGGCAGGCAGCACTGTCGGCGCTGTGGTGACCCGGTAGCTGATCCTTTGATCCCCCCGATCGCGGCGATACAGGGTAGCCAGCGGGCTGACCAGCACAGGGCCGAGCAAGACGCTGGGCTGGGCAAGGGCCAGCGTCCAGCGGTGGCGCTGAGGTTCGGCGATCACCTCGTAACTGGCAGGGGGCAGGGGACCTGCGCCGGTTTGTAGCTGTATGTTCTGCATGGCTTGGGATTGCTGCCACTGCCGGGTCTCGGCACTCAGCAGCCAGCGGCGGCCATCGAACTGTTCCTGGCGCATCACCGGAAAATAGCGCTCGCTGGCGGGGGGCGGGCCATCGGCAAAGGTGACGCGAAAGGCTAACTCGGAGGAGTTGACCAGCTCGCTGATGTCGCCGGGGGCCACCTCTTCCGAGAGCCCCGACAGGGCGCGGCTGGTGGTCGGCATCTGCCAGAGCGGGGGCAGTCTTGGCAGCACCAGAAACAGGGTCAGCAGCAGGGGGAGGGCCAACAGCAGGGAGGAACCGGCGCTGCGCCACGGCTGTCTCTGCTCCGGTGCCACGGCAGTCACCAGTGTGCTCACCGTCAGCCAGAGTGTGCCCGCCATGGCCAGCGCCCAGCCCATGCTCTGACGTTGCACCAGCGCCAGCGCGATGAGAAAGAAGGCGAGCAGCAGTACCTGCTCAATATCCCGCTCCCGCCGCACCTCTATCATCTTCAGGCTGTAGCCGAGCCAGAGCAGGTTGATGAGGGCTGGCAGCGTGCCCAGCGCCCGCCATTGCCATGCCAACAGCAGAACCCCCGTGATGGCCAGCAGTGCCAGTACGCGAGCGGGGGGCGATCGCCACTCTTGCCACAGCATCATGGCCCGCACGCCCAGGGTGATGGCGCCGACTGCGACGACCCAGAGCTGCAGCTGGGGCCAGAGTGCCAGCACCAGCACACCTTGTTGCAAGGCGATGAGGGGCAGCAGACGGCGATTATCGAGCAGCATCGGGAGAGCCCTCATCTACAGATCCGGCTCTGTCATCGAAGCGGGCCAATGCCAGCTGACAGTGCCGAAGAAAGGCGGGGCCGCTCTCCGGGCCCAGGGTCTGGCCTGTCAGGGTCAGGGTGAAAGGGATGCCCCGCTTGCCATAATCGGCGCACCACCAGGCCAGGGCTGACAGTCGCTGCTCAAGATCCGTGCCTGTGACGCCTTGCAGGCTGAGGTGAGTGTCATCTTGTTCGGGTTCCTGGAACTGCTTGACCAGCAAGCCGCGCCCCTGAGCGAACTGCTTCCAGGCAATCTGGCCGAAGGGTTCCCCGATCTGGTGTGCCCGCAACATGTCGAAATCGCCGAGGGGGGCGGGACCAGCTTGACCCTGGGTACCTTTCTGCCCTGATGGCGACCCCCCCCGCAGTGGCCCATAGAGAGGCCTGGGCGAGAGCCAGGCTTCCAGTTGCAGATCCAGCAGCGACCAGCAGCGAAACAGACCGAGTGGGTAGCGGCTCTCTACCCGAAGGCGGCCCAGTGGCAAGCAGCCGCGTTGCATCCCCCGTACCGGCAGGGTCAGGCTCCGGGGTGTCGAGTTTGCCTGCGCCAGCCAGAACGAGCCTTCATTGAGGGCAAAGTGCAGCGCCTGACATGGGCGCACGCTTCGTACCGTCACCTGGATGGAGACTTGGCTGCCCGCCTCCCCCAGCACGGTCGAACCGCCCAGCAGTTCCAGCCCCAGCAGGTTGCGATGGGTAAGCCACATGGCGGCCATGAAGAGGCTGCCGAGGCAATAAGAGACCAGTAGCACCAGGTTGTTCTGGTAGTTGGTTCCGAGCAGGTAGATGGCGATCATTACCAGCAGATAGAGCAGCCCCATGCGGGTGGGCAGGATAAACAGGCTGCGTGGCCCCAATGCCATCTGGCGGGCGGGGGGGATACGGTGGGTCAGCCAGCGTTGCTGCCACTGCTCCCTCAACCGGCGCCAGCCCGGTAGGGGGCGTTTCATCAAGGATTGTCCGGACTGACGCTGGCCAGCAGACGCTGGCTCAGGGGGCTGGCCTCGCCGCGCTGTACCCCGAAGCTGCCTCTGAGCCTGTGCTCGGCCACGTAGGGGAAGACGGCCTGCACATCCTCCACAGTGACGAAACGGCGCCCTGCCACCAATGACCAGGCCCGGCTCACCGCCAGCAGGGTCTGGGCCGCTCTGGGGGAGAGAGGTTGGGGCAGCTCTGCATCGAAACGGCTCTGGTGTACCAGCGCCAGCAGGTAGTCGAGGGTGGCATCGGAGACATGAATGGCATCCACCTCGGCCTGCAGGGTGGCCAGCCCGGCAGCATCCAGTTGCCGGGTCAGGGGACTGGTCTGGTTACCGCTTCGCAGCAGCTGGCGTTCGGCCTCCCGTGGTGGAAAGCCGAGCGACAGGCGCACAGCGAAGCGATCGAGCTGGGACTCGGGCAAGGGATAGGTGCCCGCCTGATCCGCCGGATTCTGGGTAGCGATGACGAAGAAGGGGGAGGGGAGCGGATGAGTGTGGCCTTCGATGCTCACTCGCCCCTCGGCCATGGCCTCCAGCAGGGCACTTTGCACCTTGGGGCTGGCACGGTTGATCTCGTCCGCCAGCAGCACCTGGGTAAAGACGGGGCCGGGGTGAAAACGAAACTGCTGCTGGTGGGTGTCAAAGATCTGCAGCCCCAGCAGGTCGGCGGGCAGCAGATCGGCGGTGAACTGTACCCGTCGGCAGTCGAGCCCCAGTACCTGTGCCAGCCCGTGGGCCAGGGTGGTTTTGCCCATGCCGGGCAGATCCTCGATCAGCAGGTGGCCACGGGCCAGCAGGGTGACCAGGGCTATCTTGAGTTGCAAGGGTTTACCCAAAATCACCTGCTCCAGTGCCGCCAGCAGCCCTGCTATCTGTTCTTGTGCTTTCACTCGTGCTTCCCCTTGTGTCTGATTGCCCCTACAGCTTATACGTCAGCGGTGGAGGAGGGGGGCAACTAGAGGGCAAGCCATTGAGCCGGGTCATTTTTGGGGCGACTTCACACAGACTTCACTCTGGTTCACTGTGGGCACATGGAGCTCATCTATGCTGACGCACGGATTGACTGTGCCAGCCATGGGGTTGGCGTTACCTACATTCATCATGAGACTCATCAAATGGAAAAAGCTACAACCCGGTCGCTGCTGGTACTGAGTGCCCTGCTGCTCTCCCCCTTATCCCATGCAAAAGAAGCCGAGCCCCTGACGGCCGTGGTGGATGGCGCCATCCAGCCTTTGCTCAAGGAGCACAGGGTTCCGGGCATGGCGGTCGCCGTGCTCAAAGAAGGCAAGGCGTACTACTTCAACTACGGGGTGGCGGATCGGGAGAGCGGTGCTCGCGTCAGCGAGCAGACCCTGTTCGAAATTGGTTCGGTCAGCAAGACTCTTACGGCAATGATTGGCGCCTATGCTGCGGTCAAGGGTGGTTTTCAGCTGGAGGACAAGGCGAGCCAGCATGCGCCCTGGCTGAAAGGCTCTGCCTTCGACGGCATCACCATGGCCGAACTCGCCACCTACAGTGCGGGCGGTCTGCCGTTGCAATTCCCCGACGAGGTGGATTCCACCGACAAGATGCGTGCCTACTATCGCCAGTGGACGCCAGCCTACCCGGCGGGTACCCATCGCCAGTATTCCAACCCCAGCATAGGTCTGTTTGGTCACCTGGCCGCGAATAGTCTGGGCCAGCCGTTTGAGCAACTGATGAGCCAGACCTTACTGCCCAAGCTGGGCTTGCATCACACCTATATCCAGGTGCCGGAGTCGGCCATGGCGAATTATGCCTACGGTTACTCGAAGGAAGACAAGCCCGTCAGGGTCAATCCGGGCATGCTGGCGGCCGAGGCCTATGGCATCAAGACCGGCTCTGCGGATCTGCTGAAGTTTGTCGAGGCGAACATGGGGTATCAGGGAGATGCCGCGGTAAAAAGCGCGATCGCGCTGACCCACACAGGTTTCTACTCTGTGGGGGAAATGACCCAGGGACTGGGCTGGGAGAGTTACGCCTATCCGGTAACCGAGCAGACATTGCTGGCGGGCAACTCATCGGCGGTGATTTACAATGCCAACCCGGTCAAATCAGTTGCTACGTCCCAAGAGATGGGGGGGGCGCGACTCTACAACAAGACGGGCTCGACCGGCGGCTTTGGCGCCTATGTGGCGTTCGTGCCGGCCAAGGGAATAGGCATCGTCATGCTGGCCAACCGCAACTATCCCAACGAGGCCAGGGTCAAGGCGGCTTACGCCATCCTGAGCCAGCTGGCCGAGTGACAGTGCGGTTGTTTTGATTGAGATGAATACGCCGGGATTGCCCGGCGTACTTTTTGGTGCTGCCTGGCACGGCCATCGTTCACGTTAATGCCCAAATAGCTCGGCACTTAAAATAAAATGTCCAAATTGGAATGTACCGATCGCCATCTCTTCACTAGGTGCAGGAGGGGGGCGCCCATATAGTTCCCCCATTGCGACCCTGTTCGTTGTCATGTTCGTTACCACCTTAGCCCCGCCCACTCTGGCAGCCTGTTTCGGCCGTCAGGCGGGTGCTTGCGGGCCACTCTGTTATGGAGCATCCATGGGTATTTTCCTGTTGTGCAGTTTTCTGATGATCATCCTCTATCCGGTCGGGATTGATCTCTATCTGGTGGCGGTGCCCCAGATTGCCGACACCCTGCAGGCGAGCGAGGCGCAGATCCACACCGCCTTCTCCATCTATCTGTTCGGTATGGCGGCGACTGTGCTGCTAGGGGGAATGATTGCGGATCGCTACGGACGTCGCTGGGTAGTGATCGGGGGCGCCCTCATCTTTGTCATTGCCTCGCTGGTGGCGGCCAATGCGGCGGGGATCAGCCAGTTTTATCTCGGCCGTTTCTGGCAGGGCGTCGGGGCGGGGGCGCTCTATATCATGACCTTTACCGTGCTGCGGGATGTATTGAGCCGGGAGCGGCTGGCGATGGCGCTCTCGATGATCAATGGCGTCATCTGCGTTATTCCTGTGCTGGCGCCGGTGCTCGGTTATCTCATCCTGTCCCACTTTGACTGGCGCGGGATCTTCGTGGCGATGGCGCTGGTGGCGGCCGTTAGCGGTCTGGTTAACCTGCTGTTGCTAAAAGAGACACGCCCGGCCCGGCAACCGGGGAGTGGCGCGGCGCTGCCTTTTGCCCTGCTGCGCTCGCCGCGCTTTATGTTGCTCTCCCTGCTGACCAGTGCCAGCGTGACCGCCATTCTGGTCTATGTCAGTGTCTCGCCGCTGATCCTGATGAAGGAGTTCGGCTTCACCACCGAGCAGTATTCTATCGTGATGATGGTGATGGCCGGGGTGAGCATGTCCACCTCCTTCCTGACGCCGCTGCTGCTGCGCTGGCTTGGCAAGCACAAGGTGCTGGCCGTATCCCATCTGGCCTATCTGCTGGCTGCGTGTTTTCTGCTCGGGTGCTGGCAACTGGGGGGCGATATTCACTTGCTGCTGCCGGGATTTGCGTTGGTCTGTGTCGGGTTCTCCTGCGGCTTCGGGGTGGCGATGGGGGAGGCACTGGATGGTTGTCAGCACAATGTGGCGTTCGCCAGCGCCGTGCTCTGCATCATGCAGATCAGCCTCTCTGGCCTCTATATCTGGCTGCTGGGCCAGCTTGGTTTTGCCCCGACCGAGATGCTGATCTACGCCCTGTTGCTGGCACTGCTCAGTTACCTGGCTGTCAAAGGGCTGGTACCATGGCTCGCGCTTCGCGAAGTGCGGTCGCGAGGATAACCAAAGATGAGAGGGGATATGCGCAATCTGGGTGAACTCGATTTGAACCTGTTGGTGGTCTTCAAGCACCTGATGCAGGCGCGCAGTGTGGCTGGGGCGGCAAAAAAGCTCTGTGTCACCCCGTCGGCGGTGAGCAAGTCCCTCGCCAAGTTGCGGGAGTGGTTTGACGATCCGCTGTTTGTGCGGGTGCGGCAGGGATTGCAGCCCACCAACCTCTCCCTGACCCTGGAGGAGGAGCTGAAGGTCTGGTTCCAGCTCACCGACACCATCACCTCGCTCAATAGCGAGGCGATCCCCGATGGTGCCCGCTTCACCCTGGTGATGGAGTCCCCCTTCTACATCAGCTTCCTGAGCGATTTGCCGATGACCATCTACCAGAAGTACCCCAACTCGGTGGTCAGGATGCTGGGGTGGGATCACCACTCCCTGAACGACATCGTCAACGGCGATGCGGATCTCGGCTTTTGTGCCCGCGAGACCCATGGCCGCTCCCAGGCCAAGGTCAACCGGTTGCCCTACTACATAGATCACGAGGTGCTGTTCACCGATCGCCCGGTGGTTTTTCTGCGCAAGGATCACCCCCTGCTCCAGCAGAAGTGGTCGCTGGAGAACTTTCTGGCCTGCCCCCAGATCAGCATGGTGTGGGAAGCGAACGATACCTGGGCCCTCGACAGCCTGCTGGAGGATGAGGGGCTGAAGCGGGAGGTGCCCATCATGGTCTCCAGCTTCGAGCAGGCGCTGCATATCGCCTCCCAGTCGAGCCATGAGCTGATTGCGGTGGCCCCCTCTTACTGCGGTGGTTATGCCAGTCGGCATCACGGCAATCTGATTGCCATGCCGCTGCCGCTGCCGGAGAAGCTCTACGCCCAGTTGGAGATCGCTTTCATCCTGCTGTGGCACAAACGCCACAATCAGGATGTTAAGGTGATGTGGCTGCGCAACGAGATCCGGCGACTCTACAACGACGAATCGCCACGCTAATGTTGCAGTCACGGTTCCCATGGGGCATTCGGAACATCTGAGTCTGACAGAGGATGAGGCGCTGGCGCCTGATCAGTCACTGGCATGATGGGGGAGTATGTGGCAAGGCAAGGGCTGCAGCCCTTGCCTTGTTGTTTCTGGATTAGCCGTACTGCTCTTCCATCCAGGCTTCCAGAATGAGCTGTGCTGAGACACCGTCCACACTGCCTTTATCGAGTGCCTTGTAGCCACCCCGTTCAAACAGGCGGGCGCGGGCATCCGTGGTGGTGAGCCGCTCGTCTTTGAACTCCACCTGCTTACCAAAGCGGCCGTGCAGGCGATTGCCGAATTTGCGAGCCCGTACCGTGATCTCCTGCTCTGTACCATCCATGTTCAGCGGCAATCCCACCACCAGCAGGTCTGGCTGCCACTCCTTGAGCAGTTTTTCGATGTCGTCCCAGTTGGGCACACCGTCGTTGGCCTTGATGGCGCGCAGGGGCTGGGCCGTGCCGGTGAGTTCCTGTCCGATGGCGACCCCTATGCTCTTGGTGCCGTAGTCGAAGCCCATGATACTGCGTGATGACATTGAATGTTTTCCTCAAAACGCATCGCAAAATGCGTGGCAAACGGCATCAGCTATGGCCGATGTCGCTGGATAGATGAATGGGATTGACCCCTATGCTGGCGGCCGCTTGCTGCCAGCGTTGATGAATGGGGGTCTTGAAGACCAGATCCGGGTTGGGCGGTATCACCAGCCAGGCCCCGTCCACCAGTTCCTGTTCCAGTTGACCCGCACTCCAGCCGGCGTAGCCGAGCGCCACCAACCAGTGATCCGGTGCCTGTTCGGTGCCCAGGGTTTCCAGTATGTCCTTGGAGGTGGTGACCATGAGTTCGTCCCCCACCTGCAGGGTGGAGTTGAACCCGGGACGGAAGCTGTGCAGCACGAAGCCGCGATCGGCATGCACAGGCCCCCCTTGCAGCACCGGCTGTTTGAGTTCCGGGCTGGGAGGTGGTGCGAGTTTGAGCTGGGTCAGCATGGCATCCAGTGACATGTCCACCGGGATATTGACCACCAACCCCATGGCACCCTCTTCATTGTGCTCGCACAGATAGACCAGCGAACGCTCGAAATAGGGATCGGAGAGGCTCGGCATGGCGAGCAGAAAATGATTTTGCAGTGTTTGCATATGGGCCAAATATTGCAAAGGTATTTGAAGCAATTATGGCAGCTCGCCTCGTTGGGCAAAACCGCTTTTTACCAGCAGGGTCTAGGCTATCAATATATTTCGAGTGGAGAGAAAGCCATGGAAGGTATTTCGATCAGACAGAAGTTGATCCTGGGTTGCGTTGTGCCCCTGTTGGCACTGTTGGCCTTGCTGGTCGGTGCAACCCAGGCGATGTCCCAGTTGATGGCGGGAATGAATGCCATGTATCAGGGAGAGGTGGTACAGCTCAAGGAGCTCAAGCAGATTGCCGATCTCTACGCGGTCAAGGTGATCGATGCGGCCAACAAAGCCAATGTGGGGGGCATAGCACCGTCCAACGCCAAGGCTGACATGCAGCAGGCGCAGCGGGAGATAGCGCAGATCTGGCAGCAATACAGGAGTCGGGAGATGAGCGCGGCCGAACAGCAGGAGGCCGCCAGTGTGCAGGCCTTGTTTGGTGCCGCCGATCAGCAGATTGCTGCCGTGGTGGCTGTGCTGGATCAGATGCAGGGGGAGGCGCGGGATTTGCTGGCTGCCCGCATCATGCCCCTCTACGGGGTGATAGATCCGGTGAGCGACGGTGTGAGCGCGCTGGTGGAGTTCCAGCTCAAGGAGGCTGAGCAAAATATCGGCGAGCTCAATGATCTCCGGCAGCAACTATTCCAGCTCTTTATCCTGATGTTTGTGGTGGGGGGGGCCTGCATTCTGTTCTTCGGTGTGTGGGCAGGGCGTAGCGTCAGTCAACCTTTGGTCGCCATGGGCGGGATCTTGCGCGGCATGCAGACCGATCTCGACTTGAGCAAGCTGGTACCCGTGCTACGCAAAGATGAGATGGGCGGGCTGGCTCATTCACTCAACGAGGTGATCTGCCATTTTCGTGAGCTCATCACCCAGATCAACGGCATGGCGGAGCAGCTTGCCACAGCGTCGGCCCATCTGGCCCACATCGGCATGCAGAGCCGGGGGCGCTTCGCAGAGCAACAGGCAGAAACGGATCAGACAGCGACTGCCATGAACCAGATGAGTGCAACTGTGGCCGAAGTGGCGAACAGTTCCAACAGCGCCGCCGATGCGGCACACCATGCCCACGAGAGTGCCCGTCACGGCCACCATATCGTCGAAGATGCCATCTTGCGCATGTCCGGCCTCTCCGCCCAGATCCAGAACACGGCCGCCATGATCACCCAGCTGGCGGATGACAGTCGCAACATCAGCAGCGTGATGGATGCCATTCGTGGCATTGCCGAGCAGACCAACCTGCTGGCGCTCAATGCGGCCATCGAAGCGGCGCGGGCCGGGGATCAGGGTCGCGGCTTTGCCGTGGTGGCCGATGAGGTGCGCACCCTGGCCCAGCGAACTCAGCGCTCTACCGAAGAGATCGGCAAGACCATCGTCAAGTTGCAGCAGGGGGCCAGCGAGGCTGCCTCCAGCATGGAACTGGGGCTGAGTCAGGTTGAGGAGTCCAATCGGACCGTACTGGCCTGTGGTCAGGCCCTCGGCGAGATAGTGAGCTCGGTCAATGTGATCAACGAGATGAACACCCATATCGCCACGGCGGCTGAGGAGCAGAGCAAGGTCGCCGAGGAGATCACCCGCAACGTGGTCAACATAGCCCACATAGCGACCGAGTCGACCAAGGCCGCGTCCGAGTTGAACCAGAGTTGTCACGAGCTGGAGCAGCTGTCGAGCGATCTCAAGGTGAAGGTAGGGCAGTTCCGCTGCTAACGGGTGCCGGGATAAATGAGGTAACAGGATGAAAAAGAAGAGGCGGCCCAGGGGCCGCCTCTTCTTTTATTGCCGTTTGGCGGTGGCGATTCAGGCTTTCGCCAGCCGACGCTCGATGGCATCCATCAGCATGCCGGTGATGGAGACGTCAAAGGCGGCCTCGATCTCGCGGATGCAGGTCGGGCTGGTGACGTTAATCTCGGTCAGCCTATCGCCAATGATGTCGAGGCCGACGAAGATGAGGCCCTTCTCTTTCAGGGTCGGGCCGACGGCGCGGGCGATGGCCCAGTCCGCTTCGCTCAAGGGGCGCGCCTCGCCACGGCCACCGGCCGCCAGGTTGCCCCGAGTCTCCCCCTGCGCCGGGATGCGGGCCAGGCAGTAGGGTACGGGTTCACCATCCACCACCAGCACCCGCTTGTCGCCATCCTTGATGGCGGGCAGATAGGTCTGCGCCATGCAGTACTGGCTGCCATGTTCAGTCAGGGTTTCGATGATAACACCGACGTTGGCGTCATCTTCCTTCATACGGAAGATGGAGGCGCCGCCCATGCCGTCCAGCGGTTTGAGGATCACGTCTTTGTGTTTGGCGTGGAAGGCCCGCAGTTTGTCTGCTCTGCGAGTGACGAGCGTGGTCGGGGTGTGCTCGGCAAACCAGGCGGTGTAGAGCTTCTCGTTGGCGTCGCGCAGGCTCTGGGGCTTGTTGACGATGAGGCAGCCCTCATCCTCGGCTCGCTCCAGCATATAGGTGGCGTAGATGAACTCTGTGTCGAAGGGGGGATCCTTGCGCATCAGGATCACATCCAGGGTGGAGAGGGGCTGATCGATCACCTCGCCCAGGTTGAACCAGTCGGCATAGTCATATTTGACGGTCAGCGGGCGCATGGTGCCAAAGGCGCGACCGGCTTCCATGTAGAGATCCGACATCTCCAGATAGAAGAGCTCATAGCCGCGCTTTTGCGCCTCTTCAAGCATGGCAAAGCTGGAATCTTTCTTGATATTGATGGCCGAAATCGGGTCCATCACTATGCCGAGTTTAATGGTCATCCGAGTTTCCTTCTTGTGGCTCGATTGCGAGTGAGATTCTTAAAACCTGTTTCAGGCCAGATCGCCAAAGCGGCACTGCAGCGCAGTAATGGCGGTCAGGGCGGCGGTTTCGGTGCGCAGCACCCGCGGCCCCAGCAGCATCTCTTTGAAATCTTCCTGCACGGTACGGGCGATCTCGTCGCTCGACAAGCCCCCTTCCGGGCCGATCAGCAGGCGCACCCCGTGTTCCGGCACCGGCAGTGTGTTGATGCTGTAGGGGGCGCGCGGGTGCAGGTTGAGCTTGAGCTCCTGGGTCTCTTCGGCCAGCCAGGCATCGAGCTCCATCGGCATGCGAACTTCGGGCACCACATTGCGGCCGCACTGCTCGCAGGCGCTGATCACCACCTTCTGCCACTGCTCGCGTTTCTTCTCCAGCCTGTCGGCGGGCAGCTTGACGCCGCAGCGCTCGGAGAAGAGCGGCGTGATGCAGGTGACACCCAGCTCGACGGATTTCTGGATGGTGAAGTCCATCTTGTCGCCCCGGCTGATCACCTGGCCCAGATGGATGGCGAAGGGGGATTCCACCGAGCGCTGCTCGCAACTGTCGATGGTCACTTCAACCGATTTCTTGCCGACCAGGGTGATGGTGGCGGCATATTGATTGCCGTCGCCATTGAACAGCTCGAGCTGCTGGCCCGGCTGCATGCGCAGTACCCGGCCGATGTGGTTGGCACCGTCTTCCGACAGGGCGAGGGTCTGGCCAACTTGCAGGGTGGCCGCTTCATAGATACGTGGAATGCGCATGGCTGATTATCAGTCTCTTGCTTGGAAACCCTTCAATATCCTACTGCGAGGCGTTGAGCAAGGCTCACGCGGCAGAGGTTGAAGGGGTTCATGATGAGAGGGGGCGCTCCCCCTCCTTAGTCAAATGGGGTTATCGGCACTGCTTTTCAATGAAGGGATTGGTATTGCCCTGCAGCTTGCCGATGCGGCGGTTGCGCTCGCACTCCCAGCTATCTGCCGGGTACTGCCTGTCCCAGGCTTCGAACAGTTTACGTTGTTGCGCGGCGAGGCGCAGCCCGTGTTGCTGGCTCATGTAGAGGTAGGCGCGGGCGATCTGGCCTCGTACCAGCCCCTTGGGTGGTTGCACCCGGCGCTCCTTGAAGTCCACCAGCATCTGGCACTGGCCGTATTGATCCGGCTTGCCGTTCCAGTCGGAGAAACGGTAGTTGGCCCGATCGCCATTTACCTCGCCGATGGCGGGGAAGAGGTTGTGCATGTCCCCCTCCATCTTGTTGAACTCATCGCTCTTGCTGCAATTTTTGCGTCCACCCTGCTGCCAGCACTGCAGTTGATGGCCAAATTCCCAGGCGGGTACCACGTGTTCCCACTCGATACGGGCGGCTCGTTTGGGCTGCTTGCGCGGTTCATAACCGCAGCTGGCCAGATCCGGGCTCATTTTTTTGCCCTGATAGCGAATGTCGCAGCCGCAGTAGAAGGTGGTGACTGTGGGCTGGGTTTGATAGAGCTTGACCAGATCCTGCTTGGCGGTGCGAAAAGTCTGGGCATGAAGGGGCAGGCTGACCAACAGAGTCAGGGCGACAGAGAGCAGGGGACGAAACATGAAGATCCTTGGCAATGAAACGGTTGGACGAAAAGAGAAGGCACCCTAACACAGGGTTGCGACGCCGGCTGGCTCACTGTGCAGGCACTGGCACCTGCCGTTCCCGCTCCAGGGGCTGCTTGCAGCGGCGGCAGTGGTAGCGGGCGTCACCGCGCACCACCTTGTTGTGACGGCGAACTGACAGCTGATGCTGCTGGCAGTGACAGCGATAAGGCACTGTGCGCTGGGCCAGCACCGTCAGATCGAAGCTGTGGGTGGTTCTGGGCTCAAGCCCGAATAGCTCCCGCATCAGCGACTGCCACTGCTTGCCGTGGGGCAATACCCTATGCTTGCCCCGACCTTCACCCCAGAGGGCATAGACCAGCAGATGGGCCACTTCATGGGGCACCACCTCGTCCAGAAACGCCTGCTGGTTGGCCTGATAGAGGGCAGGGTTGAAGCGCAGCTCCCAGGTCTGCAGCCGCGCCGAACCCGCCGCCCGGCCCCGCATATTGCAGTGGATGCGCGGACGGGAAAAGGTGCGACCTAGGCGCGCCTCGGCCTGCATGAAACAGGCGTCGACCCGCTGATGCAGCAGTTGTTCGAGATGAGCAGGAGTAGCAGACATGGGATTTCCGTCGGTCAGCAGACAAGCAAAAGGGGAGCCAGGCTCCCCTTTTATCACAACTGAGTGCCTTAGAGGCCAGCGGCGGAGCGCAGCAGCTCGGCCTTGTCGGTCTGCTCCCACGGGAACTCTTCGCGACCGAAGTGACCGTAGGCAGCGGTAGCCTGGTAGATGGGGCGCTTCAGATCCAGCATCTCGATCAGGCCATACGGGCGCAGTTCGAAGTGCTCGCGTACCAGCTTGACCAGCAGATCCTCGGCCACCTTGGCGGTACCGAAGGTTTCGACGCTGATGGAGGTCGGCTCGGCCACGCCGATGGCGTAGGAGATCTGGATCTCGCAGCGATCCGCCAGACCGGCGGCGACAATGTTCTTGGCCACGTAGCGGGCGGCGTAGGCGGCGGAGCGGTCAACCTTGGACGGATCCTTGCCGGAGAAGGCGCCACCACCGTGACGGGCCATGCCGCCGTAGGTGTCGACGATGATCTTGCGACCGGTCAGACCACAGTCACCCATGGGGCCGCCGATAACGAAACGGCCGGTCGGGTTGATGAAGTATTTGGTGTCCTTGGTGATCCACTCGGCCGGCAGCACAGGCTTGATGATCTCTTCGCGCACCGCTTCCACCAGATCTTTGTGGCTGATGGACTCGCTGTGCTGGGTAGAGAGCACAACGGCATCCACACCCAGGATCTTGCCTGCGTCGTCGTAGGCGAAGGTGAGCTGGCTCTTGGCATCCGGACGCAGCCACGGCAGGGTGCCATTCTTGCGCACTTCGGCCTGACGCTTCACCAGCAGGTGAGAGTAGGTGATGGGGGCGGGCATCAGCACGTCGGTTTCGTTGGTGGCGTAGCCGAACATCAGGCCCTGGTCACCGGCACCCTGCTCCAGCGGGTCGCTGCGGTCAACACCCTGATTGATGTCAGGGGACTGCTTGCCGATGGCGTTCAGCACGGCGCAAGAGTCAGCGTCGAAGCCCATGTCGGAGTGGGTGTAGCCGATGTCACGCACCGTATCGCGCACTATCTCTTCGATATCGACCCAGGCAGAGGTGGTTACTTCACCCGCTACCATGACCATACCGGTCTTGACCAGGGTCTCACAGGCGACACGGGCCTTGGTATCTTGCTTGAGGATGGCGTCCAGTACCGCATCGGAGATCTGGTCCGCAATCTTGTCGGGATGGCCTTCGGAGACCGACTCGGAAGTAAACAGCTTTGCCATGATGGGATTCTCAGCTTGTCTGGGGTTATCGCCACAGCAATAACCGGGTGATGATAGGATGATTGTAGAGGTATCTACATCTGGACGTCCATTTTAGTTAGCGCCCTTCTCGATTGCCAGCACTATTTTGGTTTTGCCCCGTGCTGGCCGAACAAGATACGTGCTTTACCCCATTTGGGGTGCAAGCCGATGACAACTCAATCGTTTGCCCCGGCAAGAAAAGCGATTGAGCTCCCAAAGCCACTTTATTCGCCCAGATAATATTTGCACCGCACGCCCCCTGCTGGGACAATAACGCGCCTTAATCTTGGCCATCAAATGAAGCAATCGCAGGAGATACAGATGCCTTCTCGTAAAGAGCTTGCCAATGCCATTCGCGCATTGAGTATGGATGCCGTTCAAAAAGCCAACTCCGGTCACCCGGGCGCCCCCATGGGAATGGCGGATATCGCCGAAGTGTTGTGGCGCAGCCACCTCAAGCATAACCCGAACAACCCCAAGTGGGCCGACCGCGACCGTTTCATTCTGTCTAACGGCCACGGCTCCATGCTGCTGTACTCTCTGCTGCATCTCTCCGGTTATGACCTCTCCATCGACGATCTGAAAAACTTCCGCCAACTGCACTCTCGCACCCCCGGCCACCCCGAGTACGGTTATGCGCCAGGCATCGAAACCACCACTGGCCCGCTGGGTCAGGGCATCACCAATGCCGTGGGCATGGCGATCGCCGAAAAAGCCATGGCCGAGCAGTTCAACCAGCCGGGTCACGACATCGTTGACCACTACACCTACGCCTTCATGGGCGATGGCTGCCTGATGGAAGGCATCTCCCACGAGGCTTGCTCTCTGGCAGGTACCCTGCAACTGGGCAAACTGATCGCATTCTGGGATGACAACGGTATCTCCATCGACGGTCACGTTGAAGGCTGGTTCACCGACGACACTCCCAAGCGTTTCGAAGCCTACGGCTGGCACGTCATTCCGGCCGTGGACGGTCACAGCCCGGAAGCCATCAATGCCGCCATTGAAGCGGCCAAGGCCGAGACCGGCAAGCCGACCCTGATCTGCTGCCGCACCATCATCGGCTACGGTTCACCGAACAAGTCCGGTTCTCACGATTGCCACGGCTCACCGCTGGGCAACGACGAGATCGCTGCCGCTCGTGCCTTCCTGAAGTGGGACCACGCGCCGTTCGTCATTCCGTCCGACATCGCCGCCGAGTGGAACGGTCAGGAGAAGGGCACCAAGCTGGAAGCCGACTGGGCTGCCAAGTTTGCCGCCTATGAAGCCGCGCACCCGGCGCTGGCTGCCGAATTCAAGCGTCGCACCGCAGGCGAGCTGCCGGCCAACTGGGCCGCTGAATCTGCCAAGATCATCGAGACCCTGCAAGCCAACCCGGCCAAGATTGCGACCCGCAAAGCGTCCCAGAACTCTCTGGAAGCCTTCGGCAAGTTGCTGCCCGAGTTCATGGGTGGTTCCGCTGACCTGGCTCCGTCCAACCTGACCATGTGGTCCGGTTCCAAGTCGCTTACCCCCGAGAGCGCGGCAGGCAACTACATCCACTACGGTGTGCGCGAGTTCGCCATGTCCGCCATCATGAACGGTATCGCCCTGCACGGTGGTTTCATCCCCTACGGTGCCACCTTCCTGATGTTCATGGAGTACGCCCGCAACGCCCTGCGCATGGCCGCCCTGATGAAGCAGCGCGCCATCTTCGTTTACACCCACGACAGCATAGGTCTGGGTGAAGATGGCCCGACTCACCAGCCGGTCGAGCAGATCGCTTCCCTGCGTCTGACCCCGAACATGAGCACCTGGCGCCCATGTGACCAGGTTGAATCCGCCATCGCCTGGAAGCACGCCATCGAGCGTACCGACGGTCCGACTTCCCTGATCTTCTCCCGTCAGAACCTGCCCCAGATGGACCGTACCGCCCAGCAATTGGCCGATACCGCCAAGGGTGGTTATGTGCTGAAAGACTGCGCTGGCACCCCGGAGCTGATCCTGATCGCCACAGGTTCCGAAGTGGAGCTGGCCGTGGCCGCCTATGAGCAGCTGACTGCCAAGGGCCGCGCCGTGCGCGTGGTTTCCCTGCCGGCCACCGACGTATTCGACGCCCAGTCTGCCGAATACAAAGAGTCCGTCCTGCCGTCTTCCGTCACCAAGCGCGTGGCCATCGAAGCGGGCATCGCCGACTACTGGTACAAGTACGTGGGCTTTGGCGGCAAGATCATCGGCATGACCACCTTCGGTGAGTCTGCACCGGCCGAGCTGCTGTTCAAGGAATTCGGCTTTACCGTGGAAAACGTGGTTGCGACCGCTGAGTCCCTGTAATAGCTGACCATTGGGCCGCTATGGCCCAATAGCCGGAATATAAAACGCCCTCCATCGCAAAATGGGGGGCATTTTATTGGGTTGTAAGAATAGAGTTAAATTATTCTTAAATTCTATAAATTTGTCATTGTTAATGAGAGTTCTATAATTTTGGAGTTTTTATGTATAGGATGACCAAGGTTTTAATTAAGGGGGAGTTGAAGGCTTTGCTATTTACATGGCCTATATTTCCTGTTGTATGTCTATATTATTTAATAATGTTTTTATGTGGGAAGGTTGATGTAGATACGCAGGTTTGTTGGCCCATTGAATGGGTAACTATGAGGCTGCTTGACATTGATAGAGCTGAGTTTCTATTTTCAATGGTTTTCCCATTACTATTTCTTGTATGGATTATAAATGAATATTCTCGTCCTCTTCGTAAAGAACGAGCTAAACTGAGAAAAATAGCACTATGCATTTGGAATGCAACTATAAATATATTTAGGGTTTTATCTGGTGTCAGTTTCGGCATTTGGTTATTCAGCTTTGCTCCTGAACTTGGTGGTGACATAACAAATGACATGTTATTTTTTAGCTTAATAACCCTCGTGATTTCTGTTATTTCTTCCATTGGAGTTAGGTTGCTTGTTAATCACATGATTGCAAATGATAGATAAAATATTGTCTTGAGATACACATGTATCTTTTTTGAAAAGGTTGTAGTAGAGGAAGGCAACGGTCTGGGTGTGCTGCCCGCAGGTTCGATTAGCGAAGCGTCATCGAACGTTCGCGCATCTGTGTCGACGCCATAAAAATAATGCCCCACATGTTACATAAAAAGAGACCGGCCATTAGCCGGTCTCTTTTTTATTATTCAGGGCATGTCTTACATCTGCGGCGGGGTGCTTTCCGCGTTGGACATCACCGCATCAATCTGCACCAGCTCGTAGGTTCGATTAGCGAAGCGTAATCGAACGTTCGCGTTTTTTATGTCGATGTCATAAAAATAATATCCCTCCCTGTTACCAAAAAAGAGACCGGCATATAGCCGGTCTCTTTTTGTTTATCGCAACCCTTACGCTTGTGGCGGAGTACTTTCCGCATTGGAGAGCACGACATCCATCTGCACCAGGGCACCGGCGGGCAGTTCGCTGACGCCAATCACGGTACGGGCCGGCAGATAGCTCGGGAAGTATTGGGTGTAGATGGCGTTGACCGCATCCAGATCCGCGATGTTCTTCAGCTGGATATTGACCTTCACGATATCGTCCATCACATGGTCGATGCTCTCGACGATGGCCTTGATATTGCTCAGGCACTGGGCTGTCTGCTCTTTGACACAACCAGTCAGGATCTTGCCGGTGGTGATATCCAGCGGCAGTTGAGCGGCCAGATGGTTGTAGTGGGAGAAGGCGACAGTCTGGCAATGGAGCGGGCTGCGCGGTGCCTTGTCGGTATTGCGGGCAGCGATCACCAGATTGTGTCTGTCTTCTACCAGTTGCGGCGGAGTACCGTCACCGTGGGAGATGACCGCATCCATCTGCACCCTGGCACCCAGCGGCAGGGCAGTTGCGCTGATCACGGAGCGGGCCGGCAGATAGGCGACGGCGCGGGCAATGGCGGAATCGGGGAAGAAGGTGGTGTAGACCTCGTTGACGGCGTCCAGATCCGCGAGGCTGGTCAGGTAGATGTTCACCTTGACGATGTCGTCAAATGGCACGTCGATGCTTTCCAGCACGGTTTTGATGTTGCGCAGACACTGACCCGCCTGCTCCTTGATGTCACCGGCGACCAGCTTGCCCGATGCCGCATCGACCGGCAGTTGCGCGCCTATGTTGTTGTAGTGAGAGAAGGCGACTGTATGGGTCGAGAGCGGGTTGTGCGGTGCCTTGTCGCTGTTGCGGGCCAGTTTTACCAGGGCGCAGGGCGCCTGCGGGAAGGTGCCTTCGCCATTGGAGATGATGGCGTCGATCTGCACCTGGGCATCCAGCGGCAGGGCGGCCACCGCGAGTGTGGTTCGGGTCGGCAGATAGCCCGGGAAGAATTCGTGATAGACGGCGTCGACCGCCTCCAGATCTGCCATATCTTTCAGGAAGATGGTGGCTTTCACCATATCGTCCATCACGTGGCCAATGCTCTCTATGATCGCCTTGAGGTTATTCAGGCACTGTCTGGCCTGTACCTTGACGTCGCCACTCACCATCTTGCCGGTCTTGGGATCGACCGGCAGCTGGGCAGAAATATTGTTGTAATGAGAGAACGCCACCGTCTGGGTATAGGGACCCAGATCCTGGGGGGCATTGGTGGTATTTCTTGCAGCCTTGATGATGGTGCCACTCATAGATATTCCTCTTTTTAGTATTCGTTGTTAACTCAGGTACAGGTTCGTCCCGTCCGAGTGCGCCATGCCGACTGCGCCAGCGGGTGCATCTCCGATTATTATGTTTAATCCACTCAATAGCTGAATGGGATAAGAGAGGAAGGGACAGGGTTGATTATTTCAGACGAGGCGATTCTATGAGTGGCCATCAGGGGATGCAAACTGGTGATTGCGTTTCTATGAGATGGCTCAACGCTTGGAAATATAGCTGTTTTGCTATTCAATTCAGGGTGAATACCATTCCTGGGTGGTTCAAACAGGTCTGGCATCGCGGGCGAGCCCGTGTGGACTGGGTTCTTCTCTCCAGTGGGGAGGGGCTGTGCTGTGAATGAGGCGTTAAAAATATGCGCCATCTTGCGGTAAACTGATTTTATTGTGCATAGATATGTATTTTAAATCGTTTTTGGCATCTATCCAGTCCGCTAAAAATATGCTAGCCCAAGGTCATCCAAAGACTAATAAAGATGTGGCTGGAATATAATTCAATATATTGCATAGGCGATATCTTAATATTGCGTTCGAATAGCCGCTTGTTCGCTTATTCTGATGATATTTATCGCGCCAAATAGAGAGATAAATATGCCATAAGGGTGCAGTCGTCCTGTTGGTGGCTCGTGATAGTGGGGCCAAATGCTGGCTTGCCCGCCTGGGTGACGCTGGTCAGTGGCAGACAGTGTCACTTATCCGGCGGGGTAGAGGGTTGTGCGATTGGCGACCGTGTAGATGGGAGGGCAGGTTTCCCTCCTTGCCCCGAGATGCTTGATAAGAAGGCCGTGATCCCGGTTATCGATCAGGCAGGATAGAGGGCACCCAGAACTGCAAGACGGCTGGCACCCGTGACGGCGGGCAGGTTACCCGGTTGGCGGTGGATAAAACGCTGTGCCAGCCAGGCAAATGCCGCTCCCTCCACCCAGTCGGGGGCTAGCCCCAGATCAAAGGTGCTGGCGATGCGCCAGCCGGGCAGCAGGCTGGCCAGCTCCGCCAGCAAGGGGCCATTGTGAGCACCGCCGCCACAGACAAACAGCTCGGGCCGGCTTTGCGCCTCGTCCAGTGCAGGCAACTGGCGGGCTATGCTGTGGCAAGTGAGCGCCTGCAGGGTGCGCTGCACATCCACGGGGGCGTATGCACTGCCCGCCAGCTCGCCATCGAGCCAATCCAGGGTAAACATCTCCCGCCCGGTGCTCTTGGGCCACGGGGCGGCGAAGTAGGGGTGAGCCAGCAGTTGCTCAAGCAGGGCGGGAACAAGCTTGCCGCTGGCGGCCCATTGGCCACCGGCATCGTAGTTGCCGCCGCTTGGTTGATAACGGCGATACCAGCCATCGAGCAGGGTGTTGGCGGGGCCGGTATCAAAGCCATACACACCGTCCGCGTTGCCCGGCAGTACCGAGATATTGGCGATGCCGCCCAGGTTCAGCACCACTCGCAGGGCGCCGGGTTTGGCAAACAGCGCCTGATGGAAGGCGGGCACCAGCGGTGCCCCCTGACCGCCGAGGGCCATGTCCATGGTGCGAAAATCGGCGATGACATCGATGCCGGTCAGGGCCGCCAGCAGGGCGGCGTTGCCGATCTGCAGGGTAAAGCCGAGTTGGGGGCGGTGGCGGATGGTCTGACCGTGGCTGCCGATGGCGCGAATATCCTTGGGGGTCAGCCCTGCCTTGGCCAGTAGCGCGTGAGTGGCGGTGGCAAACTCGCGGGCCACCAGATTATCGGCCACCCCCATGCGATCGATTTCGTTGTCGCTCGGGGTGCAGAGTTCGTGCAGCTCGCGGGCGGTGGGCCAGGGGTGGCTGATGGCCGCTTCGACCCGCAGTTCATCCCCGTCCATCATCACCAGCACGGCGTCGATCCCGTCCATGCTGGTGCCGGACATCAGCCCAATGTAGCGCTCAATCATGAGATGTCCTTATTTATCGAGATAAAGATGTGGAACAAGGGTTCAGCGTTCGCCTTTTTCTGCGGCGTGGTCAGAGGCTGATGACGCATTAACTGCCGTTGCTATCTCGTTTGTTCTGGGCCAGCTGCAGCTCGGGCTTGTCGAGTTGGTCGAGTTTGGCCAGTTGCGGCGTTGCCAGCAGTTTGAAGTTGGCCAGCTCCCGCCCTGTGAGGGTCTCGGCCTGCGGCAGATTGAGGGTGCGCGGGTTCTTGTGAATGCCGCCCACCACAAATTCATAGTGCAGGTGCGGGCCTGTTACCCGGCCTGTGCCCCCCAGGGTGCCAATGGTCTGCCCCTGTTTCACCCGCTGCCCTTTATTGACGGTGCGCTTGGAGAGGTGCAGGTACTTGGTCACATAGTTGCCGGCGTGCTTGATGAAGACATAGTTGCCGTTGAACTGGTTGTAACCGGCCGCCACCACGCTGCCGCCGCCGGCGGCCATGATGGGGGTGCCCACCGGTGCCACATAGTCGATGCCATTGTGGGGACGCACCTTGCCGGTGACCGGGTGCAGGCGGCGCGGATTGAAGTTGGAGCTGATGTATTTGAAGTTGACCGGCGCGCGCAGGAAGCTCTTGCGCATCGCCTTGCCTTCCTGTGTGTAGTAGTTGCCATCGTCATTCAGCACGGCGCGATAGATGGCGCCCTGGTTGATGAACTCGGCGGCCAGAATGTCGCCGGAGGCCACCCGCTCGTCATCCTGGAATTTTTCCTGATAGACAACCCGAAAGCTGTCCCCGGGTTGCAGGTCCTGGGCGAAGTCGATGTCCCAGCCGAAGATGGCGGCGAGATCCATGATCTGATCTTCGGTCATCCCCGCCTCGACGGCGGCCCCCCAGAAGCTGGATCGTATCTCGCCTCGGGTAACTTGCTCGCGGGTATCGAGTTCCAGCTTGACCGGTTTGGCCACGAAGCTCTCGGCCTTGCGGCTCACTTTCAACGCCTGTTCCAGGCTGTGGGGGTAATAGAGGCTGTGCAGATCGCCATTTTTGGTGAGCTTGAAGGTGAGTTCTTGCCCGGGGCGCAACATGCGAAGGGGGTCGCTGCCATCGAGCTGATCGATCAGGTGCAGATCCGTGGTGCTGAGCCCCAGCCGCTGGAAGATGACGCCCATGTTGTCGCCACTGCGCACTTTCACCTGTTTGGTGACATAGCTCGGTTTGGGCGGAATGGCCGCTTGCCCGGCTTGTGCCAACAGATCTCTGTCGTCCGGCTGCGGCTCGACGGCTAGCTCGTTGCTGTTGTCATCGACTCGGGTGGCGACCGCCCGTTCGCTTGGCCAGGCCGCCAGCATCATCACCATGATGCTCAAAATCAGCACCATCTTGCGGTGCCAGGTGGGAAGAGAGTTGAAGGCGTTCCAAATGACCATGAGAAGCTGACGAAGTCGGGCAGAATGAGCGGATTTTACAGCCTTTCCAATTAGCTCGCCATTCCAGTAATATGTTTGGCCCTGTGGAATCGTGATTGGAGTGTCAAAAAATGTCCCAGCTCGAGGTGGCGCTAGCCGAGATCAAGCGCGGAGCGGAAGAAATTCTGGTTGAAGAAGAACTGGTTGCCAAGTTGAAGGAAGGGCGCCCGCTGCGCATCAAGCTGGGGATGGACCCGACGGCTCCCGACATTCACCTGGGTCATACCGTGATCCTCAACAAGCTGAAGACCTTCCAGGATCTGGGCCACGAGATCATTTTGCTGATCGGCGATTTCACCGCCATGGTAGGTGATCCCTCCGGCAAGAACAGCACTCGTCCGCCGCTCTCCGAAGAGGCCATCAAGCACAATGCCCTCACTTATGCGGAGCAGGCGTTCAAGATCCTCGATCCCGCCAAGACTCGCATCGAGTACAACTCCAGCTGGCTGGGCGAGCTGGGCGCGACCGGCATGATCAAGCTGGCGGCCAAGCAGACCGTGGCCCGCATGATGGAGCGTGACGACTTCAAGAAGCGCTACACCGGCGGCCAGTCCATCGCGATTCACGAATTCCTCTATCCGCTGCTGCAAGGCTATGATTCGGTTGCGCTCAAAGCGGACGTCGAGCTCGGCGGTACCGATCAGAAGTTCAACCTGCTGATGGGCCGCGAGCTGCAAAAAGACGCCGGCATGGCCGCCCAGTGCGTGCTGATGATGCCGCTCTTGGTGGGTCTGGACGGCGTCAAGAAGATGTCCAAATCCGCCGCCAACTACATAGGCGTGCACGATGCCCCGGGCGAGATGTTCGGCAAGATCATGTCCATCACAGATGACCTGATGTGGAACTACTACGAGCTGCTCTCCTCTCGTCCCTTGGCCGAGATTGAAGCGTTCAAGGCCGGTATCGCCGCGAACACCCTGAATCCCCGTGATGTGAAGATCTGGCTGGCGAAAGAGATCATCGCTCGCTATCACGACGAAGCGGCAGCGGAAGCGGCTCACGAAGATTTCACCCAGCGTTTCTCCAAGAACGCCATTCCGGACGAGATGCCGGAAGTCGAACTGGCGCTGGAAGGTGACGGTCTGGCCATCGCCAACCTGCTCAAAGACGCCGATCTGGTGGCCACCACCTCCGAAGCGCTGCGCATGATCAAGCAGGGCGCGGTCAAGCGTGACGGCGAGAAGCTGGAAGATGGCAAGGCACTGGTAGGTGCCGGTACCGCCGTCTATCAGGTCGGCAAGCGCAAGTTTGCCCGGGTCACCGTCAAGTAACCCAGCCTCTCTACGAGACTGGCTTTGTGGCTGTCTCCCGAGCACTGCCTGTGTTCGGGAGACAGCACTTGCAAGCCGCCCCATCGCGACGGTTTGCAAGATAACCCCTCCCTTCTTGCTGGCTGTCTATCCCTCTCTCGCCTCTTCCTGCCTGATTCGCCTTGTCCGTTTGTTCTTATGCCCTCTTGTGCGTTGACCGAGCGTCGGAGAACGCTGTGCTGTTTCACCATAGGAACAGGGTGGTTGATGTCTTGTTTACCCGTCTTCAGTCAAGACCCACCTATCCCGTGGATTTACGAAGACCATAAAAAATGCCGGTCAAGGGACCGGCATTTTTGGATATGGCGTTGGGGGCGTCACATCAGACGGTAAAGAACTTGGCGTTGACGAAGGCCACTGCGATGAAGGAGGCCACCATGCCGCTGATGCAGAGCACGGCCGGACGCATGGCTGGCCAGCGATGGGTCAGCAGGATAATGGCCAGCAGGGTCGGGTAGAGGCCGAACATGTAGCGTGGCATGGCGTTGAGGCCCGTCATCAGCGGTATGGTGCAGCAGATGAACATCAGTGTGGCTTCGGCCCAGCGCTTCTGGCTGAACAGATAGAGGTTCAGACACCAGCCGAAGATCACCATGATGGAGAGGTAAGCCTTGCGCCCCCCCAGCTCGAAGCCGCTCAGCCACCAGTCGAGCGGGCTGTCCATGTAACGGCCCCAGGCCACCTGGATATGCTTGAAGGCCAGCGCATCACCTGTGAGGTGATAGAGATAGACCATGTAGGCAAACAGGCCGAAGGGGATGAGCCAGAGGGTGAATACCACCTTGAAGGCGCGTTCGGTGAAGCGGAAAAACTCCCGCCAGCCGTAGGCCTGCAGCGCCAGGATCAGCACAGGGAAGACCATCATCACACCCAGATTGCGGGTGCCGGAGATGCAGACGCCGAGCACTGCGACCATCAGCCACTGTTCCCGATAGGCAAACAGGAACATCCCCAGCATCAAGGCCATGAACATCGACTCTGTATAGCCGGAGGCGAAATAGGCGGAGAAGGGGGAGAAGGCGAGCAGCCAGACGCCGAAGCGGGCTGTCTCGTCACCCAGCTTGAGCTGACGCAGCACCAGCAGCATCAGCGGCAGGCTGGCAAAGAAGGCAAGGTTGGCCACCAGCATCAGGCCGATCAGACTCTCGACATTGAGCAGGTTTGACAGCGAACCTGACAACATCGGATAGAGCGGCATGAAGGCCCAGTTGGCCGCATTGCCCTTGCTGAGCCAGCGCGGGTAGAGATCGTAGCCGTTTTCGATGATGCGCTGGAACCAGACACAGTCGAACTGGCAATAGGCTTGCAGCGGGCCTATGTCGGTGGTGCCGTAAAGCTGGACGCCGAAATAACCCATGCCATAGAGGGCAACCCGGCTCAGCAGAAAGGCGGCGATGATCATCAGCCAGTCACGGCTGCTGATGGCCAGTGACGGGCGATAGGGAGCCTGACAGCCGGGAGTCGAGCTGTCGGGAGTCAATGTTGTAATGTCATTCATCAGGCAAATACCCAGACGCGAGAGAGGATATAGGTGAGCACTGTGACTGTCAGGGTGGCGATCACCACAGGCAGCAGACCAGAAAGACCCGCAAACAGCAGACCGCTCAATATCAGGTTTCTCACCGCCAGCGAGAAGAGGGCAACCAGCAAGAACTTGCCGATGGCACCCTGTTTCTGGAAGGTGATGTAACGATGGCCAAAGAATGAGAACCAGAAGGCAATCATGAAGGCGATGGTGGTGACCCAGTGTTCAGAGATGGCGGGCCAGGTATGAAACAGCGCGATAGAGGTACCAAGGTCGACGAGGGTTGCCCCCCCGCCGACCAGACCGAACCGGAACAGGCGCCAGAATTCCTCGCGGGAGATCATTGAGGCGCTTGCTCCTTCTTGTCTTGTTGCTGTTCTGTCTCTTGCTGTGTGTCAGCGTCCTGCTGCTTGTCTGCCGCCGGCTTGGCATACTGGCCGTAGACCCCTTCGATGAGATAGACGGGGCGCTGTTTCACTTCCACAAACATGCGGCCTATGTACTCGCCAATGATGCCAAGGGACAGCAGCTGGATGCCACCAAGGAACAGCACCACTGACATCAGGGAAGCATAACCGGGTACATCGATCCCGAAGAAGACCACCTGGGTGACGATCTTGAGGATGTAGAGGAAGGCAACGAAGGAGACACCGACCCCCACATAGCTCCACACCCGCAGCGGCCAGCTGGAGAAACTCATCAGGCCATCGAGGGCGAAGTTCCACAGCTTCCAGTAGTTGAACTTGGTTTCACCGGCGTGACGGGCCGGCCGCTCGTAAGGAACGCCCACGGCACGAAAACCAGCCCAGGCAAACAGACCCTTCATGAAGCGGTTGCGCTCTGGCAGTTGCTTGATAGCTTCCACCACCCGGCGGTCGATCAGACGGAAGTCACCTGCGTTTTCCGGCAGCTTGGTGCTGGTGGAGAGAGCGTTGAAAAAACGGTAGAAGCCACCGGCAGTGACCCGCTTCATCGGGGTATCGGCACTGCGATCCACCCGTATGCCGTAGACGGTGTCATAGTCACCGGTCTGCCACAGCTTGACGAACTCGAGGATCAGGGCAGGGGGATCTTGCAGATCCACGTCCATCGGCACTATGGCATCGCCTTTGGCATGATGCAGACCGGCGGTCATGGCCGCTTCCTTGCCGAAGTTGCGCGCCAGGTTGACCAGGGTCACCCTGGGATCGCGGGTGATGGCTTGCTCGATCACTGCGCGGGTGCTGTCACGGCTGCCGTCGTTGACGAACACTATCTCCAGCCGATCCTTGAGAGGCGCCAGTTCGTTATCTATCGCCTTGATGAAGGCATCAATGCTCTCTTCCTCGTTGTACACGGGCACGATCAGAGAGAGTCGAAAATCGGCATGCGACATGGAAATTTCCTTACTTGGAAAATTATTTAATAAACCGCGTATCGGGTAATACGTCTTACTGGGCGACGGTCAGTCGTACCGACTGAACATTGAGGGGAGTCGGTGCGGACAGTGCCAGGAAGTTGGGGCGCTTGGGGTCCGATGTCAGCGAATCGCCCGGCAGATTGAGCCGGATTTCGTTGATGCCAGCCTTGGCCAGGCGGACTGTCGTGGTGAAGTCATGACCCAGTGCCACCTTGAGCAGGGTGCCGGCCTGCGGGCTGTTGACCCGGGCCTGTATGGTCAGCTGTTCAGGTTGAGCTTGCTGTTTGGGCAGCACGAAATAGAGGCCGCCCTGGCCGCTGAGTTCGGTACCCTTGGTACTTGGCTTGGTAGCCCAGCCTGCGCTGGAGAGGAAGCGGCTCGGCCTGGTCAGGTTGAGCTCGTTGCCCGGCTGATAAGTCATGCTGGAGTTGTGCTCCCAGAAGCGGGTCTTGCCTTCCAGGTAATAGAGTTTGTAGGCCAGGCTCACATTGGGGTGGGCAGCCAGATAGAGGGTGTAAAGGTAGAAACCACTCAGTGCCATGATGGCAGTCAGAAAACCGAACTTTTTGTACGTCATATCACTCTCTACGCCTCACGATTGGTAGGCTGATTTCGCGCATATGCTAATCCAATTGCAAAAAAAGCATAGTGGATCACAAAAATATATTTGGTCACATATTAACCCCTTTCGAGTCAGTGCTCCAAATGCCCCCATTTTGACCCGGTTGTGACCTGACCAAGCCTTGTGCCGCGCGGGGTATGGGCTCATTTCATGGCCGAGTCCCTATGGGAAGAAATACCCCCCCTCTATGCAGTGTCGATGCAGGTGATCGCTGTGGCAGGATCTGTCGCCATTTGGCCAAGGCCGATTTATGATGAGGCATCGCGTTGTCAAGGATGACCCATGAAGCTGATACTCTTCTGCTGTGCGCTCTGGTTGCTCTCTCCGGCTGCATCCGCCAACAGCTTTTGCCCCTCTCCGCTGCGGGTCGGTTTTGACCATTGGCCGCCCTATCATTATTACGACAGCGCGACGACGGATGACAAGGTGCTGAAAGGTTTTGCCGTGGAAACACTCAATGCCATGCTCACGCGACTGGGTTGTCAGGTCACCTATGTGGAGCGGCCCTGGAAGCGGATACTGCACGATCTGGCGCGGGGCTCGCTCGATATCGCCATGGAGGCATACTCCAACGAGGAGCGTGGCCGCTATGCCTGGTTTTCCGATGGCTATAATCCGGGGCGCAGTGTGCTCTGGGTCCGCAAGTCCTCCTCCTATCCTGAAACCGATTTGGCGAGCTGGCTGGCCAGTGGTCATATTCTCGGGGTGACCAAGGATTACTACTATGGGGCCGAGACAGCCGACTTGTTGCGCCGTTATGCGGCCCAGGTAAGCGTGGTCAATGATCATCAAAATTACGGCAAGCTGGTGCTCGGCCGGATCGACGGTTTTCTCGGGGATATTCTGGCCACGCCCTGGGGTCTGAAAGAAGAGGGGTTAAACGATCTGATCGTGCCTCACGGCATGGCCGTATATGAAGCACCCACTTTTTTCATGTTCAGCAAACAACGGCTTTCCCCAGCGTTTGTCAGGGCGTTCAATCGGGAGCTGGCTGAATTTAAAGCAACCAATGAGTATGACGTTATCTGGCGGCGCTACGCGCCCGCCAGCTAGTAAAGTCACTGGCATTCACGCATCATGAGCGCCTTGACCGCCGGGTCTGGCAGTTGAAGTGAACCGATCTTGAGGTAAGCATGGGGAAGAAGTATTGGCTGGCGTTGGCAAACCTGATCTGGCTGGGCTGCTTGCCAGCGGCAATGGCGCAGGCAAGCGAAGGACAGGTGTTGGTAACCAATGCTGCAGTGCAGCATGACTGGTATCAGAACAGTACCGCAGAGCAGGCTCGCCTTGAGTTGGAGCACCAGTTGCAGGAGGCCGTACTGGCCCAGTTGCACCCTGACTTCTTCAGTCTCTGGAAGAAGCTGCAGGCCAAACCGGCCGATCAGCGTGGGGCCATTTATGATGAAGTTTTTGGCAAGCTGGCCCGCTTTCAGCAGGCTTGGCGTGCCATGGATCTGGTCGCTCGCGAGCAGATGCGAACCCTCAAGCTCAATTTGAACCAGCCGTTGGCCCACGAGCCTGTTGGCGACAATCTGCTGGATCAGGTCAAGCAGCTCAGACCCCAGGTCGCCGAGTATGAGGCGGTGCGCGAGGAAGTGCGCAAACTGCTCGCCATGCCCATGGCAAAGCAGTGGCCGACCCTGACCATGCCGACCCTGCGGGCGGGTGAGGCATCGCCTGAACTGGGGCAGATCCGTACCATCCTCAACGAGCTGGGGGATGGCGCCCCCCGTCATGACGACGCCACCTATGACGTCGACACCCAGCAGGCCATCAAGCAGTTCCAGCGCCGCCACGGTCTGACCGCCGATGGCATCATTGGCCGCCAGACTCGCACCTGGCTCAACACCGGGCCGCAAGTGCGTGCCAGCCTGCTGCTGCGCAACCTGTGGCGTCGGGATCTGGTGGATCATCTCTCCGGTGCCCGTTATGTGCTGGTCAATATTCCTGACTACCGTCTGAGCGTGGTGGAGTCCGGCAACGAGGTGTTTACCAGTCGGGTCATCGTTGGCAAGGAGCAGCGGGCAACCCCCATACTCGCCAGCGAGATCCGCTCCATAGTGCTCAACCCGCCCTGGCATGTGCCGCGCTCCATCCTGAGCAAGGATATTCTGCCCAAGCTGGGTCGGGATCCTGCGTATTTGAATCGCGAGCAATTCGAGGTGATCGACGGCGAAGGCAACCCTGTGCAGTTCACCGAAGAGGGCTGGTATCAGGCGTTGGCCGCCGGTTTCCCTTATCGCCTGCGGCAAAAGCCCGGTGATCACAATGCCCTGGGGCGCTACAAGTTCTATCTGCCCAACAACGATGCCATTTACCTGCACTCCACTCCGCGCAAGGCGCTGTTTGAGCAAGGGGCTCGGGCCTTCAGCTCGGGTTGTATCCGGGTGGAGCACGCCGACGATCTGGCCGAGTTGCTGCTGGCGGACTCCCGCTACCAGCCGGACAAGGTGGCCAGCATACTGAAAAATACCCAGACAAAGTGGTTGCCGCTGACCACCCCCATACCGGTATTTACCGTCTACTGGAGCAGCTGGATCGACGAAGAGGGTCGCCAGCAACTGCGCAATGACATCTATGGATTTGATCGAGTCAGCTTCCAAAGTCGCCTGCTGTGATCCTTGCCACAGAGTGAAAAGCCCGGCCCTTGCCGGGCTTTTTCATTGGTGCTGGCGGTTTGACATGGGAGGGTTCGAAAGGTAGTTTCAAGCACCTGTATCAAATTCACTCAACAGTGTCGCTTACATCTGCGATGGACGAACTCCTTATGCTGGAACAAGAGATAAGTCGACGTCGCCTGCTGCTGGGGGCTGGGTGCCTGCTGGGGGGAGCCATGCTCTCATTCCCTGCCATGGCGAGCCGCAGTACCTCAGGACGTGAACTCAGTTTTTTCAATCTCAATACCGGCGAGCGAGTGCAGGCCAGTTATTGGGAGAATGGTCGCTACCTGCAAGACGGGCTGGCCGAGCTCAATCATATTTTCCGCGACTATCGTCGCAACGAAGTGTTCAACATCGACAAGAAGCTGTTCGATCAGCTCTATCTGTTGCAGCACAAGCTGGGCCGCAACGGCGAGATCCAGCTTATTTCCGGCTACCGTTCGCCAGCGACCAATCGCCAGAAGCGGAATAAGAGCCGCGGCGTGGCCAAGCACAGCTATCACACCCTGGGTCAGGCGGTGGATGTGCGGATCCCGGGTGTTCAGCTGGCCCATCTGCGCAAGGCTGCGCTCAATCTCAAAGTGGGTGGGGTTGGCTACTACCCGAGCGACAACTTCGTTCATCTGGACACCGGGCCCGTCCGCAGCTGGTAGTCGTGGGCGGTATCCGGCGAGTGACACCTCGCCTCTATGGCGGGCTGCAGCGCCTGGTCACTGGCAAAGAGGGGGGCCGAGCTGTTAGGCTCCGGACACTATCCAGAGGAGAACCAGATGAAACATATTTTGCTCGGGGGCATGATTGCCCTGCTGCTGACCGGTTGTGGCAAGCTCAATCGCGAGAATTACGACAAGTTGAAGATGGGGATCAGCTACACGGAAGCGAGCACCATACTCGGCAAGGCAGAGCGCTGCGACGATGCCTTGGGCACCACCAGCTGTATCTGGGGAGAGGAGGGCAAGAACATCAAGATCCGCTTCATCGCCGACAAGGCAACCTTCTTCAGCTCGGAAGGGATTAACTGAGTCGCGTACGTACTCAGTGTCCCCATACAAAAAAGCGCCTGTCAGGCGCTTTTTTGTTGTCTGCAATCCGAACTGCTTTGCCAGAAACTGGCGCGCTCAGTGGGTTGCGTACTGATAGTGGAAGGTGGGCAATCCCCACTTGAATCGTACCGCCAGCAAGCGCAACACGAAGCCGATCCCGATGGCGCCAAAGGCGGCCCAGTCGTTGGGCAGGCCCTGATCCAGCGCCAGGCAGTAGATAGCGGCGGTGATCAGCGAGATGGCAGCATAGAGCTCCCGACGAAACACCAGGGGAATGCGTTGGCAGAGCAGGTCTCGCAGTACACCGCCAAAGGCGCCAGTGACCACCGCCATGATGCAGGCAATGCCGATGCCATGGCCCATCTCCAGGGCCCTGGCTGCGCCGAAGATGGAGAAGACCACCAGTCCCAGCGCATCGAGCGCCAGGAACAGCTTGCCGAGGTAGCGCATCAGCGGTGCCGATATGACGGCGGCCATGGCCGCGCCTGCCACCAGCAGCACATATTCCGGATGTTCAACCCAGAGCAGGGGATAGTGCCCAAGCAATACATCCCGGATGGTACCGCCACCGATGGCCGTCGCCGAGGCGATGATTACCACGCCAAACAGATCCATCCGTCGCCGACCCGCTGCCAGTGCGCCAGTCATTCCTTCGGCCACCAGGCCCAGCAAGAAGAGTGTATGTAACATGAGATATCCCAGGGTGCGAGAAAGGCCCGCATCCTATCAATTCAAGCTATATGGGACAAGGAATGAAGGCTATTCATTATTTTTTATAATGCAAAAAGTAAAAGGCACCGATGAGGTGCCTTTTTCATTGGGGCAGGGATCAGCGTTTGAGCTGTTCGGCGCGGTAGTGATCCACCCACATGGCGGTGGCACCACAGATGGCGACCGGCATCACAAAGAGGTTCACCACCGGAATGGCGGAGAAGAGGGTGACCAGGGCTCCGAAGCTCAGGCACTTGCCGCGGCGCTGCTTCAAGGCATCGCGCATTGTGATGAAGCTTATCTTGTGGTTGTCGAACGGATAGTCGATGTACTGAATTGCCATCATCCAGGCGCTGAACAGGAACCAGAGCACGGGGGCCAGGGTCTGCCCGACCACGGGGATGAGGAACAGGATCAGGCAGCCGATGGCCTTGGGCAGGTAGTACTTCAGCTTGGTCCATTCACGGCCGAAGGTGCGGGGTACATCCCGGACTATGTCCAGCATGCCGGTGTCGCTGACCACTTCGCCGGTGAGGGTCTGTTCCACCTTCTCCGCCAGCAGGCCATTGAAGGGGGCCGCTATCCAGTTTGCGACCGAGCTGAACAGGAAGGAGAAGACCACCAGTATGGTGACCAGAGCGATGGGCCAGAGCAGATAGTCCAACCAGCTGAGCCAGCTGGGGATCTGCTGGTGCAGCCAGCCGAACAGACCATCGAGCTGCAACAAGAGGGCGTAGAAGGCCCCGGCAAACAGCACGAAGTTGACCAGCAGCGGGATCAGCACAAAGGTGCGGATGCCGGGCTGGCGAATGAGGGAGAAACCGCGCAGGAAGTAGTCTGCGCCGCTGATTGAGTCTTTGACCATAGGGGGTGATTGGCTCATCTGAGCTCCATCTGTTCATGGGAAAGTGCCAGCATATTACAAACAAGGTTTGGATTTGGTAAAGTCGCCTGCCCGCCTTCTCTTTATTTCGTTACCCAATAGGCCCCCATGCGTCTGAAATTGATCAAACTCGCCGGTTTCAAGTCGTTTGTCGAGCCAACCCGCATCGAGTTCTCGGCCGACATGACCGCCGTGGTGGGGCCCAATGGCTGCGGCAAGTCCAACGTGATCGACGCCGTGCGCTGGGTGCTGGGGGAGAGTTCGGCCCGCCATCTGCGCGGCGAGAACATGACGGACGTCATCTTCAACGGCTCCATCAACCGCAGCCCTCACGGTCGCGCCTCGGTGGAGCTGGTATTCGACAACCCCCACAACCGGGTACCCGGTGAATTTGGCCGCTTTACCGAAATTTCGGTGCGCCGCGAGGTGCTGCGCGACGGCTCCAACCATTACCAGATCAACGGCCAGAAGTGCCGCCGCAAAGATGTCACCGACCTCTTCCTCGGTACCGGCCTCGGGCCGCGCAGCTACGCCATCATAGAGCAGGGCACCGTCAGTCGGCTGGTGGAGTCGCGCCCCGCCGATCTCAAGCTGTTCATGGAGGAGGCGGCGGGTGTCTCCCGTTACAAGGAGCGGCGACGCGAAACCGAGCAGCGCATTCGCCATACCCAGGAGAATCTGGAGCGGCTCGGCGACATTCGCGGTGAGCTGGGCTCCCGCCTCGAACATCTCAAGGCCCAGGCCGAGACGGCCGAACGTTACAAGCAGCTCAAGAGCCGTTCGCGCGCCGCACGGGCCGAGCTTATCGGTTCCGAGCTGTGGGCGCTGGAGACTCGCCTGGGTGAGGCCAAGGCCGAGCTGGCCCAGGCAGAACAGGCCCTGGCGGCGCTGGATGCCAAGCGTACCCAGGATGAGGGACGTCACGTCACCCTGTCGGTGGCCCGCCAGGAGGCTCAGGCCGAGCAAGCGAGCCGCCAGCAACAAATTTTTCTCGGTGGCCAGGCCATCGCCCGCCTCGAACAGCAGCAACTTCATCAGACCGAGCTTGGTCGCGACTGGCAGATCAGGCGTCAGGCGCTTGGCGAGCGGATAGAGGGCATCAGGGCACAACTGGCGAGCCAGCAGGAACAGCTGACCGAAGGTACCCTCAAGGGGGAGCAGGAGTCGGCGCGACTCGAACAGTGTGAGCAGTTGCTCACCGATCAGCAGGGGTTGCGTCTTGCCGCCGGCGAGCAGCTGGAGCAGGCGCGTCAACACCAGCAGCAGTGGCAACAACAACTCGGCCAGTTGCAGGGGCAGCTCAACCAGACTCGCGCGCAAGTGAACGGTCTGCAGGAGCTGCAAGCCAAGACCCGGCTGGCACGGCTCAAGCTGGAGGATGAACGCGCAGGTCCACTCGGCGGGGAAGGGGAGTCGTTGCAGCCCGGGCTCGACGCCCTGGCGTCCGAGTTGGAATGCTCCCGGGCTCGCCACGCCGAGCTGGAGCAGCAGTGGCAGGCCAGCGTGGCCCGCCATGAAGAGTGCAAGTCGCAGCAAAGCCAGCAGAGCAGCCTGCTGCGGGAGCTTGAAGCCCGCCTCACCACTCTTAATCAGATGCTGGGGGAGCAGATGGTGGGCGCCACCCTGGCGGACAGTCTGCAGGTGGCGCCCGAGTGGGCACAGGCGCTTGACAAGGTGCTCGGCCGCTGGCTCACCGCTCAGCCCAGCGACGAGTGCAATTTGGCGCAGAGCGGACTCTGGATTGGTCCATCCCGACCTGCGGTGGCGGGTACCCTGGCGGCCCGGCTTGAGGGGGCGCATATTCCCGCCTTCCTCAACGCCATCTGGCTGGTTGAAGATAGAGACGCTGCGCTGGCCCGCCAGCCTGGCCTCCTGGCCGGTGAGTCGGTACTGACCCCGACCGGAGACTGGTTTGGCCCCAATTGGGCCGATCTCGGCCAGGGGGGGGCACTTGGCACTCTGGCCCTGCTCGGTGAACGTGAGCGGTTACACACAGAACTGGCGGGATGCCGGCAGGCCCTTGGCCGGTTGAATGAACAACTGGGCACTGCCGATGCCGCGCGCGCCCAGCTGCACAGTGCCTTCGAACTGAGCCAGCGTACAGTGCGCGAGCAGGAACAGCAGTGGCAGCAACTGCGTGAAGCCTGGAGCCTGCGGGAAGGCCAGCGTCAGGAGCGGTTGCAACGGCTTGGTCAGCTTGGCGAAGAGCTGATCCGGCTGGACAAGGAGCAAGCTGGCGAGGCGCAGCGGCTGGCAGCGGCTTTACAGCAGCTTGAGCTCGCTGAGGAGCGGCTTGGCGAATTGCAGGAACAGGGTGAGCCCTTGACCGAGTCGCTGCAGCTTGCTCAGGAGCGAGTCACCCATGCCGAGCGGGCGGTGGAAGAGGCGCGTCTGCGCCGTGAGCAGCAACAAGCCAGCTGCCAGCGCTGGCAGCTGGAGCAGCAGAATCAGAGCCAGCTCATCAGCCTGCGGGAGCAGGAACTGGCCCGACTCGGGCTGGAATTGGCCGAACTCAAGGAGCCCGGAGCCACGCCGGGTCAGGATCTGTCGCCCCTGCTGGTCGAGCAACGCAACCTCGAAGCATTGCAACTTGCCTGCCATCAAAGGCTGGCAGAGTTGGAGCGACAATTGACCGAACTGGAACAGGCACGCAGCGTTGATCACAAGCAGCTGCTGACCTTGCAGGAGAAGCTGGCGACCCTGAGGCTGGAGCGCGAGCGCAACCTGACCCGCCGTCAGGGGTTGCATGAGCAGTTCGAGGAGCTGGGGGTACGGCTGGTGGATCTCGATCAGGCTGTCTTGATCGCCGCCGATCGCGGCAAGTTGCGTCAGGAGATCCAGACGCTGGAGGCACAAGTGGAGGCACTTGGCGCCATCAACCTGGCTGCGCTGGAGGAGTACGAAGAGGCGAAAACCCGCTCAACCTACCTGGAAAACCAGTGTCAGGATCTCGAGCAAGCGCTGGAAACCTTGAGCCAAGCCATTAAAAGAATTGATAAAGAAACACAAATACGCTTCCGTGACACTTTCGATAAGGTCAACGAAGATTTAAAATCCCTCTTTCCAAAAGTGTTTGGGGGAGGCAGTGCCTGGCTTGAGCTGACCTCGGATGATCTTTTGGAGGCCGGAGTGAGCATCATGGCAAGACCTCCGGGTAAGAAGAATGCTACCATTGCCCTGCTTTCCGGGGGGGAGAAGGCGTTAACCGCACTTGCGCTGGTTTTTGCCATCTTCAGACTCAACCCAGCACCATTTTGTCTGCTGGATGAGGTGGATGCACCGCTCGATGAAGTGAACGTCGGTCGCTTCTGTTCTCTTGTCAAAGAGATGTCGAGCACAGTACAGTTCGTTTACATCAGTCATAATAAGGTCTCCATGGAGATGGCTGAGCAGCTGGTTGGCGTTACGATGCAAGAGCCCGGGGTTTCTCGCATTGTGTCGGTCGATATCGGTGAAGCCGTCGCTTTGGCTGAGCAAAACTAGAAAGAGAAGCAGCTAATGCAGGAATTGCGTTACATCTTGGTTGCCCTGGGCGGTATTGCTATTGCGGCATTGCTCATTCACGGGTTGTGGAGCAACAGAAAGAATCGTCAGGCACCGATCAAAGAGAAACCTCTGGGCCGGATGGAATCCAAATCACGTGGTCGCGACAGTGACGCCTTCGACAACGATGGTGTCGGTCAGGTGCGTGTGGTCAGCGGTAGCCGTCGTGCCGAGCCCAAGCTCCACAGCGAGGAGGCTCGCCAGCCGGATGTCAGCCGCCGTGCACCCGTCACCGCTTTCGATGACGAGGATGACGAGGTCGAGCTGCCAACCCCTGTGGTGCGCAAGCCTGCCGCTCGCCCGGTTGCCCCGCCCCCCGTCTACGAAGAAGACGAGGAGGAGTTCGAGGAGCCCATCGCCGAGACAGTAGAGGAAGTGCCTGCCGCCCCGGTGCGGAAGCCCGCCCAGGTGATCCGTCGTACCCCGGTACACCGTTCTCGTTCCCAGCGCGAGCCGCTGCTGCAACAGCTGGATGATGAACCTCTGGTCGAGCCGGCCTACGCGACCGCACCTACCTTCGGTGCCCGCGAACCTGCTCATGTGCCAGCGCCTGAGTACAAGCCGCAGCCCCGTTATGTGGCCCCCGAGCCTGCCTACGAGGAGCCTGTGTATGAGGAGCCCGTTGGTGAGCCGCTGATGGATACCCAGCCGGTCGAGAAGATCTGGCAGGATGTCTATGTCATCAACCTGATGGCGCGCCCCGGTCACGATCTGGAAGGGGCGACTCTGCTGGCTTCCCTGATGGCGTTAGGCTTCAAGTTTGGTGAAATGGATATTTTCCATCGCCACGAGGATCTCAACGGCAAGGGTGAAGTGCTCTTCTCCATGATCAACATGGTCAAGCCGGGCACCTTCAATCCGTACCGGATGGAGCAGTTCAACACCCCGGGTGTCTCCCTGTTCATGCAGCTGCCGCTGCGCAGCAATGCAGCCTTTGCCTTCGAGCACATGCTGCAGGCTGCCGACCAGCTGGCCAGCGATCTCGATGCCATGTTGACTGACATGGATCGCAGCCCGCTGAGCGACGAGACCATAGCCCGTTACCGGCACGAACTGGCCGCCTACGAGGCCAATCGAGACTAAGACTCCACGGGGTCGAGTACATCAAAAGTGCGGTACCCAGGTGCCGCATTTTTGTTTGTGCGGTTAACTTATTATTCCAACCACAGTCCGAGACTTTTCCATGAGCGAAACCCTCTCCCGCCACCGTCAACTGTGTGATCTGCTGACCGAATACGGTCATCAGTACTATGTGCTGGATAACCCCACCGTCCCTGACGCCGAATACGATCGCCTGATGCGGGAACTGATCGCGATCGAGACCGAGCATCCAGAACTGAAAACCCCAGCCTCCCCCAGTGTTCGGGTTGGTGGTCAACCGCTGACCGCCTTCAAACAGGTACGTCACGAGATCCCCATGCTGAGCCTGGACAACGTCTTCAGCAGCGAAGAGTTGCAGGCGTTCGAGCAGCGCATGAAGGATCGCCTGAAGCGGGAGGTGAGCTTCACCTTCTGCTGTGAGCCCAAGCTGGATGGTCTGGCAGTGAGCCTGCTCTATGTGGATGGCCAGCTGGTGCAGGCCGCTACCCGGGGCGATGGTGCGACCGGTGAGGAGATCACCGAGAACGTGCGCACCATCAAGGCGATCCCGCTCTCCCTGCGCGGCAGCGACTGGCCCGCCCGGCTGGAAGTCCGTGGCGAGGTATTTATGCCCAAGGCCGGTTTCGAGGCGATGAATGCCAAAGCACTGGCCGCTGGCGAGAAGGTGTTTGTCAACCCGCGCAATGCCGCGGCTGGCAGCCTGCGTCAGCTCGATTCCCGCATTACCGCCAGTCGTCCGCTGAACTTCTACGCCTATGGCGTCGGGGTGGGCGGCGATCAGCTGGGGGATTCCCATTTCGGCCGCTTGTGTCAGCTCAAAGCCTGGGGTCTGCCCATGAGCCCGGAGGTGAAACTCAAGGAAGGCGCGGCCGGATGCCAGGCCTTCCACGACGATATTCTGGCCCGCCGCGGCGAGCTGGCTTACGAGATAGACGGCGTGGTTTACAAGGTCGACGCCATCCCCGTACAAGAAGAGCTGGGCTTTGTGGCACGCGCTCCCCGTTGGGCCACTGCCCACAAGTTTCCGGCCCAGGAGGAGATGACACTGCTCGAGAACGTCGAGTTTCAGGTGGGTCGTACCGGCGCCGTGACCCCGGTTGCCAAGCTTAAACCCGTGTTCGTTGGTGGCGTCACCGTCTCCAACGCCACTTTGCACAATGCCGACGAGATTGAACGCCTTGGTGTCATGATCGGCGATACCGTGATCGTGCGCCGGGCAGGGGATGTGATCCCGCAAATCGTTGCTGTGGTGGAGGCCCAGCGCCCCGCGGATGCCCGCGAGATCCTCTTTCCTACCCAATGTCCGGTCTGTGGCTCGGCGCTGGAGCGGCTGGAAGGGGAAGTTGTCACCCGCTGCTCAGGCGGTCTGTTCTGCGAGGCGCAGCGCAAGGAGGCGATCAAGCACTTCGCGGCGCGGCGTGCCATGGATGTGGATGGCCTCGGCGACAAAATTGTCGAGCAACTGGTCGACAAGGGGCTGGTGAAGACACCGGCAGACCTGTTCAGCCTTAACGCCATCCAGCTCGCCGGCCTTGAGCGGATGGGGCAGAAATCCGCGCTCAATCTGGTGGCGGCCATCGATGCGGCGCGCAGCACTACCCTGCCGCGTTTCCTGTTTGCCCTGGGTATTCGCGAGGTGGGGGAGGCGACAGCGCTGAACCTGGCCAACCATTTCCTCACCCTGGATGCCCTGCGTGCCGCCACAGTGGAGCAGTTGCTGGCGGTGGCGGATGTGGGGGAAGTGGTGGCCAAGCACCTCTATTACTTCCTGCGTCAACCCCATAACGTCGAGGTACTGGAAGCCTTGCTGGCCGCCGGTATCCACTGGCCGGCCATCGAGAAGAAGGAAGCAAGCGAACAGCCCTTTGCCGGCAAGACCTTTGTGCTGACTGGCACCCTCAACCTGCTCTCTCGCAACGATGCCAAGGCGGCGCTGCAGGCGCTGGGGGCCAAGGTAGCCGGGTCTGTGTCGGCCAAGACAGATGTGCTGGTGGCGGGGGAAGCGGCCGGTTCCAAGCTGGCCAAGGCCCAGGAGCTCGGCATCACCATCTGGACCGAAGAGCAGTTACAGGCAGCCCTTCAGTCATGATCTGGCGATGACGATACGCTGAAAACAACAAACCCGGCCATCCAGCCGGGTTTGTTGTTTCAGGGCGTTAGTCGCGCCACTGGGTTTTGCCTTGCCACTTCTCTGGCACCGTCAGCTGCCAGCGGGCCAGCTCCTGCTTGCTGAACACATACTCGCCTCGCACGGCGGCACGAGGTGCCAGCATTCTGGGCTGGGCACCCGCCAGTATGGCGTTGACGAGCTCTGCTGCTTTGGCTCCCTGATCGCGGCCATCCAGCACCAGGCCACCTATTGCCTTGCCCGTACCCACCGAAAACTCCCAGAAGCAGAACAGGGGCACAGGGCTGTGCACACTCGCCCAGGCCAGGACTGTCTGTTCGCTCACATGTTTGCCTGTATCGTCCACCAGCGTGTGGTAGAGACCGATGAAGATGGCGTCGTAGCCATTTTTTTTGGCGTTGAGCACAGCCTCCTGCCAGAGGCTGTAATCGCCGATGAGCTGGCTGTTGACCCGGGTATGGCCGACCCGCAGGTCGGTCTGGGTCTTGAATTCATCTTCAATGGCGGTAAGCGCCACGTTGCTGGAATCAAACAGCACCAGCGCCTTCTTGATGCCCCCCATCAGCTGACTCATTTCGCTGATGTTGCGTTTGAGCAGGGGGCGCTCCAGCACGCCCGTGATCTTGGGGTGGCCGACCAGTCCCTTGTGGCGCGGGTTTTCATTCATGCCGAGAAACACCACGGGCGTACCGAGGGAGGCAATCTCGGTGGCCAGGTAATTGATGGCGTTGTCGTCGCCGAGCACCACCAGATCGGGCTTGAGCTGCCGGTAGAAGGCGAGAGCCTGCTCGGCCATCAGGTCGAACTCGTCATGGGGACGGCGCTTGGTATCCATGTAGAAGTGGCTGATGTGGTGCTTGCCGTTCAGATGGGTTTGCAGGCTGGCGTTGTAACTCTGATCCCACAGGTATTCGGCGTGATAGCTGCTGATCACCAGGATCTCGGCAGCCCACAACCGGCAGGGGAGGATACACAGCAGCAGTAGCAGGGTCTTGGCCATGTCGGCTCCCATTGAGAAAGATGATACCTGACTCATTATGGGCATTTTGCACCGATACGCCCTCGTCAATGACTGTCGCAGGGGGATCTTTTTTTGGGCCCGTACCCTATGGCACGCCAGCCCGCAGCAGGCTTGGGGATCGCCTTGAATGGGGCTGTTTTTCACTGGTCGGGAACTGCGCCACTCGCCTCAAACCCTGTTCTGGATCAAGAAATGAGGCCGCGCTTTGGTGCCTAATAGACACCACATATAGGGACGCATTTATATAAAACACCTATATGTTGTGTTATTAAGCTGTGTACAAGCTGTTCTCTTCTCATCGTCAGCCCTGGCTTGTCAAGCCTCGGCTGAATTTATTTGCGCCCAGGACGAGGCGTGGAGAAGGGCACCAAACAAGGGTAAGCCGAAGGCGATAGCCTGGCCTTTTAAACGGGGAAAACGCATGAAACCGGTTGTGATCAAACGTGATGGATGTCGCGCACCATTCAATGCCCAGCTGATTGCCGAGGCAGTGGGCCGAGCGGCAGAGGCGGTCAGCCAGGCCAATCCGACCCTGGGTGAGCGCGTTGCCGCCGCCGTTACTCAGGAGCTGGAAGGGCGTGGCGAGGTGGATATCCACGAGATCCAGAACCGGGTCGAGAACCATCTGATGGCTTCCGACGACAAGGCCATTGCCCGTGCCTATATCGAGTATCGTCACGACCGGGATCAGGCTCGCGAGGCCCGCGGCCGTCTGGCTCAGGAGATCCGTGGCCTGGTGGAGCAGACCAACGCGGCCCTGCTCAACGAGAACGCCAACAAGGATTCCAAGGTGATACCGACTCAGCGCGATCTGCTGGCCGGTATCGTCGCCAAGCATTACGCCACCAGCCACATGCTGCCCCGCGACGTGGTGCAGGCCCACGAGAGCGGCGATCTGCACTTCCACGATCTCGACTACTCCCCCTTCTTCCCCATGTTCAACTGCATGCTGATCGACCTGAAGGGGATGCTGACTCACGGCTTCAAGATGGGCAATGCGGAGATAGATACCCCCAAATCCATCAGCACGGCCACCGCCGTGACCGCCCAGATCATCGCCCAGGTGGCGAGCCACATCTATGGCGGCACCACCATCAACCGCATTGACGAGGTGCTGGCTCCTTATGTGACCATCAGCTGGCAGAAACACAGGGAAGTGGCCGAGGAGTGGGGGATCAAGGATGCGGACGCCTATGCCATGGCCCGTACCGAGAAGGAGTGTTACGACGCCTTCCAGTCGCTGGAGTACGAGGTCAATACCCTGCACACCGCCAACGGCCAGACTCCCTTCGTTACTTTCGGCTTCGGCCTTGGCGACAGCTGGGAGTCCCGCATGATCCAGGGCGCCATCCTCAGCAACCGCATCGCCGGCCTTGGCAAGAACAGAAAGACCGCCGTGTTCCCGAAACTGGTGTTCGCCATCAAGGATGGCCTCAACCACAAACAGGGTGATCCCAACTACGACATCAAGCAGCTGGCGCTGGAGTGTGCCTCCAAGCGCATGTATCCGGACATCCTCAACTACGACCAGGTGGTCAAGGTGACCGGCTCCTTCAAGACCCCCATGGGCTGTCGCTCCTTCCTCGGGGCTTATGAGGAAAATGGTGAACTGATCCATGAAGGGCGCAACAACCTGGGGGTAGTCAGCCTCAACTTGCCGCGCATCGCCCTGAAATCCCGCGACGAGGCGGATTTCTGGGACAAGCTGGATACCGCCCTGCGCGTGGCCAAGACGGCACTCATGTACCGCATCAGCCGCCTCGACGGCGTCAAGGCGCGGGTCGCCCCCATCCTCTATATGGAAGGGGCCTGTGGCGTGCGTCTGAAGGCAGATGACAACGTCAGCGAGATCTTCAAGCACGGTCGCGCCTCCATCTCGCTCGGCTATATCGGGGTACACGAGACCATCAACGCCCTGTTTGGCGCCGATGTCCATCTGTTCGACAGCGACACCCTGCGCCAGAAGGCCGTCGCCATCATAGCGCGGCTCAAGGCGGCCACCGACGAGTGGAAGGAGGAGACCGGCTACGGCTTCAGCCTCTACTCCACCCCGAGTGAGAACCTCTGTACCCGTTTCTGCCGCATCGATGCCAAGGAGTTTGGCGTGGTGGCTGGTGTGACCGACAAGGGTTACTACACCAACAGCTTCCACCTCGACGTGGAGAAGCAGGTCAACCCGTACGACAAGCTGGACTTCGAGGCGCCCTATCCGCCCATCGCCAGCGGCGGCTTCATCTGCTACGGCGAGTACCCCAATATCCAGCACAACCTGGAAGCGCTCGAAAACGTCTGGGACTACAGCTATGACAAGGTGCCCTACTACGGTACCAACACGCCCATTGACGAGTGCTACGACTGCGGCTTCACCGGCGAGTTCGAGTGCACCTCCAAGGGCTTCACCTGCCCGCGCTGCGGCAACCACGATCCCGCCAAGGTGTCTGTGACCCGCCGTGTCTGCGGCTACCTCGGCAGCCCGGATGCGCGCCCCTTCAATGCGGGCAAGCAGGAAGAAGTGAAACGCCGCGTCAAGCATATGTGAATCGATAGAGAGACTCCCTGTGTAGCAGGGAGTCTCTCTTTGAGGGAATGTGAAATGTTTCTGAAGCCAATGTCGGAGCAGTTATTACAGCAATGGGTCAGTCTAGACTCTTGGCATGAAGGTCATGACAGCGACACTAGAGTCTTCTATCGCTTTATTCATGCCTATGTTGAAGAACATGGTTACGAGCTTGATGAAGCTCTTCTTCGGGAAAAAATTCTGTTTATCTTGGACCGTCGTGAAGATGACGATTTCCAAAGACTTGCCTGTGAGAGGGTAGGTTTTATGCGGAATGTATTGGATTACCTTCAATTCACAAAGAATCTCTAAGAATGCACTACCACCAATACTACCCGGTCGATGTGATCAACGGGCCCGGCACCCGCGCCACCCTGTTTGTGTCGGGTTGCGAGCATCAGTGCCCGGGTTGCTACAACCAGAGCACCTGGCGGCTCGATGGCGGCAAGCCGTTTGATGAGTCGATGAGTGAGCGCATCATCCAGGATCTCAACGACACCCGCATCAAACGGCGTGGTCTGTCGCTCTCGGGCGGCGATCCGCTCCACCCCGCCAACGTGCCCCAGGTGCTGGCGTTGGTGAAGCGGGTGCGGGCCGAGTGCCCCGGCAAGGACATCTGGTGCTGGACCGGCTATCTGCTCGGCGAACTGTCAGAGGCCCAGCGCGAGCTGGTCGCCCTGCTGGACGTGCTGGTGGATGGCAAGTTCGATCAGGCGCTGGCAGATCCCGGTCTGCTCTGGCGTGGTAGCAGCAACCAGCAGATCCACGACCTCAAAGTCTGGCGCGAGCAGTTGGGGGAGCGGATCCCCTGTTTGACTCAGGTGTGAGAGCCGCGAGTGGGCCCTTGTTTCGTTTGCAGTTGAGGTCAAGGCTGTTTATGGTGAGTTCATCCCGAACCGTGAAACATCTTTGACGAGGAAGTGCGAGATGAACAATCTGCTCAAGATACTGCTGGCCATCTTTTTGCCTCCGGTATGCGCCTTTATCCAGGTAGGCTTCAGCCTGCACTTTTTGATCAACATAGTACTGACCCTGCTCGGCGGCTTGCCAGGTATGGTGCATGCGCTCTGGCTGGTGGTGAGCGACAAGCGCGCCTGAACGAGGCAAGCGGACACAGGTTGCGTGCTATCGCTGTGAAGATGGTCGCTTGTCTGGATACAGAGGTTAAATAGCAAAATCCCGGCCAGGCCGGGATTTTTCATTACTGCTGTTTGCAGTCGTTGTAGACACTCTGCCACTCGCCGTTCTTGTCGCGCATTTCGACGAAGCCTTCATTTCCCTTGTTCCACCAGACGGCCTCATGCTCATCGGTATAGCGGGCGCCGGAGGCTGAAATGGTTTGTGGCAGCGTGTAATCCTTGCCATCTGGCAGTGCCAGTTTGATGAAATTCAGGCTCTGGTCGGAAAGGGCAAAGTAGCTCACTTGCACCTTCTTGTTCTGCTCGCACTGATAGGTGATGGGCTCGCCGCCGGTCACGCTCAATGTGGAGGCTCCGCGTTCGCAACCGCTCAGCAGAGCCAGGGTCGTGATGCCCAGCAAGAGTATATTGGCGTGTTTCATCTTGAATTCTCCATCGGTGTCATCCGGGCTTGAGCCTAACAGGTTGAGGAGAAGGTTCAATGCTCAATTGTCTCTATTGCGTCTATATGCGTCCCGAGGCAAGGTGCAGGGGGCGAAATGCATTCAATGCAGGCCCAGGCTGTGTTCGAAGTCGCGTACCAACGTCTCATAGGTGCCGTTGTTCTTGATCTTCTGCAGCCCTTCCTCGAAGCGTTTTGCCATGGCTTCTCCCTGGGGATGGGCACGGGAGAAGGCGAGCCAGAAGCCATCGGTAGAGATCTTGCCTACCTTGACGACCCGGCCGGTCAGTGATTTCTGCTGGATCTTGAGATAGCCAGGCATCTCGTTCATCAGTATGTAGTCGACCCGTCCGCGTACCAGCATCTCTATGATCTGGGCATCCGATTTGGCCTGAAAGCGGGTGATCCTGGGGTTATCCATGAAATCGGTGGGATAGGTGTAACCCAGGGTAATGCCCACCGTCTTGCCCTCCAGGGCGGTGAGTTTGAGGTCATGGTGCCCGCCGCCTGCAAGGGCGAAGATGGCGAGATCCTCCTCGAACATGGGGGTCTCGTGCCAGTGGTACTGATAGCGGTTCTCCTCTGTGATGGTGGCATTGAAACACGCCAGCACCTTGTCGCTCTTGGCTTCGTGCATGCAGCGGGCGAAGGGAATGGTACGAAACTCAAGCGCTATGCCCTCGATGGCGAAAACAGCTTTCACCAAGGCCGGTGCCAACCCCTGTGGCTGGCCGCTTTCCTTGTCCAGCGCGCAATAGGGGGCCCAGTCATCTTCGGCTGCGACAAGCACTGGATTGGCCCAGACGCTGCTCATCCCGAGCAAAAGACCAAACGCCAGCCAGCGTCCGTGTACTCGTGCCATCGTGTCTCTCCTGCTGCTATTGCGAACGGCTCTTGCAAGCATAGTGGCTGCAGTCACAAGACCCGCTGTGCCAGCTTGCAAAATGCAGACAAAAAAACGCCCCGGTAGGCATAACGGGGCGAAAAGCAGCACATCCTTGAGCTAACAACAGGGGGTCAATAGCCGAAACGAGTGGCCTCGAAACGGTTAAGCAGTTGGTGAATGAGATAGCAGGCCAGCAGGGTGGCAACGATGGCAAACAGTATGCTGCTGACTCGATAGAGTGCGCTGAATACCAGATCGTTGCCCGGCGTCAGGTACTGGCCAAACAGGATGCCGAGAGTGGTGAGGGCGCCAAAGCCGACACCTGAGCCGCTGGCCTCCTTCACATGGGCGTAGCTGAACAGCATGGCCCCGAGCCAGAGCATGGGGGCGACCAGCAACAGCAAACCTGACCAGTCGTAGAGTACCAGCTGGCTGACGAGACCAAAGCTCACGCCGAGCAGTGTGCCCATGGCCCGTTTGCGGGCATAGCTCAAGGCCCCATTCCAGTGCATGGGAAACAGCAGCAGCAGTGTGGTGGCCTGAGCAGACATGGAGTCACGCAAGTCGAAGATCTGGAACACCATGAAGGAGAGGGTGGCTATGCTGGCTCCGAGCAGGGCCTCGTGCCTCATCCGGTGCGGTGCCTTGGGGGCCGCCGCAGGCTTGGGCCGCTCCTCTACATCCGGGATCAGCGCCGTCATCAGGTAGGCGATGAGTACCGACAGTATGCTGGCCCACAGGTTGCTGAAGATGAGGTCGTTCAGATCGGTCTGCGGGTAGCTGGCAAAATGCAGCATTATGCTCAGACTCAGCACACCGTTGGCCCCGAACAGAAACAGGCTGCCCCGTGACATGGCGGCGAAACGGTAGAGAAACAGCAAAAAGGCGATGGGGATCATCAGGCCGGGATGACTGCCAAACAGCCCGCCCAGCAGACCGACTTCCACCCCGCAGATGACGGCGGCAGCGATCAGCTGGCGTGCCGCATGGCCGTTCATCACTGGCACCATGCCCAGCAGCAATACCGGTGTCACTGTGTAGAAGACGCCGTAGTTCCAGCCAAACAACTTGCAGAGCAAAAAGCCGGTGGTGCTGCCAAAGGCGATGCGCAGACATTGACGCAGCTCGTTGGCGGTGAGGGGCCTGTGCCACAGATTCATCGCTGCCACCTTAGTAGATATAGTGCAACAGGCTGAGCAGACGGATCTGGCCGCGGGCAAACAGCGCGCTTAGCGCGTTGTCCGGCAGCAGTTGCACTGTGGCGCGGGCGCCAGCCGGCAGGTGTGCCGGCAACTGCTCAAGGGTCAGATGCAGGCGCAGGCGCTGGGCATCCCGGACCCAGCGATCCGATTCGGTGGGGCTGGCCAGCAGGCCGTTGGCATCGAACTGGCCGGCGCTGACGCCGGCATCCAGGCTGGTGACCCGTGCTGGATAGAGCTTGCCCGGCTCGCCATCGAAGGCGACCAGTGCCTGGCTGTCCGTGTTGACGTGGCGCAGACTCTTCTCGCGAAAATCGGCGATGATGTCTACTTGCTCGGAGACCAGCGCCAGCAGCGGCGCACCCGCCGCGGCGAAGCTGCCCGGCTTGAGTTGCAGGTTGGTGATGATGCCATCCTGGCTGGCGTGCACCTGACTGTAGGCGAGGTTGAGCTCGGCCTGGGCCAGGTGATTGCGAGCCTGGCGCAGCAGCAGGTTGTCGTCACCGTGCAGACCGCGGTTCACCTGGGCCTGAGTCATGCGGGCCTTGCTGGCCAACAAGTTGGCCTGGGCGGTGCGAAATGCGCTGTCGGCGTCGTCTTTTTGCTGCTCAGAGACCATGTGGCGACGATAGAGGGCGTCGATACGCTCCGCTTCCCGCAGCTTCAGGGAGGTCTGGGTTTGCAGCGAGCTGAAATCGGCGGCGGCGGCGTTGAGGGTGGCGTCGAGCTGGCGGTTCTGTTGCTCGGCCTGAGCCAGCGCGAGGCGGGCCTGTTCGACGGCCAGTTCAAACGGGGCGGGATCGAGTGAGAACAGCAGATCCCCCTGTTTGACATGCTGGTTGTTGCCAACAGCAACCTGTATCACCTTGCCACTGACCTGGGGGGCCATCTTGGTCACGACACGGGTAGCCATGGCTTGCGGGGTGAGCGGCATCTTGATGTCAGCCAGCAGGAAGTAGCCAAAGACCAGAATAAAGGCGCCCATGGCCCATTTTATCCAGCGTTTGAATTGTTGATCCGGGGTCATCTTATTATCTCTCTTCACTCTGTGAACCTATCTTGCCGAGGGCGTTGGCACAGATGCGGTGCACTATGTCTTCAAATTGTTCCAGCTCCCGCTGGCTGATGCCGGCGAGCAGTTCACGGCGTATATCCATGATGCGATCCTCTATCTTGTCGAGCAGCGCCTTGCCAGCCAGGGTCAGGGTGACGATGCGGGCCCGTTTGTCCTGGCTGCAGCAATGGCGTTCGACCAGTCCGTGCTCCTCCAGCTGACCCAGAGTGCGCATCAGGGACGGCAGCTCTATCTCCAGCGCTTCGGCAAGGGTCTTCTGGCTGAGATGACCACCGAGGCGGCTGAGTTTCCACAGCGCTGTCCAGCGTGGATGGGTCAGACCCAGGGGCGCCAGTTCCAGGTCTGCCACTGTGCGCCACAGCCGATGCAGTCGTCCGACCCGCTCGGCGAGGGACAACTCGCGCAACATTTCCAGATCCTTCATCATGAGGTGCTCTTCATTTACTTAGCCTGCTAAGCATTGTAGTTATTTAGCAGGCTAAGTAAATAGTGTGATCAAGATCTTGTTTATGAAAATGATGAATGAGCTTCTTATGAGGCTTAACTTGGTCAGTAAAGGGGGGCGTAAGGGGCTGTCTGTGTCTGAAATACGCACAGGGTGTGCCAAATCGGGTGAAATACGCGGGCTGGAGAAATAAACACCGGACTGCTGGGGAGGCAAAAATAAGGAAGGGATCCCGTTTACTATTATTTTCTGGTCAGCAAGGTGTCATATAAATTCGGCAGTCTGTTTTTTATCCACTAATATTGATGGGTCAGCTAAACAGGGAGACGATAGCTGTGGAACGATATGAATCGGGTGACGCCCATTTCTCAATCGAGAGTCTGCTGGTCGATGTCGAATATACTGCCGAAATCCATTATGGCTTCAGCCGGGAAGGAAGCGATCTCTGTCATGAATTTGACCCTGCCAATATTCCATTGTTATTAGCAGAATAAGCCAACCGAACAGGTTTAAATGAGACGCTGGCTGTCAAGGTGTGACTGACAGGTAGGCACTCTTTGCCCATCTGCACAGCCTTGTCAGTTGAAAATACACGCTATGGCGCTGTGTTGATAATGCATCCCCGGCATGACATACAAGTTGCCAGTCATCCTTGCCTGCCCTGTTATCCACCTGCATACGGGCAGGTCATGTCAGTTGTGCGATCGTCAGGATCGTGGCCTCTCTGATATGAATGATCAGCATGAATATGACGCGACTGTCATCAGCCTGCTGCCCGTTTACTCCCTCTCTTTCCATGGATAACACTTAATCTGAGCCTCACCATTGCCAGCCAAGTGAGGGTCAAACCTTGTCCGCATTCGTGTATTTCTGTGTGTACCCAATCTTTCAGATGCTGTGAATGGAGAGGCTGTCTTGTATTGAATGACAGCATCCTCGCCATAGCGTTTAAGATTTTAATGTTTTTATATGTCTTTGTAGCGGGGCTAACCGACAGGCGAGGGGAGGATCACTAGAGTAGCGCCACCTCACACGTTGGAGCATAACAATGAAAAACCTCTCTACCCCGAAAGCCGCCCCCTGGGGCAGTCAACAAATAGCCGGCATGCCCATGATGATCTTCCTCGGGCTTGCCACCTGCGTGCTTTTCTCCGGCTGGAACGGCTCACTGCCGCTCGGCATGGTCGGGGCATTGGCACTGATGTTCGTGCTGGGCACCCTGCTCTGCGAGCTGGGCGAGCGCATCACCCCCATACGTGAATACCTGGGGGGCGGTACCATACTCGCCATCTTCGGCGGTGCTGCTCTGTTTGAATACAGGATCCTGCCGGTCGAGGCGGGTCAGGTGATCATCGGCTTCATGAAGGAGGGAGGCTTTCTCAACTTCTTCATCGCCAGCCTGGTGACGGGTTCAGTGTTGGGCATGAGCAGTGCCCTGCTGAAAAATGCCGCCATGCGTTACCTGCCGGTGATCCTGGGCGGTGTTGCAGTGGCGCTGCTGAGTGTCGGTCTGGTCGGCTCCCTGATGGGTTATGGTTTCAAGAATGCCGTGCTGCTCATAGGTTTGCCCATCATGGGTGGCGGCATGGGGGCCGGTGCAGTGCCTCTGGTGGAGATCCTCTCTGGCCCGATGCAGATGTCCAGCGCCGACCTGCTGTCACGCATGGTGCCTGCCGTTGTGATCGCCAATACCCTGGCCATTCTGGTGGGCACTCTGCTGGTACGCCTGGGCCGCCGCTACCCTTCCCTGACTGGCAACGGCCAGCTGATGATCAATCAGAGCAGCCAGAATGTGGCCGAAGAGCAGGTCCAAGCGCCGACGCTGGAAAGCCTCGGCATGGGGCTCTTCATCAGCTCCAGCATGTTCGTGCTGGGTTCACTGCTGGGCAACTTCATCCCCATGCATCCCTTCGCGCTCATGATACTGGCGGTGGCCTTCATCAAGGTGAGTGGCGTGCTGCCACGTCGCTACGAGCAGGCGGCGGCCGACTGGTACCAGTTCGTCGTGACCAATCTGACGCCCTCCCTGCTGGTGGGCATAGGGGTCGCCTATACCAGCATCCCGGAACTCATCAGCGCCTTTTCCGTCAGTTACTTCGTGCTGGTGCTGGTGACTGTGGTCGGCGGCGCTCTGGGGGCGGCCCTGGTGGGGCGCATGATAGGTTTCTATCCCATAGAGGCGGCCATCACAGGCGGTCTGTGCATGGCCAACATGGGGGGCACGGGCGACGTGGCCGTGCTGTCGGCGGCCCAGCGCATGAAGCTGATGCCGTTTGCCCAGATCTCTTCCCGTCTCGGGGGCGCCGTCATGTTGATCCTGGCCACCCTGCTCATCTCGCTGCTGGCATAAGGAATCGACAATGAACGACATCATGATGGGCACCAGCCTGCCCTATGCCGAACGCAAGCGACAGGGCCTGATGGGGCGCATGCCCCATAAAGAGGAGTCCCTGGCCCAGCAACGGCGCCGCATCTACCGTCTGGTCTCTGCCATGCAGAGCCCGTTCGACCAGCACCTGCTGCTGCGCCAGCTGCAAGAAGACAACCCTGTGCTGTTTTACGATCTGGTGCGCCACCACCTGCCGGAGCTCTTGCCCATCATTTACACCCCGGTAGTAGGGGAGGCATGCCAGCGCCACAGCGACCTCTATCTGCGCAGCCACGGGCTTTATCTTTCCTGGCATGACAGAGACGATCTGGACGCCATCTTCGCCGCGGTGGAGCAGGAGGTGGACGTCATCGTCATCTCCGACGGTGAGCGGGTGCTGGGGCTCGGCGATCTTGGCATCGGCGGCATGGGGATCTGCATCGGCAAACTGGCGCTCTATTCCGCTGCTGGCGGCATCAACCCGGCGCGCACCCTGCCGCTGTGCGTCGATGTGGGCACCAACAATCCCGAACTGCTGGAGGATGACTCCTATCTCGGCTGGCAGGCCAACCGGGTGGATGGTGAATCCTATTACCACTTCATGGACAAGGTGGTGGCAGCCATTCGCACGCGCTGGCCCCAGGTGGTGTTGCAGTTTGAAGACTTCGCTGGCAAGCATGCCGCCAATCTGCTGGCCCGTTATAGAGATGAGCTGTGCATGTTCAACGACGACATCCAGGGAACGGCTGCGGTGGCTTCGGCCTGCGTGCTGGCGGGCTTGCAGCAGGCGGGTACTACTCTGGCCGACACCCCCGTGCTCATCGTCGGCGCCGGCTCTGCGGGGTGCGGCATCGCCGCCATGCTGGCCCAGCTGGCGGGCAGCCCGGATCGGGTGCAACTGTTTGATCAAGATGGGCTGGTCTGCCTGGATCGCGCCAATCTGACCCAATCCCAACGACCTTTTGCCCGTCCGGCGCAAGAGGCTTGCGCCACCCTGCCCGAGCTCATTGAGCGGCTGCGCCCCGGGGTGCTAATTGGGGTGAGTGGCCAGGGCGGGCTCTTTACCGAGGCCGTGCTCGGGGCCATGGGGGGGGTATGCGAGCGCCCTGTGATCCTGCCGCTTTCCAACCCGACCCGCAGTGCCGAAGCGACGCCGGAGCAGGTGTGGCAGGCCACCGACGGGCGCGCCCTGCTCGCCACTGGCAGCCCCTTTGCCCCAGTCACTGTGGCGGGGGAGGCAAGGGTGGTCTCCCAGTGCAACAACGTCTATGTCTTCCCCGGCATTGGCCTGGGGGCCTGCGCCGTCAAGGCGCGCCGCATCAGTGACGGCATGCTGCAGGCGGCGGTGCGGGCCGTGGGCGCCTATCCGCTGGCCGAGGGGAGATTGTTGCCTCCCATCGAGCAGGTGGGGGAAGTGGCCCGCGCGGTCGCTAGGGCGGTGGCGCTGACTGCCCGTGACGAAGGGCTGGCGGATTTTGACGGCGATCCCGCGCCACTGATTGACCAGACCTGGTGGCGCCCGCACTATTGGTCCGCTTCCTGATGTTGCAAGGCTAATCGATGAAACTGCGCCACCAACTGGTCACCCTCTCTCTGGGGCTGTCACTGCTGCTGATCGTGATCCTGGGCAGTCTGCTCGCCCTCTTTATCCGCCACCTGCTGGAGAGCAATCTGCAGGAGAATGGCGCCGATCTGGCGCGGGTGCTGGCAGCGGACAGCCGGGTGGTGCAGGCCTTGCAGCAGGGCAGCGATCCCGGTTTGCGCGACTATGTGGAGGGGATCAGCAATCGTACCGACGCTGCCTACATGGTGGTGACCGACGAACACGCCCGTCGCCTCAGTCACCCCTCGCCAGAGCTCATCGGCGGTCTCTTCCGTGGTGAAGATATCTGGCCGGCCCTCCATGACCGGCTCAGCTACTGCTCAGAGGACGAGGGCACCCTCGGCCCGGCCATCCGCTGCTTTGCGCCCGTGCTCGGGCCCGATGGCCGTGCCATGGGGGCCGTGGTAGTGGGTTACCTGATGCGGACTGTGGAAGGCATCTATCTGGAGCGGATCGCCCTGCTGGTCAGCGCCATCCTTGCCGTGCTGGGGTGTGGTCTCTTGCTCGCGCTCTGGGTGCAGCACCTGTTGCGCCGCACCCTGCTGGATCTGGAGCCCGAGGCCATCGTCAATCGCTTCGTGCTGCAGGAGCTGGTGCTGGAGCACATCTCGGAGGGGGTGATAGCGCTCGACAACAGGGGCAACATCCGCATGCTCAACAGTGCCGCCTTCTATCAACTGCGCCTGCCGGGCACAGGGCGTCATGCCCTGCTGGGGCAGCCGCTCGCCGAGTTGTCGCCGCCGCTGGCACCTGCCCTGACCCAGGTCGAGACCGAGCTTGGCTTTACCGTGCACGGAGAATCCTTCGTGGGCCGCTGGCAGGCGGTGGAGGGCAAGGTGCCCGGGCGCCTGCTGATCTTCAGTCGCCCCGAGGTAACTGGCAGCCTCGGCATGCAGGTCACGCATCTGCGACAGTATGCCGAGATGCTGCGGATGCAGACCCACGAGTTCGCCAACAAGCTGAGCAGCCTCTCCGGCCTGTTGCAGCTTGGTCATGTGGATCAGGCGGTGGAGCTCATTCAGCAGGAGAGCGAGGCCTGCCAGACCATGCTGCAGGGGCTGCTGCGGGCCATTGAGGACAAGCCGGTGGCGGGGCTCATTCTCGGCAAGTTCAGCCGGGCGCGGGAGCTGGGGGTGGAGCTGGTGCTGGATCCCGACTCGGCGCTGGCGGAATATCCGGCGGCCGTGTCGGCGGATCTCATCACCCTCATCGGCAACCTGCTGGACAACGGCATTCGCGCCGCCTGGGCGCGGCGCAAGGTCTGTCCGCCGCGAGTGCTGATTTCCCTCAACGATTTTGGTCGCCGGCTGGTGATCGAGGTGGAGGACAGTGGCGAGGGGGTGGACGAGGCGCTGGCGGATCATCTGTTTGATTACGGCATCAGCCGCCAGACCGGCGATCACGGGGTCGGTCTCTTCCTGGTCAAGGAGACGGTGGCCAGGCGAGGGGGTGTGATAGAATGGCGCCGCACCGCCGAACAGACAACCCTGTTCGGTATCTACTTGAATAAAAACCAATTGGTGTGATCTATGGAGCCCATTTTCACTCTGGTGATCGAGGATGACGAACGGATTGGATCCATTCTGGCCGAGCTGGTCTCCTCCACCCCCGGATTTTCCCTGCTGGGTCGGGCCGAAAGCCTGACCCAGGCCGATCTCATGATGCGTGCGACCGAACCACAACTGCTGCTGGTGGATATCTCATTGCCTGACGGCTCGGGCCTGGAGTGGGTGAACCGGCTGCGCAGCCACAACCGCGAGGCTTACGTCATCATGGTGACCGCCTCCTGCGACGTTGAGACCATACAGCAGGCCCTCAACCTGGGGGTGCAGGATTACATCATCAAGCCGCTGCGGCTGTTTCGCATCCAGCAGAGCCTGGACGAGACCCTTACCCTGCACAGGCGCATCTGCGAGCGTGGCTCCCTGGAGCAGAGCGATCTGGATCGGCTGATGGGCAAGGGGCGCCCCCAGGCCAGGGAGGTGCGCGATACCCCCAAGGGGATCGACGCCATCACCTTGCGCCAGGTGCTGGAGCTGCTGGCCGGCGAGCCGGATACCGCATTTTCCACCGATACGGTGGCGCTGCGGCTGTCGCTCAGCCGCACCACGGCGCGCCGTTATCTGGAGTATCTGGAGTCCGAAGACAGGGTCGATGTGGATCTCAACTACGGTCAGCGTGGCCGGCCCGAGCGGCGTTACCACTGGCGCCGGGGCAACTGAGCCGGCGGTTTTTGCGCGCAGATGCAATGCAAGAAGGGAGCCTCGGCTCCCTTCTTGCTGTTTGCCCGTTGCCACATGGATGGCAGCCTTTTCCATCCTCCCGGTTCACAGTGCGCCCAGAGGGAAAGGGTGGAGGGCCGACTCGGCCTCTTCAAACAGCTGGATCAGGTGATCCGCGACGGCCCGCACCCGTCTGGAGTGGGCGAGATCTGTGTGGATCACCAGCCAGATCGGCTGATCTACCCCCAGCTCGGGCAGGAGGCAGACGAGGTCCGTCTCTTTGGCCAGATAATGGGGCAGTACCGCCAGCCCGAGACCGGCGGTGGCGGCGGCCAGCTGGGCCGACAGGGTATTGGTCTCCACCCTGCAGGGGCGCCCACGCAGCATGCGTGCAATCCATTTGGCTGCGGGCAAATGGCTGTGGGATTCCCCCCAGCCGATAAAGGCATCCTCATCGAAGCTGGCGGCATCTGTGCCTGGCTGACGGCTATCGACATAGCTGCTGGCCCCATAGAGGCCGAAGCCCAGGGTGCCCAGCCGCTTGATGGTGACGTTGCCGGCGTCAGGCTTGACCATGCGCACGGCCAGATCGGCATCGCGCCTGTGCAGGTTCACCGTTTGCACGCCTGTGACCAGCTCCACCCTCAGGTCGGGATGAATGGCAAACAGCCTGGCCAGGGAGGGAATAATGAGCGGATTGGCCAGATTGTCTGCGGTGGCGAGGCGCACGCATCCGGCCACTTGTCCCTGCTGCTGCCCGGCTTCGCCAAAGGCATGCCCGGCATGTTCCAGCGCCTCGGCCCGCGCCAGCAGGGCATCCCCATCGTCGGTCAGCCGATAGCCGTGCTGATGACGACTGAACAACGGCAGACCCAGTGCCGACTCCAGGCGATCCAGCCGTCGAGAGACAGTGGCAATGCCCATGTCAAGGGCGAGGGCGGCGCCACTCAAGGTGCCGCTGCGGGCGATGGCCAGAAAGACCCGGGCGTCATCCCATAGCAAGAGAGCGTTCATGTATCTTCCAAAATCGGAAAGCTGACTACCAATCCAGTCTATACCTGAATCATATTCGGAAGACCATACTAACCTCCATCTTGTAAGGAGAAATGTATGCAACGACGAACACTGGGCACTGATCTGGACGTATCCGCCATGGGCCTCGGCTGCATGGGCATGAGTGAGTTTTATGGTCCGCGGGATGATGAGCAGGCGCTGCGGGTGCTGGCCCGGGCTGTCGAGATGGGGATCGATTTTCTCGACACCGCCGACATGTATGGCCCGCACCACAATGAAGCCCTGATCGGCCGCTTTCTGGCGACCCACGGAGCCGGGGTCAAGGTCGCCACCAAGTTCGGCATAGTGCGTCAGAGCGGCGAGTACAGGCGCACTCTGGACAACAGCGTCCAATATGCACGGCAGAGCTGTGAAGCCTCGCTGCGCCGGCTCGGGGTCGAGCAGATAGACCTCTACTATGTGCATCGCATCGATCCGGCGCACCCCATCGAAGAGACGATGGCAGGGCTGGCGCAGCTGGTGCAGGAGGGCAAGATTGCCCGTGTCGGCCTGTGCGAGGTCAGCGCGGCCACCTTGAGGCGTGCCCATGCCGTGCATCCGGTGGCGGCGGTGCAGACGGAATATTCCCTCTGGACGCGGGATGTCGAAGCCCAGGTGCTGCCAGCTTGCCGCGAGCTGGGCATAGGTCTGGTGGCGTACTCCCCCTTGGGGCGCGGCTTTCTGACCGGACGTTTCCAGCAGGATACGGCGTTTGAAGAGGGTGACTTTCGGGCCAACCTGCCGCGCTTTCAACAGGAAAACATCGCCACCAACCGCTCGCTGGTGGAGGTGATCATGGCCCTGGCGGCACGCAAGCAGTGCACAACGGCGCAGATCGCCCTGGCCTGGCTGCTGGCGCAGGGGGACGACATAGTGCCCATCCCCGGCACAAGGCGGATCCCCCATCTGCTGGACAACCTGGGCGCCTTGTCGGTGCGTCTGGAGGCCGGGGATCTCGCCGCGCTGGACAGTGCCATCAGGGCCTTGCCAGTGGCAGGGGATCGCTATACCCGAGAAGGCATGAAGGGGGTGAACGCATGAGCGGCTTATCGTCCGAGCGGCGTGAACAGGCCTTTGCGCTGCTGGCCCGGCTCGACCCGCAGGCGCCGGATCAGGTCGCGGCGAATCTGGATGCCCTGTCGCCAGATTTTGCCGAACTGGTGTTGGGATTTGCCTTTGCCGATGTGCTCTCCCGTCCCGGTATTGATCTCTGCACCCGTGAGATGCTTACCGTTGCTGCGCTGATGGCGATGGGCAATGCACCCGGGCAGCTCGAATTTCATATCCGGGCCGCGTTGAATGTGGGCGTCAGCCGGGAAACCATCATCGAAATCCTGCTCCAGATAGCCGTCTATGCCGGTGTCCCGGCCTGCATGAATGGCATCAGCGCGGCCCGAAAAGCCTTTGCTGCTCATGACAAGGCCCGGCGCGACCCGCACAAGGCGCACCACGAGCAAACCTGAATCACAGTTGTGTCGGGAGGGGCTTACCATTAGCGCCGGGATAACCGAGCCTGTGGTTTTTAGCGAACAAGAAGGGAGCCGAGGCTCCCTTCTTGTGTTGTGCTGCAGCGGCTGGTCTCGCCGGTTTATGCCTCTTCCACAAGGGCGGGGCGCACCCTGGGCTTGAACTGGGAGAGCATGACGCCGCTCAGGATCAGGCCGCCACCCAGCAGGTGATAGCCGTGAATGGGCTCCCCCAGGGTGATGACGGCGATCAGCGCCGTGCACAGCGGCATCAGGTTCATGAACACAGAGGTGCGCTCCGCTCCCATGCAGGCGAGGCCGCGCATCCAGCAGTAGGCCGCCAGCAGGGAGGAGGCGAGCCCGGCAAACAGCACCAGACCCCAGCCCTCGGCGGGCACTGCCAGGGAGTCTGCGCTGAGGGCGACCGGGATGAGCAGCAGCACAGCCAGCAGGATCTGCATGTAGAGGTTGAGCCAGGGGCCAAACGGCAGTTGCCAGCGGCGGATCAGCAGGCCATAGAGGGCGTAGCTGGCGGAGCCGAGCAGCATGAGCCCGTCCCCGGGGGTGATGCCGTCGTGCAGCAGGGCCAGCGGCTGGCCCTGGCTCAGCAGCCAGAACACCCCGAACAGGGAGATGCTCATGCCGAGCAGCGCCTGCTTGCCGGGGCGCTGGCCGAAGAAGAGGGCGCTCTGCAGCAGGGTCAGCAGCGGAATGAGCGAACCTATGACCCCCATGTTGGTGGCCGAGGTGGTGTGGGCGGCGTAATAGGCGAGGCACTGGTAAAGCACCATGCCAAGGGCTGCCAGCACCAGCAGCTTGCCGAGCCAGGGGCGGATTTCGTGACGGCGGCGCCACAGTTGTGGCAGGCAGAAGGGGGTCAGCGCCAGGGCGGCGATCACCCAGCGGTAAAAGGAGATGGCGGCGGGATCCAGCACATCGGCGGCGGCCTTGGACACCACTGTATTGGTGGCCCAGATCAGTACGGCCATCAGCGGGAACATAAGCGGGAAGAAGATACGCATCAAAGGCTCCTTGTTATCGAGATGGCCAGTCTATCCTTGTCTTTCTGTTATCAAGTAACGTAAAACTGACAATTCATCCCGCAGAAAGGACAAGTTGCCCTGATATGGCACTACATCACTATCACTCGATGGACATAGCCCTGCCCGAGCCCAATCCCCTCTATCTGCGCTATCAGCAGATCCAGGCCGAGAGTGCCTGCGCGCCCCACAGCCACCCCTGGGGCCAGCTCAGCCTGATAAGCCTGGGGGTGATGGAGATAGTGCTGGATGATCATCGGTTGGTGGCTCCCGCCGACTACCTCATCTGGGTGCCGGCGGATCTGGAGCACGCCTCCTACAACCAGCAGGCCCTCGATTATACCTCCATCTATGTCAATCACGCCCTGGCGGCCAGGCTGCCGGCCGAGCCCTGCCTGCTGGAGATGACACCACTCATCCGGGCCATGCTGGCGGATTTTTGCGAGCGCAAGCTGGGCCACATGCAGGATGAATGGGATGTGCGCCAGGCCGAGCTGCTGGTGGAGAAGCTGACCCGCACCCGCTGCCAGGATAGCTACCTGCCCATGAGCCAGGACAAGCTGCTGGCCCCCATGCTGGCGGCGCTGCGCAGTGACCCTGCCGATCCGCGCACCCTGGCCCAGTGGGCCGAGCAGTTGCACAGCACGGAGCGCACCCTGGCCCGGCGCTGCGTGCGGGAATTGGGGATGAACTTCGGCCAGTGGCGGGCCCGGCTCAAGCTGCTCAAGGCGCTGGCCTGGCTCAAGGGGGAATTGCCAGTGCAGGAAATTGGCTGGCGGCTCGGTTACGGCTCCACCTCGGCCTTTATCGCCATGTTCAACCGTGAGCTGGGCTGCTCACCCCAGCGCTATCGCCAGCAGTTGGGAGGCATGGGGATAGAGCGGGAAGGGGCGCCTGGCGAACCATAACAACAAGGGCGCCCGCAGGCGCCCTTCTCATGGCAGGTGATCGGACTAGAAGAAGCCGAGGGGGTTGATGTCGTGGCTCACCAGCAGGTTCTTGGTGTTCTGGTAGTGATCCAGCATCATCTTGTGGGTCTCACGGCCTATCCCCGACTTCTTGTAGCCGCCAAATGCCGCGTGGGCCGGATAGGCGTGGTAGCAGTTGACCCAGACCCTGCCGGCCTGAATGCCGCGCCCCATGCGCCAGGCCAGGTTGCTGTCCCGGGTCCACAGACCCGCCCCCAGGCCGTACTGGGTGTCGTTGGCAATGGCCAGCGCATCCGCCTCGTCCTTGAAGGTGGTGACCCCGAGCGCCGGCCCGAAGATCTCCTCCTGGAACACCCGCATCTTGTTCTGGCCCGAGAAGATGGTGGGCTGGATGTAGAAGCCCCCCTCCAGGCCGCTCACCTTGGCCGGGCCGCCGCCTATCAGCATCTTGGCCCCCTCGCCACGGCCTATCTCCATGTAACTCAGGATCTTGTCGAACTGCTCGCGGGACGCCTGGGCACCGACCTGGGTGGCGGTGTCCAGGGGGTTGCCCTGCACGATTGTGCGGGCGCGGGCCAGCACCCTGTCCATAAAGTCATCGTAGATCTTCTCGTGTACCAGGGCGCGGGAGGGGCAGGTGCACACCTCGCCCTGGTTGAAGAAGGTCATCAGCATGCCTTCCACCGCCTTGTCGATGTACTGGCTCTCGTGCTGCATCACATCGGCAAAATAGATGTTGGGGGATTTGCCGCCGAGCTCGACGGTGGAGGGGATCAGCTTGTCGGCGGCGCAGCGCAGTATATGGGCGCCGACTTCAGTCGAACCGGTAAAGGCCAGCTTCTGGATCCGATCGCTGGTGGCCAGGGCCTGCCCCGCCTCGGCGCCGAAGCCGTTGACCACGTTGACCACGCCGGGGGGCAGTATGTCCTTGATGAGATCCATCATCAGCATGATGGTGACCGGGGTCTGCTCGGCGGGTTTGAGCACGCTGCAGCAGCCAGCCGCCAGCACCGGGGCCAGCTTCCAGGCCGCCATCAGCAGCGGGAAGTTCCAGGGGATGATCTGGCCGACCACGCCGATGGGCTCCTTGAAGTGATAGCTGACGGTGTGCTGGTCCAGCTCGGCGGCCGAGCCCTCCTGGGCACGGATGCAGCCGGCGAAGTAGCGGAAGTGATCCACCACCAGCGGCAGGTCGGCGGCCAGGGTCTCGCGCACCGCCTTGCCGTTCTCCCAGGTCTCGGCGATGGCGAGCACTTCGATATTCTGCTCGATGCGATCGGCGATGCGCAGCAGCAGGTTGCTGCGCTCGGTGACGCTGGTCTTGCTCCAGCTGGCGAACGCCTTGTGGGCGGCATCCAGCGCCAGCTCAATGTCGGCGGCGTCGGATCGGGCCACCTCACAGAACACCTTGCCATCCACCGGCGAGATGTTCTCGAAATAGCGGCCGGCGCGGGGGGCTACCCAGTCGCCCCCGATGAAGTTGTCGTAACGGGACTTGAAGCTGACCAGGGCGCCTGCCTGACCGGGAGCGGTATAAATCATCTCATCATCCTTATGTGTGTGAAGGTCCTGCCCGGCTGCACGCGCTGGCTGACCGGGGTGGTACGCAGGGGTTATCGCAAGGGCCATGCCAAAGGGTCTGACCAGCACACAAAAGGTTACAAAAACGTTATCAAACTGGGTGCGGCAGCGTATCTTGGTTAACCAATGACCAAGGCTGTGGCGATAAAACTGTGCCGTTTCTGGACAGTGGCCGCGACAGTCGTGCCGTTTTTGAACAGGAGGCGTGATGAGCGAGTTACCGCAGCACAGTTCCAGCCCCAGTCCGATCCAGCGTTCCTGGCAGCGCTGCCTGCATCAGGGCCTGCATCGCCAGCAGAGCGCCGATCTGGACTTGCTTCCCCAGGGGGAGCTGTCGGCCCGCCAGGAGCAGCACAAGACGCTGATTGCCTGCTTCCAGCGCTTCGTGCTGCCGCTGTTTGCCCAGTTGCTGGCGGGCAGGCCCTGTCGCCTGCTGCTGTGTGACGGCGAGGGCGCCATCCTGGCCGCCAGCGGTGACGATGGCTTCGCCCGCCACGCCGAGCGCATCTTTTTGCGCAGCGGCGCCCGCTGGGGGGAGGCGAGCAAGGGCACCAACGCCATAGGTACAGCGCTCGCCGAGCAGAGCGAGGTGCAGGTGCTCGGCAATCAGCATTTCTTCGCCCAGCACAGCTTCCTCAGTTGCAGCGCCTGCCCCCTGCTCGGGCCGGACGGGCAATTGCTCGGGGTGCTCGACATTTCCACCGATGCGGCCCACCACGATGGCGACATGCTGGGCACGGTTCGGCTCCTGGCCATGACCCTCGAAAACGCGCTGCTGGCGCGCCAGCCAGGCTGGCTGGTGGATCTCGATCCCCAGAGTCTCTGGTCCGCCCGTTTGCTGCTGGGGGAGGGGGGCGAGCTGCTCGGCGCCAACCGGGCAGGACGACTCTGGCTCGGCCAGCACAGGTTCGATGGCCAGCAGTTGCTGCGCGAACACCGTGGCCTGCGGCTGGTGTCAGAGCCGGTTGTGGCGCCCCGGCAAACAGCGCAACAAGGGGCGGCACAGGTGCCGCTCAAGATGCTGGAGCGCGGTATCTCGCTGCTCATCGAGGGGGAGACCGGCAGCGGCAAGGAGCACCTGGTGCGTGCCCTGCATCGGGCGTCGAGCCGGCAGGACAAGCCCCTGGTGTGTGTCAACTGCGGCGCCCTGCCGGCAGATCTGGTGGAGGCCGAGCTGTTTGGCTATGTGGGCGGGGCCTTCAGTGGCGCCCGCAGCCAGGGCAGTCAGGGTTATCTGCGCGCCGCCCACGGCGGCATCCTGATGCTGGATGAAATCGGCGAGCTGCCGCTGCTGGCCCAGACCCGGTTGCTGCGGGTGCTGCAGGAGCGCAGCGTTACCCCGGTCGGCAGCCACAAGCCCGAAGCGGTGGATTTCTGGCTGGTCAGCGCCAGCCACCGGGATCTGGCGGCCATGGTGCAGGCAGGGACGTTTCGCGAGGACCTCTATTACCGAGTCTGCGGCTGGCGCCAGCAGCTGACACCGCTGCGGGCATGGCCACAGGGCGAGCGCCAGGGATTGATCCAGCGCCTGCTCTCGGAGATGGACCCGGCCCTGCAGTTGACGCCGGAGGCGGAGCAGCAACTGCTGGCCCATCCCTTGCCCGGCAACGTGCGCCAGCTCAAGCAGGCGTTGGAGGTGGCCTGCGTGCTGGCGGAAGGGTTGGGCTGGATTGAGCCCGCTCACCTGCATCTGCCCGCTGCATCGGCAGCGGCCTCGTCGCAGGCGAGTACTTCCACCTTGCGTGAACAGAACCGGCTGCGGGTGCGGCAGACCCTGGCGGCGTGCGGGGGCAATGTGAGTGAGGCGGCGCGCCAGCTCGGTATCAGTCGCACCACCCTCTACCGGGCGCTGCGTGAAGGACCCTGAGGGCTTTGTTGCCCGCCATTCCCCTTGTGCAAGATGAGCCATCAGGGCCCTTTTTATTGATTTCTCTTTATTTTTCATGGCATGGAGTGTTCTATCCTGAGATTCACAATCTGATTGGCAAGCGCGTGGCTTTCCGGGGCGCCAACCTGGCGCCTCCAGCCTGCTGCAGTACGGCTGCGCCTGATCCCGGGTTGGTCCGGGTCTGTCTGCCGGTACCCGGCTGAAGAAATACAGTATGGCGCCGGTGTCGGCGCGTGTAATAACCACGGGAGCCGGGCGTGCGGATCTCGGGGTATGGAGTCAGAGCACCTAGTCGGGTGGAGCCTATATGACCTTTTCCTATTCTCGTCTGGCCAATGTGTTGTTCTGGGTATTGTTGGGGTTGAGCCTGCTGGCGATCCTGCTGTTTGAATTCGGGCCGGATCGGCGGCTCGACATGCTGGCCAATGCCCGCCTGTCGGTGGCGGTACAGGATGACAGGATCCATGGCGGCGCCTCTGTCACTACCTTGCTGTCGGCCGCCGGCCAGCAAAGCGGTTACCCTTTGCCGACGGACAAGCCAGCCATCGACTGCCAGTTGCGCGAAGGCTATGAGTACCCCTTCTGTGAACTGATCCTGACGCTGAGTCTGCCGGAGCAGGGCATTGATCTCTCCCGCTTCGAGGGGGCGCGCATCCAGCTGCAGGTCGAGGGGCCAGAGCCCCAGTTCTGGCGCCTCTATCTGCGCAACTACCACCCGATTTACTCTCGGGCGGGCGATGCCACCTCCCACAAGTTCAACGAGGTGATCTTTCGTCCCGATGATTACGGGCGGCTGCAGGACGTGCCGCTGCGGGTCTTCACGCCTGCCACTTGGTGGATCCAGCAGTACCGCATTCCGCTGGCCCAGCAAGGGGAGGACCTGCGCCATGTCTACGCAGTGGAAATCGCCTCCGGCGTCGGCATGCAGCCTGGTCACTACCGGCTGGTGCTGGAGCGGATGGAGTTCTATGGTCGCTGGGTGCAACCGGGAGCCTTCTATCGTCCCCTGCTGCTGAGTTGGCTGGTTTACGGCCTGCTGCTGTTTATGGTGCAGCACCTGCTGATGCGGGATCGATTGCGCAAGGCCCGTGAGGCCAGACAGGTGGCGGAGGCGCGCAGCCAGAGCCTCTGCGAGCAGACCCGGCGCACCGAGGAGGAGGCCAGGTACGATCCCCTGACCGGTGCCCTCAACCGGTTCGGTGGCAACAAGCTGCTGGCCGAGCTCGGCGATATGCCCCTCTCTTTCATCTATATCGACATAGACCACTTCAAGCTTGTCAACGATGGCCATGGTCACCCGGTTGGGGACGAGGTGCTCAAGCACATGGTGAGCGAAGTCCTGCGCCACTGCGATAGCTTGTGCCGGCTGGTGCGCTGGGGCGGGGAGGAGTTCGTGCTGGTCTGCCTGCACTACGAACAGGCCCGTGCCAAGGCACTGGCGGAGCAGCTGCGAGCCGCCTTGGTGGCTTATCCGCACTGGCCATTGGCGCTGTCCATCACGGCCTCGTTCGGGGTGGCGGAGCGGCGTGGGGATCCCCTTGAGCAGGTTCTCAAGCGAGCCGACGAGGCGCTCTATCAGGCCAAAAAGCGGGGGCGCAACCGGGTCGAGGTGGAATAGGAGGTGGAATAGAACGCAGGTCTGGCGGCCGGGGAAGGGCTGCTCCTTCGAGCGGGGCATTGCTGCTGGAGCCCAAGTCCCCAAGCCGCTATGATGCGCGCCAGCCGGGGCGTTAGCCCCCTTCATTCATCTGCTGAGGTATTCCCCATGGCACAACACATTGGCGCTTTGGCCCTGCTGGTGGCCGACTATGACGAGGCCATCGCCTTCTTTACCCTGGGGTTGGGTTTTACATTGCTGGAAGACACCCCCCTCGATGAACCGGGTAAACCGGGCAAGCGCTGGGTGCGGGTTGCGCCTGCCGGCGCGCCCGGCTCGGCGCTTTTGCTGGCTCGCGCCGCCACGCCCGAGCAGCAGGCCGCCATCGGTCAGCAGGGCGGTGGCCGGGTATTTCTGTTCCTCGAAACCGACGATTTCTGGGCTGATTACCAGCGCATGCTGGACTACGGTGTTCATTTTTGTGAACAGCCACGTAGCGAGCCATACGGCATGGTGGTGGTGTTCGAGGATATCAGTGGCAACCGCTGGGACCTGCTGCAACTCACTGCTGCCAACTGAATCTGAAAACGTTTATCATCTCGCCTGTCATAAAGTCATAAAAGTGTCACAGAAAATTCTAATAATTGGCGCACCCATCTTCACACAGGAGAGAGAAGGGATATGGCTAAGCGAATTCTGGTGGTCGAGGACGAAGCACCGATCCGCGAAATGCTCTGCTTCGTGCTTGAGCAAAAGGGATACGAAACAATCGAGGCGGAAGATTACGCCGATGGACTGGCTAAGGTGTGTGAACCCTACCCCGAACTCATAGTGCTGGACTGGATGATGCCCGGTGGCAGTGGCATTCAGTTCATCAAGCAACTCAAGCAGGATGAGGTGACCCGCCAGATCCCTGTGGTGATGCTGACCGCCCGTGGTGAGGAAGAGGACAAGGTACGCGGCCTGGAGGCCGGCGCCGATGACTACATCACCAAGCCCTTCTCCCCCAAGGAGTTGACCGCCCGCCTGCACGCTGTGATGCGCCGCGTCTCCCCCACCTCGGTGGACGAGGTGATCGAGGTGCAGGGGCTCAAGCTGGATCCGGTTTCCCATAGAGTCAGTGCCGAAGAGAGGGCGCTGGACATGGGACCGACCGAGTTCAAGTTGCTGCACTTCTTCATGACTCACCCCGAGCGGGTGTACAGCCGCGAGCAGTTGCTCAACAATGTCTGGGGTACCAATGTGTATGTCGAGGACAGAACCGTGGATGTGCATATTCGTCGCTTGCGCAAGGCCATTGAAGAGACGGGTCACGATCGATTGATTCAGACGGTGCGCGGCGCAGGCTATCGCTTCTCAACCCGTCTGTAGAGGAAGTTATGTTGCAACCTTATGCCTGGCGGCGACAGTTGTGGCGGATGGCGTTCTTCTATGCGCCCTTCGTTCTGGTCGGCTGGTTGACGAATACCCTCGCCCTTTGCCTGCTGGCAGCCACTGTGCTGCATCTGGGCTGGCACTATCGCTTCCTGAAGCGGCTGTCGGACTGGCTGTGGCACGATCGCAGCCTGGTTCCCCCCAATGGCAGCGGCAGCTGGGAGTATATTTTCAACGGCATCTACAAGTTGCAGCAGCGTCACCGGGCCCGTCGCCGCGAGCTGGCGGGTCTTATCCGCCGCTTTCGGGAAGGTGCCGAGGCACTGCCCGATGCCGCAGTGGTGTTTCGCACCGACGGCAGCATCCTCTGGTGCAATCGGCTGGCGGAGCAACTGCTTGGTTTTCGCTGGCCGGAAGATGCCGGTCAGCACATCGGCAATCTGATTCGCAGTCCGGCCTTTGGCGCCTATCTGGGCAAGGGGCAGTATGACGAACCGTTCGAGATGAACTCTCCCATCAATGAGGAGAAGTTTCTCGAGTTTCGCATCATGCCCTACGCCGAGGATCAGGCCATGCTGGTGGTGCGGGATGTCACCCGGCTGCGCAGCCTGGAGAAGACCCGCAAGCACTTCGTTTCCAACGTCTCCCATGAACTGCGTACCCCGCTCACCGTGCTCAAGGGCTATCTGGAGATGACGGAGGAGCCACCGCCGCCCGCCATGTGGGCCAAGGCGCATAAGGTGATGATGGAACAGACCATCCGCATGGACAATCTGGTGAATCAGCTGCTTACCTTGTCCCGTATCGAGGCGGCTCCGACCGTGGATCTCTCCCATCTGGTGGACATGCCCGCCATGCTGGGATTGCTGGAGCAGGAGGCACGGGCGCTGTCGGGGGAGCGTGCACACCAGATTGAATTTTTGGTGCAACCGAACCTTTTCGTGCGAGGAGATAATGATCAACTGCGCAGCGCCGTCTCCAACCTAGTCTACAACGCCATTCACTACACACCGGCGGGTCGCAAGATCAGCGTGGCGTGGCGCAAGCAGGGCGCCATGGCGCTGTTTGCGGTGGAGGATGAGGGGGAGGGGATCCCGGCCGAGCATCTGGCGCGTCTGACCGAACGTTTCTATCGGGTCGACAAGGCTCGTTCACGGCATACTGGTGGCTCCGGACTGGGACTCGCCATCGTCAAACACGCCTTGAGCCATCACGACTGTCAGCTCGATATCGAGAGTCGGGTCGGTGCTGGCAGCCGTTTCAGCTTTCTCATTCCAGCCCGTATGGTAGTAGTTAAATAGTCTTTACTGGCAATAAGTTAGCGAAAGAGAGGGCAGCAGACGCTGCTCTCTCTTCATTTGGTCAAAAGTCTTGTCATGTCATTAAAGTGTCACATTAAATCCATAAATTTGTCACTGCCAGGTCAGATACTGGCGCCGTCTTAAGAACGGACCTTCTGTAACTTTGGAGAGATTGGATGAAACTCAACAAACTGGCTGGTGTAATCGGATTTACCGCAGCAACCCTGTTTTCTGTCAGCGCCCTGGCTGCCGGTGTGGATAAAGACCTGCCGGATTACACTCCGACCAGCGGCATCTCGGGCAACCTGTCCTCTGTCGGCTCTGACACCCTGGCCAACATGATGACCTTGTGGGCCGAAGAATTTAAGCGGGTTTATCCCAATGTCAACGTGCAGATCCAGGCTGCCGGTTCCTCAACCGCGCCGACCGCGCTGACCGAGGGTGTTGCCCAGTTCGGCCCCATGAGCCGCGCCATGAAGTCCGGTGAAGAAGAGGCTTTCGAAAAGCGTTATGGCTACAAGCCAACCGCCATCCGCGTCGCGGTCGATGCCCTGGCCGTGTTCGTCAACAAGGACAACCCCATCAAGGGGCTGACCATGCAGCAAGTGGACTCTGTCTTCTCCAGCACCCTCAAGTGCGGCGAAGCCAAGGCTGCCACCAAGTGGTCTGATCTGGGTCTGGATGGCAACTGGTCGTCCAAGGATCTGCAACTGTTCGGTCGCAACTCAGTATCCGGTACTTACGGTTACTTCAAGGAGCACGCCCTGTGTGATGGCGACTTCAAGAGCAGTGTGAACGAGCAGCCTGGTTCCGCTTCCGTGGTGCAGTCCGTTTCTGCGTCCCTCAACAGCATCGGCTACTCAGGTATCGGTTATGTCACCTCGGGTGTACGCGCCGTGCCGCTGTCCAAAGATGGCAAGACCTTCATCGAAGCGAGCGCTGATAACGCCATCACCGGCAAGTATCCGCTGTCCCGCTTCCTGTACGTTTACGTGAACAAGCACCCGAACAAGCCGCTGGCCCCGATGGAGCAGGAGTTCGTGAAGATGATGCTCTCCAAGGCGGGTCAAAGCATAGTCGCCAAAGATGGTTACGTGCCTGTCCCGGCCAAAGTGGTCGAAGCTGACCTGAAGAAACTGGGCATTATGTAAGCCGGTTTTCCTCCTCTCACAGGCGGGCCCCAGCGGGGCCCGTTTTCTTTTTGAGCAAGACTGGAGTGACGCCATGTGACCGCTTTCGCCGAACCTGGCGATTTGTCGACTTGCGCCGGACGCCTGCATTTCCGAAAATAGGGCATCTTTATGGTGAAGGACACCTCCATGACATCTCCCCTGTTCAAGCTCGGCCTGGCGGCACTCTGCTCTACCCTGCTGGCCAGCTGTGCCCAGTCTCCTACCGGTCGTAGCCAGATGCTGCTGTTTTCTCCCCAGCAGATGAGCAAGCTGGGTGCCGACTCCTTCGAGCAGATGAAAAAGCAGGAGAAGGTGAGCAAGGATGCCAAGCTCAATGCTTATGTCTCCTGTGTTGCCAAGGCCGTCACCGCCCAGGTGCCTGCCAGTTATGGCATCACCAGTTGGGAGGTGGTGGTGTTTGACTCCAAGCAGGTCAACGCCTTCGCCCTGCCCGGTGGCAAGATAGGGGTCTATAGCGGCCTGCTCAAGGTCGCCAAGAATCAGGATCAGCTCGCCACCGTCATCGGTCACGAGCTGACCCACGTGCTGGCCCAGCACTCCAACGAGCGACTCTCCCGCAGCCAGCTGACCGGTCTTGGTCTGGCGGCGGCGGATATCGCCATGGGCAGCAGCGAATATCGCGGTGCCACCATGACGGCGCTGGGGCTCGGGGTCGAGGTGGGCGTCATGCTGCCCTATGGCCGCGAGCAGGAGAGCGAAGCGGACAGGCTGGGTCTGGACTTGATGGCCCGTGCCGGTTTCAATCCTGCCGAAGCCGTTCCCCTGTGGCAGAACATGAGCGCCGCCGCCGGTGGCAAGGCGCCGCCGCAGCTGCTCTCCACCCACCCCAGCAACGAAAACCGGATTGCCGAGTTGCAGGCCCAGCAGGCCGAGGCCCGGCCACTCTATGAGCAGGCGCGCGCCTCCGGTCTGGTACCCCAATGCAAGGCATAAGCCTGCGCATGGCGCGGCTTGATGATGCCCCCGCCATGACGGTGATGCAGCGGGCCAGCTGGCTCGCTGCCTACGGTGAGGTGCTTGGCAACGACATGCTGGCCCAGCTGGCGGTGACCGAACATCTGCAAATCTGGCGCAGCCGGCTCGCCGAGCCGGGCCCAAGACCCATGCTGCTCTGTCTGGATGAGGTGGTCATCGGCCTGCTCTACTGGCAGTTGGCGCAAGAGGGTGAATATCCCACCGCCTGGATCCGGGCGTTTTACCTCCACCCCGATCATTGGCGCCAGGGTTATGGCAAGCGGCTGTGGCAGGCGGTGGCCATGCAGATGCGGCGCGCCGGTTGTGAAGGCGTCAGATTGTGGCTGCTCGATGGCAATCGGGTTGGCGAGGGGTTTTACCTGCGTCGCGGTTTCGCCTTTGACGGCCAGGAGCGCACTCTGATGAGCCTTGGCCAGGCTTGCCTGCAACGGCAAATGTTCCGTTTGCTTTGATCCAGCTCCCGTTTTTCGCCCTCGGTCACTTTATTTTTTTTGCGAATTAATACAATGTGCCCCTCTGGACAGGCTGAGGTGAGGCAACTCGCCGACAAGGGAGTGTGAGCATGTATTACGGCTTTGATATCGGTGGCACCAAGATAGCGTTCGCTGTGTATGACGGCGGTTTGAATCTCTGTCATGAGGTGCGCATGAGCACTCCCGGCAATGATTACGAGGGGCTGCAGCAGCTGATCTGCCAGCGGGTACTCGAGGCTGACGCTCGCTTCAGTGCAAGAGGCGCCGTGGGCATCGGCTTTCCCGGTATCCTCAATCGGCACGATCACAGCATAGTGGCGGCGAACCTGCCCTCCATCAATGGTCGCCATCTGGGCGCCGATCTGGCCGAGCGTTTGGGTCGTATGGTCAAGGTGGACAACGATGCCAACTGCTTCCTCTGGTCGGAGGTGCACCAGGGCGCGGCGGCAGGTGCCGAGAGTGCGCTGGGGGTCACCATAGGCACCGGCATAGGTGGTGCCGTCTACCTTGCTGGCAAACTCATTCAGGGCCGTAACTGGCTGGCGGGGGAGATAGGTCACTATCCCTTGCCTGCGACCATGCTGATGAAGTATCCCGACCTGCCTCGTCTCCGTTGCGGCTGTGGCCGCCTGGTCTGTTTTGAAACCTATGCGTCCGGCAGCGGGCTGGAGCGGCTCTACCACCATTTTCACGGTCAGCGTGCCAGCGGCCACCAGATAGTGGAACGCTTCGAGGCTCATGAGCCTGATGCGGTGGCCACGGTCGACTGCTGGCTCGAGATCATGGCTGCCGGACTCGCTACCGCCATCTCTGTGGTTGATCCCGAGGTGGTCGTGCTGGGGGGCGGCTTGAGCGGTCTGCCCGCCCTGTACCAACAGTTGCCGCTGCGTCTGCCCGGCCACCTGCTGCCCGGTGTCGCTCTGCCCGAGATCCGCCAGGCCCGCTTCGGCGGTGCCGGTGGGGTGCGGGGTGCGGCCTTGCTCAATTTATGAGATCAGATGTGCTGTCTGATCTCTCCAATAAAGGAGTCATCATGACCCGTCTTGAAATTTGTATCGACAACCTGGAATCCCTGTTCACCGCCCAGCAAGCTGGCGCGGATCGCATTGAGCTTTGCTCTGCGCTGGGGCTGGGTGGTTTGACCCCCTCCTATGGTTTCATGCAGCTGGCCGCCCGCCACGCCAGCGTCCCTGTCTATGCCATGATCCGTCCCCGTGCCGGGGATTTCTGCTTCAGCGAAGGGGAGTTCGAGATGATGCTGCAGGATATCGCCGCCGCTCGCGCCGCCGGGTTGCAAGGTGTGGTGGTGGGGCTGCTGGATGAAGAGGGGCGGGTGCCTGCTGCCCAGCTCAGGCAACTGGTCGCGGCAGCCGGTCCCCTTGGCGTCACCTTCCATCGTGCCATCGATCTCTGCTCCGACTGGCGTGCCGATCTTGAGGTCATCATAGCGGCCGGTTGTGAGCGGATCCTCACGTCAGGTCATGCACCGACCGCGCTGGCGGGGCTCGAGACCTTGCAGGCCATGCAACAGGCGCTGGCAGGCCGGGCCACCCTGATGCCAGGTGCCGGGATCAATGCCGACAACGTGCGCACCATCATCGAATTTACCGGGGTGAACGAGGTGCACATGTCCGGCATGGGCTGGCGCGGCGGTATGGTACCGCATGGAGTCAATATGGGTACCTCTGATGACGGCCGGGTCAATATCACCGACGGCGCCAAGGTGGCTGCTGTGCGGGCTTTGCTGGATCGCGCTGATGTCACAGCAAGTGAGGTTTGAGTCCAAAGGCTCACAGCGTCATTGTGCCTGACAAGATCGCCGCCGATGGGCGGCGTTCGTACCTGACTGGTGTGAACTCGCTCCCACGGGCGGGGAAATCAGGGCGACCGGCGGCAGCACCTGGCCAAAAAGTCTGATATTATCCCGCCTCTTTATTACTTGGATCTGGAGCAACATCTCAATGTCCCAATACGACTCTATCGAACAGAAGGCCAGCTATGGCATCGGCCGCAACATGGGCGAGCAACTGGCGCAGCAAGCCTTCGCCGGTCTGGATATCCCGGCCCTGCAACAAGGTCTGGCAGATGCCCTGAATGGTCTGGAGTTCGCGGTCAGCCGTGACGATATCAATGATGCCTTCCAGGTTATCACTGCACGCATGCAGGAAGAGCAGGAAGCCGTTGCCAAGGCGGCCGCCGCCGATGGCGAAGCCTTCCTGGCTGACAACGCCAAGCGTGCCGACGTCAAGGTGACCGACTCGGGTCTGCAATACGAAGTCATGGTAGAAGGCGATGGCGCCGTGCCGGTGGCCGGTCAGTCCGTGCGCGTGCACTACCACGGTACCTTCACCCACGGTGGCGTGTTTGACAGCTCGGTCGCCCGTGGCGAGCCGGCTGAATTCCCGGTGACTGGCGTCATCGCCGGTTGGGTTGAAGCCCTGCAACTGATGCCGGTTGGCTCCAAGTGGAAGCTCTATATTCCGCAGGATCTGGCCTATGGTGCTCGTGGTGCCGGTTCCATCCCGCCCTACTCTGCCCTGGTATTCGAAGTGGAGCTGCTGGACATTCTGTGATCCGGCTGGCTTGATGCAAACGGCGACTTACAAGTCGCCGTTTCTTTTTGATGTACCTCTGCCTGGCGGGCCCTTGTCGATAGACAATGTGCCTTTGCAAAAGATTTGGATATAGTCAGGGCTTCTCCTGGGAGACAAGTCATGGCAGCCATCATCGAAGTCGTCGATCTCATCAAGCACTTTCCCGGCGTCAAGGCTGTGGACGGGCTCAGCTTTGCCATTCCAGCCGGTTGCTGTTTCGGTCTGCTCGGCCCGAACGGGGCGGGCAAGACCACCACCATAGAGTTGCTGGAGGGAGTCCTCACCCCGGATAGCGGCCAGATCCTGTTCCATGGCGCCCCTCGCGGCCCCGATTACCGCTCCCGCATCGGCATCCAGTTCCAGCACACTGCGCTGCAGGATTTTCTGACTGTGCGCGATACCCTGCGCCTGTTTGCCAGCCTCTACCCCCATCCTTTGCCCCAGGAGCGGCTCATCGAGCTGTGCGCCCTGGGCGAATTCATCGACCGTGACAGCCGCAAGCTCTCCGGCGGTCAGCGTCAGCGCCTGCTGCTGGCGCTCGCCCTGCTCGGTGACCCCGAGTTGCTGTTTCTGGATGAACCCACTACCGGGCTGGATCCCCAGGCCCGCCACCACTTCTGGCAGCGCATTGAAGCGATCAAGGCCCAGGGCAAGACGGTGGTGCTCACTACCCACTATATGGACGAGGCACAGCAGTTGTGCGATCTCATCGCCATCGTCGATCACGGCCACTTGCTCAGCCTGGATACCCCCACGGCCTTGCTGGCCCAGCATTTTGACGGTGTGCTGGTGCGATTGCCGGATCACCCGGCCCTCGCCAGCCTGGGCTATCCGCTCTTGCCTCATGGCGATCAGGTTGAGCTGACCTGTCCCGACGTGGCACTCCTGCTGCCGCAGTTGCTCAGCCTTGGAGTCCCGCTGACCGGCATGCAGGTACGCTCTCCCAACCTGGAGGATCTCTTTTTGCACCTGACCGGCCATAGCCTGAGGAGTGGCGCATGAGCAGCATGACAAGACGCCGTGTTGGCACCCACCTCCATACGCGAGACTTGCGGTGGTCGCGCCGCTCGTCAGCTTGGTGCACAAGGAGCGGAGCATGAAAGGCGCCATAAAACGGATCGGTGCGCTTTTTTATGCCCGCAATCTGGAGTTTGTGCGGGACAGGGCGGCCCTGGTGTGGAATCTGGCCTTCCCGCTGTTGCTGGTGATAGGTTTCTCCCTCATCTTCTCCGGCCCGCCCAAGCCGCTGGTGCAGATGGGGGTAGTGGGGGACTTGCCTGCTGCCTATGCGCCCCTGAACGCCATTCCGCTGCTCAAACTCATTCCCTATGACGATGAGCAAAAGGGGCGACTCAAGGTACGCCACCATCAGCTGGATCTGCTGCTCTCGCCCGGTTCGGGTCGCTACTGGGTCAACCCGGATGCCGCCCAGGGGGCGCTGGCCGAATACCTGCTGCGCCAGGCGATTTTTCAGCCACTGGTGAAAGAGACTCTGAGCGGTCAGGCGATCCGTTATGGTGACTGGCTGTTGCCCGGGGTGATCGGCATGAACCTGATGTTTTCCGGCCTGTTCGGGGTCGGCTTCGTCATAGTCCGTTACCGCAAGAACGGTGTGCTCAAGCGATTGAGGGCAACGCCGCTCTCCGCCGCCGAGTTTCTCTGTGCCCAGTTGTTGTCGCGGATCCTGATTACCCTGGTGGTGAGCCTGCTGGTGTTTCTGGTGGCCTACGGCCTGCTTGGTGTGCCCCTGCTCGGCTCAGGCTGGTTGCTGCTTCTTATCGCCTTGGTGGGCGGGGCCGCCATGGCGTCACTGGGTCTGCTCATCGCCGCCCGCACTCAGAACGAAGAGCTGGCAAGCGGCCTGCTCAACGTCATCAGCATGCCCATGATGTTTCTCTCCGGGGTCTGGTTCTCGCTGGAAGGGGCGCCTCTCTGGCTGCAACAGCTGGCGGCCTGGCTACCGCTCAGCCAGATCATCACGGAGGCCCGTGCCGTCATGCTTGAGGGAGCTGGCTGGGCCGAGGTGGCCGCACCGCTGGGCTGGGTTGTACTGTTTACCCTCTCTTGTCTCACCCTGGGCAGTGCCCTGTTTAAATGGAATAGCCAATGAAACGACCTCTGGATCTGGGAGCCGCCCTGGCCCTGCTGTTGCTGAGCATACCGGCCAGTGCCGATGCCATGCGTTGCAAGAACGCCCTCATCACAGAGGGGGACAGCACCGCCGAGATGCTGCTCAAGTGTGGCGAGCCCATGCTGCGTGAAACCTTGACCCGCAACGAGGTGAACCAGTTTGGCAATCTGGTGCAGGTCACATACGGTGAGCGCTGGACCTACAACTTTGGCAAGAATGCCTTCATGCGTTTCGTGACAGTGCGCAACGGTGTGGTCACCGACATAGAAAATGGCCCGCGCGGCGACTAGCCGGCGGGCAAAAACCAGTATGGAAGCAGACTACAAACAGAAAGGACTATGGAAGTTACCCCAACAGCAGGCTGGTGTGACGCAGGCCGCGAACCTCCAGATTGATCTGCCGGGCCAGACTCAGGGTCTGACGGCAGGTCAGGCTCTGCAGATTGATCTCTCCGCCGCTGAATTCGAATCGCCCCAGCGCCTCCACCATGAAGCTGCCGCGATGGAAGCTCTTGATGTAGCGGGCAATCTGGCGGGGAGACAAGTTCTTGAACACCTTCATCACAAAACACCTGTTGCTTGGACAGGGCACACTATGCCGTCCATGGGTGACACTAATGTGACATTTAATAAAGGTTTGTATGAATCCGTGTCGCGGCGGGTATCCGGGGAGCGTGTCTGTACCCATGAGGTGAAAAAGTGCTGCCCTGACTCCTCCTTGCCCCGATATACTGCGGGCAATTGAACGACATGAGCGAAAGGGCCTGCGCGTGGAATGGGTGGATGTGGTTGATGCGGATAACAAGGTGATCGGCGTGGCCGAACGGGCCAGGGTGCGGCGGGAGAACTTGTGCCATCGCGCCAGTTATATTCTGGTGCTCGACCAGACGGATCGGATCCTGGTGCAGCGGCGCACTCTCAGCAAGGATTTTTGCCCCGGCATGCTGGATGCCTGCGCCGGTGGTGTGGTGACCACGGGCGAACAGATGGAGCCCTCTGCCCGTCGCGAGCTGGCCGAAGAGCTTGGGATAGTTGACGTTCCCCTTGAGGCTTTGGGTCACTTCTATGCCGAGGGGGAGGGCTACCGGGTCTGGGGGGGGCTCTTCAGTTGCCACTATCAGGGCCCACTGCAGCTGCAGGCCGAGGAGGTGAGCGAGGTGCACTGGATGAGCCAGGCCGAGATTGCCGCCCGCGCCACCGAGTTTACCCCGGATTCCCTGCTTGCCATCGCCACCTGGCAGGCGAGGCGGTAAGCCTCTTCTTCAGATATTCTCCTCGCCGGAGACAAGACGGGCAGCCACTGGCTGCCCGTTTGCATTTTTTGCATTGGTTACACCAGCCTGAGGCGCCGATTGGTACGCCCGCATGGACTGGCCCCCGCCAGCCAGTGACCCTGCCATTCGGTGACCAGCCGCAACAGGGGATATTCCAGGTCGAGCCGGGTCACCACCAGCTGACCGACCACATCGCCGATGACCGGCTCCGAGGTGGCGAGATCGATGATCTCGACGATGCAGCTTTCGTTGACGATAAAGCCCTGACCGGGCTGACTCTCGTAGGCGAGCACTCCCAGATCCTGCAACACCAGGCAGTTGAGTGCACGGATACCGTGGACCGCCTGCAGTGGCGCCGTGTCGGGGTGGGAGGTTTCGCACAAAAGGGCAGAGCGCAGGCTGTCGCTCGGGATCCCGGCCAGCTCCGCCGCTTCCAGCAGATCCAGCAGCGCCGCCAGTGGCCCGACAAATCCTGTCGGCTCGTAGCGTCGCAGGGCTTCCAATTGACGGCGGGTATCGTGGGGACCACAAGGCACTACGGGGGCTCCCAGCTGGCGAGCGCCATTGTCGAAAATGAAGGCGGTGGGGCTGATGTGGTAGTCGTGGCCGTTGAGCAGCACTTCCCCCGCCTTGAAACCGGCGGCAAACAGGGCCCGCGCCGCGCCCCACCAGTCCGCGCCCGCATATTCGGGAATGGCCAGCTGACCGGGACAGGCGAAGACCCGCAGCGCCTGACTGGCCGGCCGACCCGTGAGGCCGGCGAAGGGCGGGTGGGCCTGCTGGGCGGCAAACAGGTCGGCGGCGTCGAGCAGGGGCAGTGTGGCCAGCTCGCCCAACTCCTGCAAACGGCGCTGGCGATAGGCGCTTGAGTAGCCGGCGCAATACTGGCCGACATGGGTGAGCAGCTGATTGAGCTGCTCCAGTTGTTGTTGCTCTCGCAAGGGGGAGGGACGAATTTCCAGTCCGTCGTAATAGTGCTGCATGAGGCCTCCTTGGTCGGCTGATCCTGCTCAAGGTTAGTTCAAATGGCGATGCAGATGGGGGTGTGTTGCCGGCTCACTGGCTGGGGTAGACTGTGGTTCCTTATCTTCATCACGGACGAGATATCATGATTGCCATTGGCCAGACCCTGCCTGCGGGCGAATTTACCTTTATCACCGCCGAGGGCAAGCAGGTGCAGGATAGCCAGGCCCTGTTTGCCGGCAAGACGGTGGTACTGTTTGCTGTGCCCGGCGCTTTTACCCCCACCTGTTCCAATGCCCACCTGCCCGGTTACGTGGTAGTGGCCGACCAGTTCAAGGCGAAAGGGGTGGATGCCATTTATTGCCTGTCGGTGAACGATGCCTTTGTGATGAAGGCGTGGCAGGTGGCCCAGAACGCCGACGCCATCACCATGCTGGCGGACGGCGACGGCAGCTGGACGCAAGCCTTGGGCCTTGCCAAGGAGACTGGCGCCTTCGGTGGCTTGCGGGCCCAGCGCTTTGCCCTGATCGCCGTGAATGGTGTGGTCACCCGCCTGTTTGTTGAGGCGCCCGGCAAGTTCGAGGTCTCCGATGCCTCCAGTCTGCTGGCTGCACTTTGAAATCATCAATCGACGTTTGATTTCCCCTTGAAAAGGCAAGTCGGACCGTTACACTGTGCCCAACTTGGAAGGGAGTCAGGTTCAAAACCTGGCTCCTGTTTTTTCATCTGATGAGATAGAGAAATTATGACTCTGGCTGTTGTTGCCCTGATTGCCGGACTGGCGCTGCTGGTCTGGAGTGCAGACAAGTTTGTGGACGGCGCTGCCGCGACCGCCCGTTATGCGGGCATGCCGCCGTTGCTTATCGGTATGGTGATCATAGGCTTTGGTACTTCGGCCCCTGAAATGGTGGTCTCGGCCTTGGCCTCCATGCAGGGTAATCCGGGTCTGGCCCTGGGCAATGCCTATGGCTCCAACATCACCAATATCGCCTTGATCCTGGGGCTTACCGCCCTCATCAGCCCCATCGCCGTCTCTTCCCAGGTGGTGCGCAAGGAGATCCCGATCCTGCTCGGCATTACCCTGCTCTCCGGTGCCCTGCTGATTGACGGCCATCTGGGGCGCACCGATGCCTTGATCCTGGGGCTGGTGTTTGTGGTGCTGATGGGCTGGTCCATCTGGGCCGGTATCACCGGTAAAGGTGACGCCCTTGACGCCGAAGTCAATGAAGATATCGACAGTGAGGCTATGCCGCTGAAGAAAGCCATCTTCTGGCTCATCGTCGGACTGGTGCTGCTGGTGGGGGCTTCCCGTTTGCTGGTGTGGGGCGCCGTCACCATAGCTCAGGCTTTTGGCATCAGCGATCTGGTGATTGGTTTGACCATAGTCGCCATAGGTACCTCCTTGCCCGAGCTGGCCTCCTCCTTGATGGCCATCAAGAAGAAGGAGCACGACCTTGCCCTTGGCAACGTGCTCGGCTCCAACCTGTTCAATACCCTGGCTGTGGTGGGCATAGCCGCAGGCATAGCGCCGCTGGATGTGGCGCCCGAGGTGCTCAGCCGTGACTGGAGCATCATGATGGGGCTGACCCTGCTGCTGCTGGTGATGTGCCTGGGTCGCAAGGGACAGGGGCGGATCAACCGGTTGGAAGGGGGCATACTGCTCGCCATCTTTGTGGCTTACACCGGCTGGTTGCTGACCAGTCAATTTATCTAGCCAGCCTGGATAAAGCGCAATGAGAGAGGGGGAAGCATCGGCTTCCCCCTCTTGTTTTTGACAGGTGCAGGCTCAACAAGCACCCGCTTCCGTTGTTTTCCTCTGGTGCAGGCTCAGGCAGCTGCCACCAGCTTCTGACCTTGCAGGGCGCTGTCCAGGATCAGGATGCTCGCCTTGGGGAAGAAGTTGAAGGTCGAGGCCGATGCCCAGGTGTAGGCACCCATGACCCGTCCTACCACCAGTTCGCCGATCGCCAGATCCGGCAGCATGATCCCCTCGCGGATCACGTCCACGCTGTCACAAGTCGGGCCGGAGAGCACTGAGTTGTGCTGCTCGCCACGGGCATAGGGGGTCGAGACCGGATAGGTGACGTGATCATAGAGCTGACCGTTGTAGCTGCCATACAGGCCGTCATCCAGGTAGTACCAGATCTTGTCGCCGCGGTGGGCCTTGCCCATCACGCTGGAGATTGAAGTCATGGCTGGCGCACTGATGAAGCGGCCCGGCTCGGCAATCTTCTGCACTGTGGCAGGGAGCTTGGCAAGCGCCTCGCGGATCGGGGCGCAGAAGCCGTCGATGTCGAACTCGCCGCCATCATAATCCACCGGGAAACCGCCACCGATATCCAGCACCCAGGGTTTGAGCCCCAGATCCCAGGCCTGCTCCATGATCTCGCGACAGGCGTCGATGGCCTGTACGTGGCGACGGGCGTGGGGCACCTGGGAGCCGACGTGGAACGACAGTCCCATCACCTTGATCCCCTTGGCGTGGGCCAGTTGCAGCAGCGGCAGCGCCTGCTCCGGGGTGCAGCCGAACTTTTTGGAAAGGTCGACCTTGGTCTCGGGGTTCGGGAAGCTGACCCGCAGCAGCAGCTTCACTTCGTCCTTGTAGGGAATGAACTTCTCCAGCTCCAGCGGGTTGTCATAGACAAACACTGTGCAGCCGTACTCCAGCGCATAGCGGATATCGCTGTCGCGCTTGATGGGGTGGGTATGAATACAGCGTCCCGGGCGAACCCCCTGGCTGCGCACCAGATCCACTTCGCCATTGGTGGCGAGATCGAAACAGGCCCCCTCTTCCTTCAAGACAGAGACCACAGCCTCATGGGGCAGTGGCTTGAGTGCATAGTGCAATCGCACATCGGGCAGGGCGGCAACCAGGGCCCGATACTGTTTGCGAACGGCTTCCTTGTCGAGCAGCAGCAGGGGAGAGCCGAATTGTTCAACCAGTTGACGGTAATCTTGTGCGATCAGGGTCTCGTTCATTCTCTTTTGAAAGTCCTTAGGGGGCAGATTTGCCCTAGCCTTGGTTTGTTGAGACGGCAGCGGCCGGCTCAGGCGAGTGGTCCGGAGGGACCAACCAAACACTGTGCATAACTCCATCGCAAAGTGCTTAGTTATGCGCGGGATTATCGGCTTATTGCGTTTCTGTGCAAGCATTTTGATTGGATATGTCGGCAAGTTTTTCTGGTCGAGACGAAAGATCATCTTGATACGCGAGCCGGTCAATGATGTTGATCAGATTGATCCAGCATAGTGCGCGTTAAGTTATTGATAGTTAACGAACAAGTAACATTTATCCCGGAGATGGACTGAACGGAAAAAAAGCCGGGGCCAGGATGGCCGGGTGCGAGACAGCTCACATTTTTTGGATTAACATGCCCGCTTCCTAATCCAAACTAGTTCGGATGAAGGTAGCAGGAGAGCGATGGGGGACCATCCACCGAAGAAGTGAATCTTTCAGGTACCGGGCAACCGGTGTGGACTGCTACTGGACGATACTCTGGAGAGACCCGTTGAATCGGGCGCCGAAGGAGCAAGGCACCATGACTGCACGAAAGCGCAGGCTGGCGCCGGAAACTCTCAGGCAAAAGGACAGAGGGGATGGGATGGTTGTACCTGGGCTTGGCCCGCATCCGATTACCCTCTGGTGATCGCGACTATTTGGGAAGATCATCCTTCTCCTCCTTAATTTTTGTTTTTTAAGGAGGATGCATGTCATCAATTCAATCGGCGTTAACCGCCATCGATAGTTTTATCTGGGGTCCGCCTCTGCTGATCCTGCTGGTCGGGACCGGTGTCTATCTCACCCTGCGTCTGGGTCTGCTTCAGGTGGTGCGTTTGCCGCTCGCCTTGCGGCTGGTGTTTGGTCGCGATCAGGGCCAGGGCAAGCAGGGGGACGTCTCCAGCTTCGGCGCTCTCTGTACCGCACTCTCCGCCACCATTGGCACAGGCAACATAGTCGGCGTCGCTACCGCCATCAAGCTCGGCGGCCCGGGGGCCCTGTTCTGGATGTGGATGGCGGCCCTGTTCGGCATGGCGACCAAGTACGCCGAGTGTCTGCTGGCAGTGAAATATCGCCAGCAGGATGCCAACGGCCAGATGGCGGGCGGCCCCATGTACTACCTGGAAATGGGGCTCGGCTCCAAACTCCTCGCCAAGCTGTTTGCCCTGTTCGGCATTGGCGTTGCCTTCTTCGGCATCGGTACTTTCCCCCAGGTCAACGCCATCTCTGACGCCATGAGCCTCTCCTTCTCGGTGCCCCGTGAAGCGACCGCCGTTGTGCTGACCCTGACAGTGGCGTTGGTGACCCTGGGAGGGATCAAGTCCATCTCCAGCGTGTCGAGCAAGGTGGTACCCTTCATGGCGATCTTTTACATCGCCGCCTGCCTCGGTGTGCTGGTGAACAACGCCGGGGCCTTGCCCGAGGCGATTGGTCTGGTGATAAGCAGCGCCTTTACCGGCCATGCGGCCACCGGCGGCTTCGTCGGCGCCAGCATCATGCTGGCGATCCAGTCCGGTGTGGCGCGGGGAGTCTTCTCCAATGAGTCAGGCCTGGGCTCGGCCCCCATAGCGGCGGCGGCGGCCAAGACCAACTCCTGCGTAGAGCAGGGGCTAGTCTCCATGACGGGGACTTTCATCGACACCATCATCATCTGCACCATGACAGGTCTGACCCTGGTGGTGACGGGTGTGTGGGGGGGAGACTTGAGCGGCGCCGCCATGACCAGTGCCGCCTTTGCGCAAGGCTTGGATGCCCATATCGGCCAGTATCTGGTGAGCATTGGCCTGCTGTTCTTCGCCTTTACCACCATCCTTGGCTGGAATTACTACGGCGAGCGCTGCACCGAGTATCTGTTCGGGGTCAAGGCGATCAAGCCCTATCGCCTCATCTATCTGGTGCTGGTGGCGAGCGGCGCCTTCCTCCATCTGGACATGATTTGGCTGCTGGCCGACATCGTCAACGGCTTGATGGCGGTACCCAACCTCATCGGCCTCATCGGTCTGCGCCACGTGGTGATTGCCGAGACCCGTGCCTACTTTGGCCGTGACCGCGATACGGAGTCTGAGCCAGAGCCGCAGACGGCCTGATTTCATCTGTACCGAAAAAGCCAAAGCCACGACCCGGGTCGTGGCTTTGTTTTTGGTGCCCTAGTCGTTCTCAGCCTTGGTGAGTGAGATGCCTATTGCTCGGTCAGCAGGGTCTCCAGCCGTCCTCGCACCTTCTCCACCAACGCCTCATCGCTCCCCTGCCATGCAATGCAGTGAGCCAGGGTCGTCGAAGTGCCGGCCATAAAACGCAGCTCCCCGCCCGCCAGCTCATAGAAACGGCTCGCCATCCGGGTGCCCTCATCCACATCTCCTGCCACCAGCAGCATGGCTTGCGCCAACACGGCGCCGCCGTGATCCTGACCCGGTGCCAGCCAGCGCTGGGCTGTGCCGGTTATCTTGCGACCCCCGATCACCAGATTGTACTGGCCATCGCAAAAGGAACCGGGCACGAAGTCGTAGCCGCCACTCAGGCCATGGTCGGCCAGCAGGGTCAGCAGGGGGGCGCCCAGCAGCAGGTAGTAGTGGCCAAGATCCGTGGTGGTGCGGGGCAGCAGCAGTGACAGGTTGAGAATGCCTGCGCCGTGGGGCACGGCGGTGCCACCGCTGTCGCGCACATGGACGGGCCAGCCTTCGCGGGCGAGCTGTTCGCAGGCGGCCTGATAGCGGGGGAGTCGCGTGTCCTTGCGGGTGACAATCAGGCATTGGGGGGCCTGCCAGAGGTGGGCTCGGACTTGGCCGTCACGGGCACAGTCGCGCAGCCAGCGTTGCTCTTGCGCCAAAATCAGGTCGGGAGTGTGGGCATCAGCTTGAGGAGGGAGCAGGGCATAGGGCATGACGGCATCCTTGGAAAAAGGCTGCCCAGCACACTACCTGCGGGAACCGGCAAGGTAAAGCCCCGCAGTGCGGGGCCTGGATCATCTACCTGGGTCAGGCAATGTGCAGCGTTATCAGCGAGAGGTCACTCATGGGTGAGCCATGCCGCGTTTGGGCAGCAGCAGGTTCATTATGATGGCAGTGAGGCCACCGGTGGCGACGCCATAGGAGAGCACGCTTTTGGCCAGCTCAGGCAGATGTTGCAGCACTTCAGGCACCTGAGCCACACCCAGTCCCATGGCCAGCGACACCGCCAGTATCATGAGGGCGCGGCGGTCGAGCTCCTCACGGGAGATGATACGCACCCCGGCTGCGGCTATGGTGCCGAACATGACGATGGTGGCGCCGCCCAACACGGGTTCCGGGATTTGCTGCACCAGGCTGGCGACCGCCGGGAACAGGCCGAGCAAGGCAAGCATGGCGGCGATGAAGAGGCCGACATGGCGACTGGCCACCCCGGTCAGCTGGATGACGCCGTTGTTCTGGCTGAAGGTAGACATGGGAAAGGTAGCAAACAGGGCAGCCAGCATTGAGTTGCAGCCATCGGCCAGTACCCCGCCCTTGATACGTTCCAGATAGACAGGGCCACTGACAGGCTCACCCGAAATGTCCGAGGTGGCCGTCATGTCGCCGATGGCCTCCAGCGCCGTCACCACGAAGATGATTGCCAGCGGTACGAACAGCTGCCAGTCAAAGCCAAGACCGTAGTGCAGGGGAATGGGCACCATCACCAGAGGACCGTCGAAGGTGGGTGCCGTGACCTTGCCCAGCAGCAGGGCTGCCGCATAACCCACCAGCATGGCGATCATGATGGCTGAGAGGCGCAGCCAGGGGTTGCGGCTGCGCTGCAGCAGCACGATAAGACCCAGCACCAGCAGGGAGAGGAAGAGGTTGCTGTGGCTGGCGAAGCTGCCGTCAGAGAGGGCGGCGTAACCGCCACCCATGCTGATGAGCCCCACCTTGATCAGGGTCAGACCGATCAGCAGCACTACTATGCCGGTCACCAGCGGGGTGATCACCCGCTTGACCAGATGGAGGAAGCGGCTCATCACCACCATGGTGAGGGCGGCCACCAGCATGGTGCCAAACAGGGTACCCAGCAGATCCTCGGTGGGCATGGCTGCCTGTTTGAGGGCGAGGCCACTGGCGATGATGGGGCCGAGGAAGTTGAAGCTGGTGCCCTGTACCGAGAGCAGGCCGGAACCGATGGGGCCGAAGCGGCGGGTCTGGATGAAGGAGGCGATGCCGGACATGACCAGCGACATGGAGACGATATAACGGGTGTCGGCGGCAGGGAGGCCGAGGGCATTGGCGATGATGAGGGGCGGGGTAATGATGGCGACAAACATGGCGAGCATATGCTGCAGGGCGGCGAACAGGGTCTGGGGCAGGGGGGGGACATCGTCTATGCCATAGACCAGTTCGCTATGGGCACGTCTGGGGGGATGTGCCTCTCGGGTTGCGCGCGCGGCGGCAGCCTGTTCCATAAATACCTCGAATGTGTGGGTGAGGGGGGAGAAAATTGGGCGCTATTTTAGTGATTGAAATCAGACTGACCAGCGCTAATTCGGGCTGAAACCGGTTTATTTTTCCATGGGTTGAAACGTTTGCGCATGGCGTTTATGATCCGCCGGTTTGTGTGACGGTGCTCGCCCTGAAATGGCGTCTGTTACATAGGATTTTGTACTTTCACGGCGTAGAATGAGCCCTCTCTCGTGATTTGGAGGCTCTGGATGCTGAAGCTGTCGGAGTTCTGGAGTGCCCGTGCCCACTCCGAAGATTTTACCCTGACCCGCATGGGCTTTATGACGGTGCGTCTGCGTCTGCTCACTTGTTTACTGATGGTGGGGCTGCCCGCCTGGGCATTGGTGGACTGGCTGACCCTGCCAGCCGCCCAGTTTGATGCGCTGCTTCAGGCCCGGATTTTCTGCCTGCTGGCCCTCTCTCCGCTCATTCCCTTCTCCTATCTCATCCATTTCCAGCGTGAGCGCATGAAGTGGGCGCTGGGCTATCTGATGACGGTGATGCTGCTGTTTGCCCTCATCTGCCTGCACAGCTTTGGCGCGGATCAGGAGCTGCAAGCGGGCTACATGGCCTTTCCCTATCTGCTCATCAGCCTGTTTGCCATCTTCCCCATTCCGCTCTCCCTCAGTTTGCAGCTGACAGGGGGCATTATGGTGACCACGCTGGTGGGTAACTGGTTGCTGGTGGGGCAGCCGCTGTGGAGCATGCAGACCCTCAATCAGATCTGGTTGCTGGGGTTGTTTGCCCTGGCCAGCGCCTGGGTGCAGTGTGGCCAGCTCAATATGTTGCTGCAACTCTACCGGGAGTCCACCACGGACGAACTGACCGGCATGATGAACCGCCGCCTGCTGATGAAGCAGCTCGACAAAGCCAGGGTGACCATGGATCTCAAGCACTCCCCCTTTGCCGTCATGCTGCTGGATCTGGACAGGTTCAAGCGCATCAATGACACCTTCGGCCATCTGGCGGGGGATGCGGTACTGAAAGAGGTGGCGGCGACCCTGGCAGAACAGCTGGAGCCCGGCATGGTGCTGGGCCGCTATGGTGGCGAGGAGTTTGCCATCCTGTTGCCCCGTTGCGGCGAGCTGACCCAGGCGAAGCGGGTGGCGGAGCGGCTGCGGGTGGCAGTAGAGGCGCGACTGGTGAAGAGCCCCACCTCGGATGAGCTGCTGGAGGTAACGGTCAGTATCGGTCTGACCCTGGCCCAGCGCGGCGAGAGCGTCGAAGATCTGCTCAATCGGGCTGACGAATGCCTCTACATGGCCAAGATGGCGGGGCGCAACTGCGTGGTCGGGGAGCTGGCGGGTGAGCATGGTCTGCACCCGCCTGCAAAGACAGATGCCGCCTGAGGGCGGCATCTTGCTGGCAGCCTGGTTATCTCAGCTCAGCTGATATTTGCCAGAGAGCTGCTGGGCAAGCAGCTTGAACATGTTGAACACCGCCATTGTCTTGCCGGTTGGAGTGCCATCTTCGGCCAGGAAGAATTCCCCCTTGAACACCAGAATATCCCCTTTCTGTTCCACCGAATCGGCGTGCATGCCGTGGATGAAGTCTTCGTGGCTCTTGATGATGCCGTTGGCCATCTCCAGCAGGGCAGTCTCGGTGATCAGCTCTTTTTGTGGTTGCATGCTCGTCTCCTTAAACGACTACTGGACAGGGCATTGCACCACTTCACACAGTGGTGCCCTGTCTCTGATTGAAGAGGTGGAAAGCATACTGCAAACAGGGTTTTTCTGTCATTGATATGACCCCGTGTTTTGCCCCTTCCCGCTTTACCCCAGCACCAGATTTCTGAGCCAGTGACGCTGGCGGATCCTGCGCAGTACCAGCAACACCTTGCACAGCTCCTCCAGCAGCACCACGGCCACCACCCAGGAGAGGGGCCAGCCGAGCAGGCTGACAGCCACCCAGGCCAGCGGCAGGCCGATGCACCACATGGCGATGATGTCGATGAAGATGCTGTAGTTCACATCGCCGCCTGAGCGCAGCACGCCTATGATGCCCACCATGTTGAACACTTTGAGCAGCATGCCCAGACACATGACTGCGAGCACCTGACTCGCTTCTCCCATCAGGGCGCCCGGCAGGTTGCCGACCCACTGCAGCAGATTGGTTTGCAGCAGCCAGACAGCTATCCCCACCAACAGAGCGCCTATGGGAGCCAGCAGCAGGAACAGCTGGGAGTGCTGCCAGGCGGCTTCGTACTCTTCCGCCCCGAGCCGGTGGCCGAGCAGGGTGGAGCAGGCCACCGCCAGCCCGAAGAAGAGGGAGATGAGGATGCTCTCCAGCGTCCCCAGCGTGGTCATGATGGCGAGCGAATCCGTGCCAAGATGAGCATAGAGAAAGCCGTAGATCAGCATGCCGAAGGCCCAGAGCCCATCGTGGAACAGCAGTGGCAGGGCGATCAGGGTGAAACGCACCACCTCCTTGCGCCGAAAGGCGGCCCGCCAGTCGGTTTTACGCGGGATCAGGCGGGGCTCCTGACGCACCAGATAGAAGAGCAGCAGTGCTGTCTGCAGCAGGCGGGAAATCGTGGTGCCCCAGGCAGAGCCTGCCACGCCCATGGCCTCGAAGCCAAAATGGCCGAAGATGAGGGCATAGTTGAGGATGACGTTGGCGATGATGGCAATGATGCCGATCCGGGTCGGCGCTGCCGCGTTGCCCACGGATCGCAGGGCCGCCTCCAGCGGCACTACGATGGCGGTGCAGAGTATGGTGGCGCCTGTGATCATCAGGAACTCATCGGCCAGCAGGCGCAGCTCGGGGTCCTGGCTGGCAAAGCCCAGTACGCAGCCCGGCGCGAGTACATAGATGAGCGCAAACGGCAGGCTCACCAGCAGGGCACCGACCAGCGCCAGCGCCAGGGAGCGGCGCACCCCGGCCAGCTCGCCGCGACCGTAATATTGGGCTGCCAATACAGAGACTCCCCCCGAGAGCCCCGCTATCACCAGCAGATTGAAGAAGAAGACCCGGTTACCCAAGCCGACCGCCGCCACTGCCGTGGTGCCAAGCTGGCTCACCATCATGATGTCGATGAGACCCAGCAGGGAGAACATCATGGACTGCAGTGACACTGGCAGGGCCAGTCGCCACAGTCGGCCCATGAAGTCGCGATCGGTGGTTTGTTTTAAAATCGCTTGCCAATAATTCATTTATGTTAACCGGGTATGTGAAAAGCAAGGTTTGTCATGGGTATGATAGGGGCTGGTGAGAGAGGGTTCACTGTGAGCATCTCTCGGCTTTCTTGTGCAAAACTATCTTGTTGAGGCGTTATGGCATTTGTCAGCGAGTGTCTGGAAATTGCCCCCGGTTGCGAGGAGCGGATGCTGGGGCGCGAAGGGCTGCCCCTGCTCGGTGAGGCGGGGATCTTCCTCAGCGGTCTCTCCCGGCTCAGGGATCACTACCTCATTCGCCGCAATCGGCCCGAGTTCCACATCCTGATGGTGAGCCACGACGAGGGAGGCGCCCTGCTCACCGACGCGGGGGAGCAAGCCATTCCGGCCGGGTCGCTGATTTTCCTGCCCGCCGCCGTGCCCGGTGGCCTCAAGCTGATTGGGGAGTGCTGGCAGATCAGCTGGATTTTGCTCGATGACGTGCCGCGCTGGCAGCACCTGCATCGGCTTGGTCACCGTATCTGGCAAGGGGATGAGGGGGAGCAGCTCTACCATCTGCTCAGTCTGATGCAGGGGGAGGGAGTCCGTTCACCCCTGCAACCCCAGTTGCTTAGCCTGTTGTTGGCGCTGCTGGAACGCACTCTGCAAGGGGAGGTACGCGGCACCCCCGAGCTGAGGTTGCAGGCGCTGTTTCGCCGGGTGGAGGCGCGCCTTGACGAGCCCTGGAGCGTGGCCTTGCTCGCTGGCCAGATGGCCTGCTCTGTTCCTCATCTACATCGCCTCTGCCAGCAGGTGTTCGACATGGGGCCCATGGCCTGGCTTACCCGACTGCGAATGAACAAGGCGCGCCAGTTGCTGCTCTACACCAACTGGCCCCTTGCCGAGCTGGCCAGTCGGGTTGGTTACAGCGATGGTGCCAACTTTGCGAACCGCTTTCGCCAGCTGACTGGTCAGACCCCTGGTGCCTTTCGCCGCCTGGGTCGCAAACCTTTTGCAACGAATGTGCAAACTCTTTGAAATTCGTGGCGCAAGCTCATAGGATCGGCAGGTTCCTTCGTCCAGGCCATCGTTTAGGTACCAGAAACATGTTTGAAGATAATAATCAGAAACGTCCCCTCTACATCCCTTATGCCGGTCCCGCCCTGCTGGAGACACCGCTGCTCAACAAGGGCAGCGCCTTCACCAGCGAGGAGCGCAGCAGCTTCAATCTGGAAGGGCTGCTGCCCCAGAATATAGAGACCATCGAAGAGCAGGCCGAGCGTGCCTACCGCCAGTTCATGGCGTTTGGCAACGATCTGGACAAGCACATCTATCTGCGCAATATCCAGGACACCAACGAGACGCTCTTTTACCGTCTGTTGCACAACCACCTGACCGAGATGCTGCCCGTCATCTACACCCCGACCGTGGGCAAGGCGTGCGAGGAGTTCTCCAACATCTATCGCCGCGCCCGCGGTCTCTTCATCTCCTATCCGGACAAGGACAGGATCGATGACATGCTGCAAAACGCCACCAAGCAGAACGTCAAGGTGATAGTGGTCACCGACGGCGAGCGGATCCTGGGTCTGGGGGATCAGGGGATCGGCGGCATGGGCATTCCCATCGGCAAGCTGTCGCTCTACACCGCCTGTGGCGGCATTTCGCCTGCTTACTGCCTGCCTGTGGTGCTGGACGTGGGTACCAACAACCAGCAGCTGCTCAGCGACCCCTTCTACATGGGCTGGCGCAATCCGCGCATCTCGGGGGAAGAGTATGCCGAGTTCGTCGATGCCTTCATCCAGGCGGTCAAGCGTCGCTGGCCCGATATCCTGCTGCAGTTCGAAGATTTCGCCCAGAACAACGCCATGCCGCTGCTCAACCGCTACAAGAACGAGCTCTGCTGCTTCAACGACGATATTCAGGGCACGGCCGCCGTGACGCTCGGCAGCCTGATCGCCGCCTGCAAGGCCTCCGGTGCCAAGCTCTCCGAGAAGCGGGTCGCCTTCCTCGGTGCGGGCAGTGCAGGTTGCGGCATCGCCGAGCAGATAGTGGCGCAGATGAAGGCCGAAGGGCTGACTGACGCCCAGGCCCGTGGCCGGGTCTTCATGGTGGATCGTTTTGGTCTCATTACCGACAAGATCCCCAACCAGCTCGATTTCCAACGCCGCCTCTCCCAGCCGGTGGATCGCATCGCTGACTGGCCGGTGGGGGACAACATCTCCCTGCTGGAGGTGATGGAGCATGGTCGTCCGGATATCCTGATCGGGGTTTCCGGTCAGCCGGGTTTGTTCACCGAAGAGGTGGTCAAGACGATGCACAAGCACTGCACCCGTCCCATTATATTCCCGCTCTCCAACCCCACCTCACGGGTGGAAGCGACGCCGGCGGATCTCATTCGCTGGACCGACGGTCAGGCGCTGGTCGCCACCGGCAGCCCGTTTGCCCCCGTGGAGTACAAGGGCAAGCGTTACGTCATCGCCCAGTGCAACAACTCCTTCATCTTCCCGGGGATAGGCCTTGGCGTCATCGCCTCCGGTGCCACCCGCGTGACAGATGCCATGTTGATGTCGGCCAGCCGCGCCCTGGCGGAGTGCTCGCCGCTGGTGAAGGGGGCTGAAGGTTCCCTGCTGCCGGATCTGGCAGACATCCATCAGGTCTCCCGCTACATCGCCAAGATGGTAGCCAAGACCGCCATGCTGCAGGGCAAGGCGGTACAGACCCCGGACGAGGTGATCGATCAGGCCATCGAAGCCAACTTCTGGCGGCCCGAGTACCGGCGCTATCGTCGTACCTCCTTCTGATCCTCTCGCTGCGTGCAACAAGCGACAATGCAAAAGGGATGCCTCGGCATCCCTTTTTTGTGCACGGCTGACGAGTCTGGCCTGTTACATCTCAGCTTCTGCCACCGGTGCTTCGGGAGTACCTTGCACCCCTGTCACCCTGACTTCGACCCGGCGATCCGGCCCAAGGCAATCGATGAGGGCTGCTCTGGCCTTGATGGCATCACACTGGCTGCCGGTGACCGGATTGCTCTCGCCATTGCCCTGGATGCTCACCTTGTCGGCGGGCAAACCTTTGCCGATCAGGAAGTTGGCCACAGTGCTTGCTCGGGCTTCCGACAGCGCCAGATTGTTGATATCCGAGCCGATGCGATCCGTGTAACCCATCACAAGGGCACTGCCATCCTTGGGCTGAACATCCACTATCTGCTGGTAGAGTGCATCCAGTGCCTGCATCCCTTCCGGTTTCAACTCTGCCTTGCCGAACGCGAACAGTACATCCGAGCTCAGGTTGAAGGTCTGATCCACAGGTTCCGGGGCGGGGGGAGGTGGTGGTGGAACCAGGACGGGGGCGGGAGCTGGTGCGACCGTCTTGCTGCGATTGGGATGGATCACCAGCTCCAGTGTGGCGGTACTGATGTTGCTCACCCAGCGCTGGGTGCCGCTGCCTACCTTGTCGTTGTCCGAGTCATCACCGACTCGCACCAGATAGCGGTAGCGCGCCTGGATATCGACCCAGTCGTGCAGTTTGGCCGTCAGCCCAAGGCCCGCCAGCGGAGCCAGGTTGTCATCACCACCGTTGATGGATTTGACGTGGTAAAGGTAACCGCCACCCTCGGCAAACACCGAGAAGACGTCACCCAGTGGCAGCCTGCCTATCACAGACAGGGTGGCCCCCTGGCTGCTGAAGTCGGTGCCTTGCACATCCCAGTCACCGGTCGACAGATAGCCGAGCTCTGCCCCCAGATTTTCGGTGAAGTTGTAGCCGCCAAACAAGGTGAGCGCTGTGGCGTCCTTGCTCGCATCCTTGCCAAAATCACCCAGATCGTGGGCGATGGCCCAGCCTCCACCAGCCCCGACATACCAGTCGTTGACCGGTGCCGCCAGCGCCCCCGTGCTCGCCAGTGCCAAAGCAATCCAAACAGGTTTCAGTTTTATGTTCATCGCGTATCCTCGTCGATGCATGGTGTCGTAGGGATCCTTCCCTGTTATGTACAACCACCACTATTTATAGGCGATAAAGGGTGTTTGACCATGTTGGGCGACAAGGATGGGGAGAGGATCACGAAATGGCGCCGGGATGGGGCTGAATGCAGTAAAAACACAATAAAAAAGGAGGCCGTCCGGCCTCCTTCATATGCCTTGAGGGCTTGTTACTGAGTCACTTCCTGAATGCCGGTGACGCGCACTTCAACACGACGATCCGGGGCCAGGCAGGCGATCAGCTGAGCCTTGGCCTTGATGCCGTCACACTGGGTGCCGGTGACGGGCTCGGCCTTGCCACGACCATCGATGGATACCTTGCCAGCTGGCAGACCCTTGCCGACCAGGAAGTCCGCCACAGTGCGGGCACGCGCTTCTGACAGCTTCAGGTTGTAGCCATCAGAACCGATGCGGTCGGTGTAACCGACGACCACGGCGCTGCCATCTTTGGGCTGCACGTCGACGATTTGCTGATACAGGGTGTTCAGCGATGCAACCCCTTCCGGCTTCAGAGTGGATTTGCCAAAGGCAAACAGCACGTCGGAGCTCAGGGAGAAGCTCTTGTCGACCACGACAGGCTCAGGTACCGGCTCGGGCGCTGGCGCAGCGACAGGGGCCACATAGGAAGTGCGATTCGGGTGCATCACCAGTTCCAGAGTGGCCACACTCATGTTGGTTTCCCAGGTCTTCTGCTCATCACCCAGGTTCCACATGTAGCGGTAGCGGGCTTGTACGTCGATGAGGTCGGAGAGCTTGGCGGTCAGGCCAACACCCGCCAGCGGCGCTGTGCCGTTGTCGCTGTTGCCGTTGCCGTTGACGTGGTTGAAGTAGGCACCGCCTTCTGCAAACACGGAGAAGATGTCGCTGAGGGGCAGACGGGCAAGGCCGGACAGGGTGGCACCCTGGGTCTTGAAGTCGACACCGTCGACGCCCGCTTTACCGGCATAGAGATAACCCAGCTCAGCAGCGTAGTAATCATTGAAGTTGTAACCACCAAACAGGGAGAGCGCTGTAGCATCCTTGTCGGCGTCTTTGCCAAAGTCGTTCAGGTCGTGGCCATAAGCCCAACCTGCACCGATACCTGTGTACCAATCGTCGGCTGCCTGAGCGGTAGAAGTTCCCATGGCCGCGATGGCCAGAGCAATCAGGGCGGGTGCCATTTTCATTTTCATCGTTTTATCCTCGTTGAGTTTGCCGTGCTAGGGCGTACTGCGCACTCTTCAGTTATACCGGTCGCAAGTGACATTTTTGCGGCGACCTCCGTGGCTGACCACGGGTGGTACGAAGTAAAAAATGGATGGTTCCTGGATACTCATGAAGCCTTTGCTTCATGGACAACTAACCGGGCAAGAAGCACTTTTAATAGTTCATCCAATGCCTTACAAGCGGGGTTACTGTATTCCTTTGACTCGGGTTGATCAAGTTTCTGTACAGATATCCAGCGCTGGTGCGGGCTTGCACGAACAGGCGGGCAATGTGATGGGGGAAACGGTTTGACAGAAAGTGACGCGAATTGCTGCGTTCTTAGTCAGGCTGCGGAAAGTGGATAGACAAAGGGGATGCCGTGGCATCCCCTTTTCGCATTATCTGAACGGTGTCAGATTATTGCTGAACTACTTGTACACCGGATACGCGGATTTCAACGCGACGGTCCGGGGCCAGGCAGGAGATCAGCTGAGCTTTGGCTTTCACGCCATCACACTTGTTGCCGGTGACCGGGTTGGCTTCGCCACGACCTTCAACAGCAACTTTGCTGGCAGCCATACCCTTGCTGACCAGGAAGTTGGCAACGGTACGGGCACGGGCTTCAGACAGCTTCTGGTTGTAAGCGTCGGAACCGATGCGGTCGGTGTAACCAACAACAACGGCGCTGCCGTCTTTCGGCTGGAAGTCAACGATCTGCTGGTACAGGGAGTTGAGTGCTTCGATGCCTTCGGCCTTCAGGCTGTCTTTGCCAAAGGCAAACAGCACGTCGGAGTTCAGGGCAAAGTTCTTCTCAACAATCGGAGCCGGAGCCGGCGCTTCTTCAACAACAACCGGGGCCGGAGCCGGGGCTACGTAGGAAGAGCGGAACGGGTGGTATACGGCTTCCAGGGTCGCAACGCTCTGGTTGGACTTGTAGCGTACGTTGTCGGCGTGCAGATCAGCCACGTCCCACATGTAGCGGTAGCGAGCTTGCAGATCCAGCGCGTCGTTTACCTGGTAGGTCACGCCCAGGCCGGCCAGCGGGGATACTTTGGTATCGCTGGTGCCCATGCCATCGGTGTGAGCCCAGTAGGCGCCGCCTTCAGCGAAGGCAGAGAAGTCGCCGCCCAGCGGCAGACGAGCGATACCGGACAAGGTAGCGCCCTGGTTCTCGTAACGGTTGCCATCGGTGTTACCACGGCCGGCGTACTGGTAGCCCAGCTCGGAACCGAAGTACTCGTTGAAGTTGTAACCTACGAAGGCGTTGGCCGCCGCAGCGTTTTCTTCACCATTTTTCACGCCTTCGATCTTGTTCAGACCGTTGAAGTGAGCAGCACCGGCACCGGCACCGAAGTAGATATCATCAGCGGCGTGAGCTGCAGTTGCACCCATGGCAGCCATGGCGATGGCGATCAGGGAAGGAGCCATTTTCATCATAAAAAAATCCTCGTTGAGATGGCACGTTGGTTACGTGCTTCGCACTTTTTAATTTATGTAAGCTGCAGGCTCTGCCGAACAACAGTGTTGAAGCGGGCAGGGATCCCGGTTCCATCCGAGAGGCACTCATTCCTGGTGCACAAGCGAGCGGTTGGCATCACATGGGATGCAATCAACCCTTCACGAACAGCCAATGTCATTCCGATGACGAGGCGCACTCTATGCCGATTTCAAAACATGATCAAGCTCACAAATAGCCCATATGGCAAATTGTGTCGTGTGGATAACTGGCTGTTTATCCAAATTAATTAGTGATCCAAATAGGCTCTGTGCAGCTTCTTTTCGAGTTTCATATAGGACTGAACCCAGTCAGATTGCGCCATGGCGGGACATTCGCGCGCCTGGAACACCGCCAGATAGTCGGCGTCGGTTGCTTTGCACAGTAAAGGGGTAAAGCTGAGCAGGAAATGACGAGCCAGATAGGGGTCGAGAGGCCAGATATTGAGGATGGCCCGAGCTACGGGCTGCACCGCGGCTGAACAGCGAAAGTGCAGGTGACCCGACTCCAGCCATTGCCCCATTTCGGCGAGCCCGGAGGCGGGCACCAGGCCTCCATCTCCCGGCACCTTGGCAAGGGCGATGCGGTTGCCGTTGCCAAGCAGCAGAGTGTGCGCTTCTTGCACCATGCCATCGTGACTGCGCAGGGGGAGGTCCGCAACGGGCTGCTCAAGAAATAGACTGCATTTGTCATCGAGCGCAGTCAAAACCGCTGTCGCCTGTTCATGCATGCTGGCGGGTAACCAGAACGCTTCGGCGCGTGTCTGCTGGCCTTGCATCAGCTGGCGGGTGAGAGCTTCGGGATCTGAAACTGGGTGTAAACAGGAGATTATGCCGGGAAGCGCCATGAGTTCTTACTCTTTAGGGATAGCTGGCGGATTATACGAGTTATTCTGGCGGCAACAATAAAGGTTTCTTTTCGAGACTGTTTACCTGAGGCGGTTGAGCGATTACCATCCCCGAGGTTTACAAGGGTTGTCGTCGAAAGACGCTGATTAAAGATAGAGGCTCGACCATAACGAGTCCGTTCAAAACTGATACACTTGACTACGAGTCGTCGCGAAAAATAAAGGTGGAGTCAATCCGCCGTACGGAGTATGGAACAATATGAATTCAAATATCGTAACTGTTGGTAAGAAGATCCGTCAGATCCGTGAAGCGGTCGGTTTGAGCCGTCCTAAATTTGCCGATCTGCTGGGCGTTCCCCCCACCACCCTGAAGAACTATGAACTGGGTTATCGTGAAGTAGGTGGCGCCTTCCTGGTGGCACTGGCTCATCACCCGGAACTGCACAAGTTCACCCTCTGGCTGCTGGCTGACAAAAAAGTCGCCGAAATCGGCCAGATCGGTCCGGACGATATTGCCAAGGCTTGATTTAATTGGGCTTTGACAAAAATGCCGCCATTGAGGCGGCATTTTTTTATCCATCAAATAATGACATCAATTAATTAAATTTGGCTAATTGTGCTCTCGTCCGGGATTTTAACGAAAATATCTTGGCAAGCCGGATTAATCCTCAGAAAATTCTGACCCTGAAATTAGGGGTATCCCTTGCATGATGCGCACAGTGAGACAAGCATGAGTCAAATCCTTCCCAAGGCCAGAGATGGCTTTACCAGCAAATTCGGTGTCCTTGCCGCTACTTTGGGCTCTGCCGTCGGGCTCGGCAATATCTGGAAATTTCCCTACCTGACCGGTGAAAACGGCGGCGCCAGCTTCCTGCTGGTGTATGTCATTGCCACCCTGCTGGTGGGTCTGCCGGTGATGATTTCCGAGATCATGCTGGGCCGCAAGGGCAAAGCCGATGCGGTGACGACCTTGAGCAAGCTGGCACCCAGCGGCCAGCCCTGGTGGCTGATTGCCCTGATGGGGGTGGTTGCGGCCTTCCTCATCATGTCTTTCTATTCCGAGGTCGCGGCCTGGGTGTTTGCCTATATCTTCAAGGCGGCCAGCGGCGAGATACTGTCGACCGATCCTGCGGTCACGGGGGCAGCCTTCAATGCGCTTATCACCAATCCGCTACAGAGTCTGCTCTGGCAGTGGCTGGTGCTGGTGCTGATGGGGGGCATACTGCTGATGGGGGTCTCCAGAGGGATAGAGGCTGTTACCAAGAAGCTGATGCCCGTGCTCTTCATCCTGCTGCTGGTGATCGGCATTCGCAGTCTGACCCTGCCAGGGGCGAGTCAAGGGCTGCATTTTCTGTTCTCGCCGGACTTTTCCAAGATCACCGCCGGTGTGGTGCTGACCGCCATGGGGCTGGCGTTTTTCAAGCTTTCCATCGGCATGGGCTGCATGATGACCTATGGCAGCTATTTTCGGGATGATCAGAACATACCGCTGACTACTTTCCGGGTGATGTGCGCCGATCTGTTCGTCTCCATGCTGGCGGGGATCGCCATCTTCCCGGCTGTGTTTGCGTTCGGTTTCGAGCCAACGGCGGGTCCCTCCCTGCTGTTCATCACGATTCCAGCCGTGTTCGCCAGCATACCCTTCGGTCACCTGTTCATGGTGCTGTTCTTCGTGCTTTCCGCCATTGCGGCCACGGGCGCCATGCTCTCCATTCTGGAAGTCCCTGTGTCTGTGGTGTCCGAGCGTTTTCACATGAGCCGTCCCAAGGCGACCCTGCTCAACTTGCTGGTGCTGGGGGCCGTCGGGTCAACCTGCGCGCTCTCCAACAGTTCGCTGGCAGAGGTGCAGATCGCCGGCAAGACCTTCTTCGATCTGTTCGACTTCGTCTCATCCAATGTGTTGATGCCCCTTGGCGGTATCTTCCTCTGCCTGTTCGTGGGCTGGGTATGGGGTTTCGAGCGGATGAAGGCAGCATTGACCAACGAGGGCGAACTGGAGCTGGCCATCCTCAAGCCGCTATTTTTCATCATCCGTTATGTGTCACCGCTGCTGATCCTGATCGTGATGTTAAAGGGGCTGGGGCTGTTCTGATGGCTTGCCCGCCGCAAGAAAGCAAAAGAGCGCCGTGGGCGCTCTTTTTTATGGGCTCGTCAGGTTGGCGTCTGGCGTCAAATTAAACCGAGACGGGAAAGCTCATCCTTGAGCTGCTCCATGTTGCGTTCGACACAGGCTTCCCCTTCGTTGATGGCATCGGAGGCCCGGTGGAAGTCCATGATGGAAAAGCTGCCAAGGCGCGGGCAGAGCTGGATTTCGGGCGGATCCCCCGCCATACGGGCGCGGGTGATGCGTTCCTGCATTATGTTGATGGAACCCGTCATCACGCTCCACATCCCAGGGGTATTGGGGCCATCACCCCGGTTCAGCCACTGACTGAAGCGGTTGCCGGTGACGGGCTCGTCCGGTTCATCTGTCCAGGGCTGGTGCATGTCGGCGTTGAGGTTGACGGCGATCACCACCTCGGCACCCATGGCGCGGGCCAGCGAAATGGGCACGGGGTTGACCACGGCGCCATCTACCAGCCAGCGATCCTCGACCAGGGTGGGGGTGAGTATGCCAGGCATGCCGCAGGAGGCGCGCACACACTGGCGCAGCGGCCCCTCTTTCAACCAGATCTCGCGGCCGGTATCAAGCTCGGTGGCAACGCAGGCGAAGGGAAGGGGCAGGCTCTCGATGACGGGGTCGCCCAGGTGATTGGCGGCGATGCCAAACACCTTTTCCCCGCGAAACAGCCCGCCGGAGAGGGCGGGGTCGAGCAGGCTGACCACCTGCAACCGGCTGAAGCCGCGCACCCAGGACTCCAGCTTGTCCAGCTCGCCAGCAGCATAGGCGGCACCGACAAAGCTGCCGATGGAGCAACCTGCCACCAGATCCGGCTTGACGCCCAGGCGCTCCAGCGCCCGTATGATGCCGATATGGGCCCATCCTCGGGCAGCACCACTGCCCAGAGCCAATCCCACGCGGGGTTTTCGTGACACTTTGTCTCTCCTGAGGTGAGTGAGGCTCCCAGCTTACCCCGTGTTTTTGGCGCCGTCATCCTGCCAGCCTTCGCTTCGATTGCGTCCATTGGCTTTGGCTTGATAGAGGGCGAGATCCGCCCGGTGGATAGCCTCCTTCAGTGGAGTCCCGGCACGGCAATGGTGATAGCCCAGACTGATGGTGACCGCAAGATCTGGCGCTATCTCCTCCCATGGATGTTCTGCTATCTGCAGGCGCAGCCGCTCGGCCAGTTGTTCGAGGGGCTCGCTCCCTCTGGCGAGCAGCAGAAATTCCTCGCCACCCCAGCGGATCAGGGCATCCTCTTTCTTCAGCAGAGGCTGGCAGAGTGTGACCAACCGGATCAGCACCTGATCGCCAACCTCGTGACCGAAGCGGTCGTTGACCTGTTTGAAGTGATCGCAATCGAACATGACAACTCCGACTTCACGGGCTTTGGCTCGCAGATGAAGACGCTCGAATTCGTCGAAATAGTGGCGATTGTAGGCGCCAGTCAGGGCATCGTGACTGGATAGGTAGTCGAGTTGCCGGTTCAGACGACGGGCTTTGAGGCTGAATAGGGTGGCTAGCACCATGCATAGCATCGCGATCAGGGTCGGAGCCGATTGCGAGAGCAGGGTTTGAATGACGGTACGTAGCGTAATGTGATGGTTCAGGGTGAGTTGCGTATTAGGCATGACATGGGCCCTCTGGAGGCTCCATTGTCGCCAATGATAGTGATTCTTGTCAGCCTGGGGCTGTGGGATAAAGTTAGCCTCCTGTGCGCTGCTGGCCAAGATCTGATGATCTTGATTGACCAGATACAGGGTACCAATATGTGGTGCGTGCTCCCTCAGCATGTGCTCGATGTGTGAGAGTAAAATATCCATGCTGATGACCCCCATCAGCGTTTGATCCTTAATTATGGGTTTTGACAGTGTGACCATCATTCCTTTACCTGCAGTATCGGCATAGGGGCGCGATATGATCACGCGCTGGCTGGGGTTTTGCGGTTTCAGAGCATCCAGCCAGTAGGATTGCTTATAGAGTCTTCGTTGAAAGTGAAAGTGGTTTGAGGAGACCCATGGGTAGACATAGATAAAGTCATCTACCCCGGTGAAATAGACCCAGGCGACCTTGTCCTCCAGCAGTTTGGCTGCGGTGGAGAGCAAAGGGGACAGACTGAGCGCCAGATGCAGTCTGGCTTCTCGCTCGCTGCCCGGGGCGGGCAGTCTGCCCAGCCCGGTCAGATTGCCGCTGAGCCCGGCGGGCAGGTTGGCGGGAACCTTGTCCAGCGAGAACCCCAGCTCGGGATCTGTGTGCAGGGCTTGATAAAGCTGGCGAGTCAGGGCCGACCGCGGATTGCTGCGCAGCCGCTCCTCGGCCTGGCCTCGAATGGCTTCGAGAAAGGTCGCTATCTGCTGGAACTGGGATTGCAAGTGAGCCGCGGTACGGAGAGTATCTTGCTCGTTGAGTTCGGTGACCTGCTTCAGGGTCTGATGGAGGGTGAGGGCAAGCAGCAGCATGACGAGGGAGCCCAGCAGCCATTGCAGGCGGCGTGTGACGATATGGATGCGCTTTTCTGGCATAGGCGGCCGGCCTGATCTGAACTGGTTCGGTTTATCAGTTTAGGGCAGAACCATCAAGAACGTCTCCTGTGGCGACGATTTCGGTGATCTTCCACCGCTTCTGTTACGTTTTGTCACATTTATACATAGTCACGGCATAGTCAGGGGGTAACATGATGCCCACCATTGATGAAGTGCCTCCTTTTTCCCTAATTTCATGGATTGCTTGATGAAAATGCGTATGTGGCTGTCGATCGCCTGTCTCTCCCTGCTGATGCTGGGTGTCTGGTATTACCGTAGCGGTGAAGCCGTTAGCAAACCCCAGCCCAAGCAGGTCAATATCAGGGCGCAAACGGTCAAGCAGAGTCTGGCTGAACCCTCCATCAAGCTGGTGAGCAAGCTGGCCGCCAATCGCTTCGTGGTGATAAGCCCCGAGGTGACAGGACGTATCGTCAAGATAGCGGTGCGTTCCGGTCAGCAGGTCAAGCAGGGCGATACCCTGATAGCGCTGGATGCGGGCAAGCAGCAGGCGGAGCTCGCCGAGCAGAGTGCCAGTGCGCGCGATGAGGCTCGCAAGCTGCGGGACATGCGCCGGCTGGTGGCGCGCGGCGCCGTGACCCAGTCAGAGCTGGAAGGGCAGGAGGCCACAGTGGCGCAAGTTCAGGCAAGGGTGGATGCCGCACGTTACGAGCTCTCCTTGCGCACCCTGCAAGCGCCATTTGACGGCTCGGTCAGCCTCATCGACTTGAGTGAAGGGGCCCTGGTGAACAGTGGTGACACCCTGCTCCATCTGGATGAGCTTGCCAGGCTGCGGCTCGATCTGGCGGTGCCCGAGCGCTACCTCTCCCTGCTGCGCCCCGGCATGGCGGTGACAGCCACCAGCTCGGCCTGGCCGGAGCAATCATTTCATGGCGTGCTGGAGACCCTCGACAGCCGGGTGTCCAACGATACCCAGAACATCAAGGCCCGTGTCATCATTCCCAATCCTGACGGTCAGTTGCGGCCCGGCATGCTGCTCAATGTGGAGCTCTCCCTGCCGCCCCAGAAGATGACACTGATCCCCGCCCAGTCGGTGGAGTACGCCGGTGAACAGCGCTTCGTCTATCGCCTCGAGCCCGATGGTCGGGTCAAGCGGGTGGCCGTGGTGCTGGGGGATACCCATGGTGAAGAGGTGTGGGTCACCGAGGGCTTGAAGGTCGGCGATCGCATAGTGGTAGAGGGGTTGGTCAATCTGCGTGACGGCATCAGTGTGCACGATCTGGCGGAGGTCAAAGGCTGATGTGGCTCTCCGATGTATCTGTTCGTCGCCCCTTGGTGGCTGTGGTATTGAGTGCCCTCTTGACCGTGTTCGGTCTGGTGGCTTTCAGCAAATTGACGGTGCGCGAGATGCCGGATGTGCAGACGCCATCCGTCTCCATCACCACCATGTACGAGGGGGCGGCTCCCGCCGTTATGGAGAGCCAGGTCACCAAGCCCATCGAGGATCAGCTCTCCGGCATCAGCGGCATCAAGAACATCAACTCGGTGACCCGCAAGGGGCGTTCCGTCATCACGGTGGAGTTCAAGCTCGGCTGGAACATGGTGGAGGGTACCTCGGATGTGCGTGATGCCCTCTCCCGTGCCCGGCCCAGGCTGCCGGACGACGTGGATGAACCCATGGTCACCAAGGACAACGGCAACGGCGATGTTGCTGTCTGGTTGAACTTCAGCAGCACCCAGATGGACCGTACCGCCATGACCGACTACGCCAACCGCGTGCTGGTCGACCCCTTGAGTCTGGTGGACGGGGTGAGCGAGGTGGCCCTCTCCGGCGATCTGACCCAGGTGATGTACGTGCGGCTGCGCCCGGCGGACATGGCTGCCCGTGGCATCACGGTGGCGGACGTGCAGGATGCCCTCAAGCGGGAGAATATCGAGCTGCCCGGTGGGGAGATCCGCAACAACAGCATGACGATGGCGGTGCAGATTGCCCGCCTCTACCACACAGCCGCCGATTTTCAGGCCTTGCAGGTGCGCAGTGCCGACAACGGTCAGAGCATCTATCTGGCGGATATCGCCGATGTGGAGGTGGGCGCCAAGAATGAAGACAGCGCCTATCAGCGCAACGGTCGCGAGAGTCTGGGGATCGGCATCGTCGCCCAGTCTACCGCCAATCCCCTGGCGGTGGCGCAGGGCATCGAGCTGAAGGTCGCCGAGATGCAGCGCTTCCTGCCGGAAGGGGCCAAGCTCGAGGTCGACTATGACTCCACCATCTTCATCAAGCAGGCCATCGACGAGGTGTACGAGACGCTGGCCATCAGCGCCGTGCTGGTGGTGGCAGTGCTCTATCTGTTTCTGGGGCAGGGGCGTACCACACTGATCCCGGCCATTACGGTCCCTGTGTCGCTGATCTCCGCCTTTATCGGTGCCTGGTATCTCGGTTTTTCCATCAACCTCATTACCCTGCTGGCACTGATCCTCGCTATCGGTCTGGTGGTGGATGACGCCATTGTGGTGGTGGAGAACATTCACCACCACCTGCAACGGGGTGAGCCACCGCTGATGGCGGCCTGGCACGGCACCCGCGAGGTGGGTTTTGCCGTGGTGGCGACCACGGCCGTGCTGGTGATGGTGTTTGTGCCCATCGCCTTCATGGATGGCATGGTGGGGCGGCTCTTCACCGAGTTCGCCATCCTGCTCTCCCTGGCCGTGCTCTTCTCCTCCCTGGTGGCACTGACCCTGACGCCGGCCATGGGCTCCTGGCTGATGCGCTCCGTAGACAAACCCAATGTGCTGACGGCGGCGCTCGATCGCGGCCTCGGCTGGGTGGAGAAACACTACCGACGCCTGCTGGGCTGGGTGCTGCGTCGTTCGGCCTGGACGCCGCTGGTGCTCTTGCTCTGCCTTGGCGGCATCGGCGCCCTGTTTGGCCAGTTGCCCACCAGTCTGACCCCCACCGAAGACAGGGGGGTGCTCTATGTGTTCGTGAAGGGGGCCGAGGGCACCAGCATAGAGCGGATGAAGCGCAACATGCAGCAAGTGGAGGCCGCCATCATGCCGCTGCTGGGCAAGGGAGTGGTGCAGGCCATGAGCTTCAGCACCCCGGCCTTCGGTCGTGGCGGCGATCAGACCGGGATGGCGATCATTCAGCTCACCGACTGGGCCGAGCGGGACGAAACCGCCACCCAGTTTGCCCAGTCCCTGAGTGGACGACTGGCGGGGATCCCTGATGTGATGATCCGCACCTTCCAGCCGGGCTTTCGGGGCGGCTCCACCGCGGCCGTCCAGTTCGTGCTGCAGGGCTCCGACTATGCCGAGCTCTATCAGCAGGGGCTGGCTTTGAAAGAGGCGGCGGCCCAGAGCGGCCTGATGTCTATGCCGGATCTCGACTACGCCGAGAAGACCCCCGAGCTGCAAGTGACCATAGAGCGTGACAGGGCCAGCCAGCTCGGCATTCCGGTGTCGACCGTAGCCAGCTCGTTGCAGGCACTGCTCGGCGGCGTGAGCCAGACCACCTATGTGGACAGGGGCGAGGAGTACGACGTCTATCTGCGCGCCAATCAGAACGACTTCAACGGTGTGTCCGATCTCAGCCGCATCTATCTCAAGGCGGCCAGTGGCGAAATGGTGAGTCTCTCCACCCTGGCCACCGTCAAACAGGTGGCGAGCCCGCAACGGCTCAACCATTACCAGCGGCAAAAAGCGGTGACCCTCACCGCCGATCTGGCGCCGGATCGCACCCTGGGGGAGGCGCTGGACTTCCTCGATGGCTGGGCCAATGCCAATCTGCCGAGCGGCATGACGGTGGATTATGCCGGTGAGTCCAAGGATTATCGCGACAACCAGGGCGAGATGGTAATGGTGTTCGGTCTGGCTCTGCTGGTGGTCTATCTGGTGCTGGTGGCCCAGTTCGAGAGCATGCTGACCCCGGCTGTGGTCATGGTGACGGTTCCCCTTGGCATCTTCGGCGGCCTGCTCGGCCTCTGGCTGACGGGACAGGAGCTGAGCATCTACAGCCAGATCGGCATGATCATGCTGATCGGCATGGTGACCAAGAACGGCATCTTGATCGTGGAGTTCATCAACCAGCTTCGCCAGCGTGGGGAAGCGTTCGATGAGGCCATCATTGCCGGCTCGGTGCGCCGCCTGCGGCCCATTCTGATGACGTCGCTGACCGCCATCATAGGGGCAGTGCCGCTGATGCTCTCCATGGGGGCGGGTTACGAGAGCCGGATGGCAGTGGGGACTGTGGTGTTCTTCGGGCTGTCTCTCGCGACCCTGGTGACCCTGCTGATGGTGCCTGCCATCTATCATCTGCTGGCCAAACGGGCGGGCATGACAGGGGCGCGGGATCTGCTGGTGGACGAGGCGCTGGCAGCCGAGTTGGCGGTGAAAGCCGAGGATAAACCGGCGGCCTGATACCTACACCCATATAGGTGCAAGCCGCAGAAAGCGGATGGTATCACGGCAGTCTGCGGTTAATATGTAACCAGTTTTAACCTTGAGGTGAACTATGTTGCCATCTGCTATCTATGAGCCGCTGCCTTTTGCCTATATGGGCAGCGGTTTGCTGTTGCTGGGGGTTGCCGAGCAACCGGGTCTGCTGCTGGCCGGACTGGCGTTCTATCTGGCCGGTTCCCTGGCCTGGTTCAGGCGCAGTGCCCATCGACGCATCGACAAGCCACACCCTGCCCGCAAGCAGGGTTGGCCGCTCTGGCTCTACGAGATCCGTCCGTTTGCGCTGATCCTGCTGGGTTTGCTGATGCTGCGTCTCGCGACCCACCCGATCTTCCTGGCGCCGGCTCTGGTCTGGTGTCTGCTCGGTGGTTATCAGCTGCTGCAGCGCCATTACAGCCGCATAGTGCTGGCCCGCGTCCTGGCCTGATCCCGTTCAACCCCGCATTATTGAGGCGAGCCAGTCACTGGCTCGCCTTTCCCTCTTGCTCTGTAGGGGCAAAAAGCCATCGCCCCCGCTTCGCTCTGCCGGTATAATGCGCGACCCGAATTGTTCCAGGTGTTCAAAATGCAGCCGGTTACCCACCTTTTCTCCTATCCCCGCTACTGGGCCGAGTGCTACGGCACAGCGCCCTTCCTGCCCATGTCCAGAGCGGAGATGGACAAACTCGGCTGGGACAGCTGTGACATAGTCCTGGTGACCGGTGACGCTTATGTGGACCACCCGAGTTTCGGCATGGCGGTCATAGGCCGCATGCTGGAATCCCAGGGCTTTCGGGTCGGCATCATTGCCCAGCCGGACTGGTCATCGAAAGATGACTTTATGCGCCTGGGCAAGCCGAACCTGTTTTATGGCGTCACTGCGGGCAACATGGACTCCATGATCAACCGCTATACCTCCGACAAGAAGCTGCGCCACGACGATGCATACACCCCGGGAGACATAGGCGGCAAGCGGCCCGACCGCGCCACCCTGGTCTATACCCAGCGCTGTAAAGAAGCTTTCAAAGAGGTGCCGGTAGTCATCGGCGGCATAGAGGCGTCGCTGCGCCGCATCGCCCACTACGACTACTGGTCCGAGACAATCCGTCGCTCCATCCTGCTCGATGCCAAGGCCGACATCCTCATTTATGGCAATGCCGAGCGGCCGCTGATCGAGGTGGCGCACCGCATCGCCAATGGCGAGACCATGGACACCATGCAGGACATTCGCGGCACCGCGGTTATCCGCAAGGAGCCGCTGCCCGAGTGGCGCGGGGTGGATTCCAGCAAGCTGGACCAGATTGGCCGCATCGACCCCATCATGAACCCCTATATGGAAGGGGCGCCCTGCAGTGACGACGAAGGCACGGCGCCGGCGGCGCAGGAGGCCAAGCCGGTATTGGTGCAGCCGCCCAAGCAGAAGCCATGGGAAAAAACCTATGTGAAGCTGCCGGCGTTCGAGCGGGTGAAGGAAGACAAGGTGCTCTACGCCCACGCGTCGCGCATCCTGCACCACGAGACCAACCCGGGCTGTGCCCGCGCGCTCTCCCAGGCCCACGGCGATCGCATCGTCTGGGTCAACCCGCCCGCCTTCCCGCTGGAAACCGACGAGATGGACGGCGTGTTCGGCCTGCCGTACCAGCGGGTGCCGCACCCGGCTTATGGCAAGGAGAAGATCCCGGCCTACGAGATGATCAAGACCTCGGTCAACATCATGCGTGGCTGCTTCGGCGGCTGCTCCTTCTGCTCCATCACGGAGCACGAGGGGCGCATCATCCAGAGCCGCTCGGAAGAGTCGATCATCAAAGAAATCGAAGAGATCCGCGACAAGGTGCCGGGCTTTACCGGCGTCATCTCGGATCTCGGCGGCCCCACCGCCAACATGTACAAGCTGCGCTGCAAAAGCCCCAGGGCCGAGCAGACCTGCCGCCGCGCCTCCTGCGTCTGGCCGACCATATGCCCGCACATGGATACCGACCATACCCCGACCATCAACCTCTATCGCAAGGCGCGGGATGTGAAGGGGATCAAGAAGATACTGATCGCCTCCGGGGTGCGTTACGACATAGCGGTGGAAGATCCGCGCTACATCAAGGAGCTGGCCAAGTACCATGTCGGCGGCTACCTCAAGATTGCCCCCGAGCACACCGAGGAGGGCCCGCTCTCCAAGATGATGAAGCCGGGCATGGGCAGCTACTACAGCTTCAAGGAGCTGTTCGACAAGTATTCGAAAGAGGCGGGCAAGCAGCAGTACCTGATCCCCTACTTCATCTCCGCCCACCCGGGTACCACGGATGAAGACATGGTGAACATGGCGCTCTGGGTCAAGACCAACAACTTCAAGCTGGATCAGGTGCAGAACTTCTACCCGTCGCCGCTCGCCAACGCCACCACCATGTATTACACCGAGAAAAACCCGCTCAACAAGGTGAGCCGCCAGGGTGGGGACGTGTTCGTGGTGAAAGGGGAACGCCGTCGTCGCCTGCACAAGGCGCTGCTGCGCTATCACGATCCGGCCGGCTGGCCCATGATCCGCGAAGCCTTGCTGGAAATGGGCAAGGGTCACCTGATCGGCAACGGCCCCAACTGCCTGGTGCCGCCGGAAGGACGCGGCGAGGCCAAGGCCGAGCGCAGCATCAACAAGGCGCTGAAACCGGCCTTGACGCGTCACAGCAACATTGTTCACCAGCGGGGTAATGGGGCTGGTAACAAGGCTGCTGGTGGTAAGGCGGGCAATGGCAAACCGGCTGGTTCTCAGTTGCAGAAAGGTGCTGGCAATGGCAAGCCAGCTTCTCAAGGCAAAGCGGCAGGGCAGGGGAAACCCATGCACAAGGGTAAAACCCCGACTCGCGCTGGCACCGCCAATCCGGGCGCCAAATCTGCCACTCAGGGTGGCAAGCCTACGGCTAAAGGCAATGGTGCCAAGCGACCGGCTCGTTGAGTTTTCCTGATTGGAAAACGATATAAAAGGCGACCGAATGGTCGCCTTTTATATTTTAAGTTTTAACTTAAATGTATTGGTTGTATTTTTTTTGCCAAACATATAACAGCTACTTAGCTGTATATGCAGCTTGTTGGTTATCTCTTATAGCTGCCTTTGCTGCAGTTTTTATTGTATTACTGGTTTTTTCAAGTTTTTTAATGGAGCTTTTTGAATAAATCGCCCCCCAAACTCTAAATATAGTTGACGGAAATATGCTAATCACAACTAATAATATTGATTCAATATTTGTAAGCATGGTTTTTGGATAAAAACCAATCCATGCTAGAGCTATGAATAAAAGTATAGATATGATAATGCCAAGAATCGTAGCTATTAAAGATAGCCATTTTAAAAATGATTTATAACCATTAGCCTCAGTGTCTAAGTCTGAAATTGAGTCTGAACTCTCACAATTGCCACTGCTATAAACAGCATTTAGATCTTTTATAACACCTTCTTTATGTTTGTCGAAGTTATTTATGGCCTTATCTTTTACTCCATCCCAAAATGAAGATACAAAGTTTATTGCCATCGCGACACTTAAGAATGGTGCGAAGTCATATAGTAAAAATGTAGCGACCACACTGGCTTCAGCAGGGGATGACATTAACGAAACTCCCCTTTTTCTGCTCGAGAAACAATACTTAAAAAATAATTTTTAAGAGCATTAAAAAAATCCATGTCATGGAGAGTTAGAAATGAGCTAACCTCAGAAAGTCTTGCTTTTTCTGGGCCAGAATATCTACCAATAAAAAGAACGTGTGAAGGTGAAGACAAAATAAAATCATTGTCTAGAGTGTCATTAATAATTTCTTCTGCTAATTTTTTTGGTATTGCTTGAACACGAATCCTTTTATTTACTTCGGCTGAAGATTTACTCAGAAAGTTAAGGGATTTAATTTTATTGGCATTGTTTGTTAAAATGTTTATAGTAGAGTTCATGGATATCTTTGATATTTTTCTACTCACTGATTCGTTCGATATTATATCAAATGCTTTGCTATCATCGAACTCATCAAAAAATATAAAAAGATATACATCCCCAAAGTTCATATCAAATATTTCTTGAGTGCCACATATACGAGACTCATTATCGTTCAATGAGATGGGGGTACTATCACGGCGCCCATCAAATCGAGAAATTAAATCCTTCAGTTCTATCAGTGACATATAAAACACCTACTTACATTAATAGCTATCTCATTATACTATTTTAAATAACCACATGTCATTATAAATTTATTTCTGATAAATATGCAATGTGTTGCTTTAGAAAAGTCGATATAATAAATACCTTGAGAGTTCAGACTTTTATTAAAAATATGAAATTCACATAAGTATAAATAGCTGTTCAGAATAGTAACTTTCCGGAGGAAGGGTAAAATCTAGAAAAAGAATAAAATCAGAAAAATCTGGGACATCCACACTTTCAGTGTGAAGCGTAACACCACCAAATTTGACGCTACCGCCCGTGGATTACAGCTTCCAATATGCTCCCTTGACCTGCAGCGGGAATCTGGGACACCCACCTTTTTGACTGCAGGGTAGTGCTATTCTTGTCACAGTCGAGGGATGCGCCATGACCATTGCCCATTCACATCAAGCCAGTTTGCAGGATACGCCTTACTACCTGCGTGCTGCAGGCTTTCTTGTACGGTGAGGGTGTTAATTCTGGTCATCTAAATGGTGCGTGCCCCAGTTTTTGTGAGGATCAATTATTTATTCCATACGTTAACAGTGGCTGTATCATAAATTTCAAATTTCTTTTTAGGGAATGCTTCACGCCACATTTCTACTTTATTCAATATCCTTTTGTTATGTTCTTGCTCAAGGTCGCCAAAAACTCCAATGAAAATAGTAAGTTTGCTATTATTATGGTTTATAAAGTCAAAGACATGATTATCTTCATCCCTAATTGAATGTCCGAATATGAATAAAGATCCTGTAATGCTTTTTAATGATGAAAATGTTCTAGATAGATAACCATTCTTCTTTATTCTTGCAAGCTTATGACTTGTTGAACCTTCAGATATAAAAACGGGGAATTTATTTTGTGCAATAGATACTTTGACTTGTTCTGCAAGGGGGATGCCAGTGCTAGAATAAGAGAGCTTCTCAATATCTGAACCATCACTGAAAATGTGCATGGCTCCGTGTATATAATAAACAGATTGCCCTTGTTCCATGCCTATCTCCCAGTGGAGTGATGTGTCTCTTTCCTCAAGGGGAAGATATTCATCTTGATATGGATATCGAAAACCATCATCACATTTCAACTTCTGGTTCGGCATATCCATAAAATGCATGTACACCCAGTATAAAAGGAGGTCATAGTTGAATGTATATACTTTGCCACCATCAAAATGCATTAGAAACTCACGACAACTATTATATTGTCTATCAGTGATTTCTGATGGCTTAGGCGGGTGGGCTTTACTTATTACATGAATTAATGTTTGTTTTAACTCTTCAATGTCATTGCTAATGTAGTCTGATATAACCCCATCTGTATCATAGTGCTGTATTATATCAAGAGTCTCTAGAAGACGTCGCATAACAAATTCGAAGTCATACGTACCAATAGAGCTAAATAGATCTCTCATCCTTTCTGAGTCAATATTTTCTGATAATGTCTTATAATTAAAAATTTTAGGGAATAGTGATATGCTAAAACCATTACCTAACATTAGGTGTTTTTTAGTATTTCCAGCAATGGCTAAACATTCAGCAAAGCTTTTAATGTTCATTTAATATCTCGCAAATATGTTGAAACCAAACTTTTAGAGAAAAAATTTGGGAGGGAAATCTGGGACACCCGCTGTTTGTATGAGGCGTATCACCACCAAATCCTACGCTACCGCCCTTGGATGACAGCTTCCAATATGCTCCATTGACCAGCGAGGGCAGCAACCCATCGCGGCTCAACAGGTTCTGGATGGCTATGGTAAGTCAAACGAAGCTGGGCCAGCGAGCACAAAACGGAGGTAACCATCAGAAAATCATCGTTTTTTGAACTGCGTCATCAAAGCGCTTAAGCAGGTGCGATAAAGGCGGGCAAGCAGGCACGGCTTTGCTATCTTGTTCGGCCTATGGATAAGGGGAGGGGCTGAATGGCCGGCTCCCTTGCACAGGAGCAATAGATGGCGGTGAAAGCCAAATCCAGAAGAGAGAAGATGGGCAGCGGGCTGGGGCTGTTGCTCGGGATCCTCATTTTCAATCTGATTGCCTACCAGTTTGTTGAGACAAAAGTGCTCTCCGAGGCAAACCGAATGATAGGGGCCATTGTCAGTGTCCTTATCTGCTCCGAGCTGGGTGCCAGAGTGGGCAAGTGGCTTGATGCCAGAGAGCAGGCCAAGGGGCTGGGGAAAGAGCTCGAATAGAAAGCTCTCTATAGAAAGGTCGGATGTTACCCTGTGCCATCGCATCCATCACAAGGAGTTCCCATGCGCATTGCCCTGATTGGCCTTGGCGATATCGCCCAGAAGGCTTATCTGCCGCTGCTGGCCAGCGACGAGCGAGTCACCCCGCTGCTCTGCACCCGCAATCCGGCAGTGCTGGGCAAGCTGGCCTGCCAGTACCGGATCCCCGAATGCTTTACCGAGGTGGATGGGCTGCTAGGGAGCCGCCCGGATGCCGTGATGATCCACGCAGCTACTGCCGTTCACCGCGAGATTGCCGAGCAGTGCCTGCGTGCTGGCATCCCTACCTTTGTCGACAAGCCGCTCTGTGACAACGCAGCCGAGGTGGAGGCGCTCGCCAACCTCGCCCTGGCGCAGGATTGCCCGCTGTTTGTCGGCTTCAACCGACGCTATCTGCCCGCCATGAGCGCCGTCCGTACAGATAATCAGCCGCTCACCGAGCTTAACTGGCAAAAACACAGACACGCCTTGCCGGGGCTGCCGCGCCAGTTCCTGTTCGACGACTTTATCCATGTGCTCGACAGCCTCTGCTTCTATGGCGGCGCGCCTACCGGGGATCTGCATGCGGTGCTGCGGCGAAGTTCCCAGCAGCCCGAACTGCTGGCCGGAGTGAGCGTCGCCTGGCAAAGCGGGCAGGTGGCGGTGAGCGGCAGTATGAACCGCAGCGCAGGCATCACGGAGGAGCGTGTCGATGCTTACGGCGACAACCTCTCCCTGCACCTGGAAAACTGCACCCGGGGCACGATTGCCCGGGACAAAACGCTGCAGACCCTGGCGCCGGACGACTGGCAGCCGGTGCTGGCCCAGCGAGGCTTCGTGGCTATGCTCGATCACTGGTATCGGCAAATCGAGCTGGGCAAGGCCGATGGGGCTCTGATCGAGAGCTATCTGCACGGCCATCGACTGGCCGAGCGGCTGGTGGCGCTGGCGGACTGACCCTTCTCCTGCGCCTACCCCGCCTGATTTGGCGGGCCCGCATGGGTGAAGGAACAGGCAGACCACTGTACAAGATGACGGATCCCTGCGCAGTCAGCCGGCAAGGGCGCCGCCGAGCGAGCCAAGCGGGCGCTTGTTTGCTATCTTGGCGCCCATGAACTGCCTTCAGAGCAACAGAGTGTCATGAGCATTATTTTGGGCATAGACCCAGGTTCCCGGATCACAGGCTACGGCGTTATCCGCATAGTCGCAGGCAAGGCGGAATACCTGGGCTCCGGCTGCATTCGCACCGACTTGGGCGAGCTGCCGTCGCGCCTCAAGCAGGTGTATGACGGGGTGAGCGAGATCATCACCCAGTTCAAGCCCGACGAGTTCGCCATCGAGCGGGTCTTCATGGCCCGCAACGCCGATTCGGCCTTGAAGCTGGGTCAGGCCAGGGGGAGTGCCATAGTCGCGGCGGTCAATGCCCTGCTGCCGGTCAGCGAATACTCGGCGACCCAGATCAAGCAGGCGGTGGTGGGTACGGGTGGGGCGGCCAAGGAGCAGGTGCAGCACATGGTGACCCATCTGCTCAAGCTGTCGGCCACGCCCCAGGCGGATGCGGCGGATGCGCTGGGGGTGGCTATCTGCCACTTCCATACCCGCCAGAGCCTGATCAAGATGGCGGGGCGGGCCACCAGCTCGGTGCGCGGCCGCTATCGCTAACCCCTGCCGACGCTGACTGTGTCTGAGGACCAGTGTGAGAAGAGGGTGCCCGTGCGCCCTCCTCGTTTATCCGCGCCATTTATCCACTCGCATACTGACTTGTTGTCAAAAGAGTCAGCAGGGTCACAAGTTGTCGCATGGCATGGATGAGCTCCGTCTGGTGCAGTTTGCATCTTGACGGCAATCCCCCCCAATTAATCAATAACTTGTGACTTTCATCACATTTCAGGAATAAGGCAGACCCACTTCGCCTTGTTATTTCACACTCCCATAATGTGTCGCCCGTTTAATAACGGCGACCTCATGAGCCCTGGCTCATGTTCCATCCATCATTGGGAGATATAAATGTGAAACCTTTTGCAGCTGAGTTTATGGGCACCTTCTGGCTGGTGTTGGGGGGCTGTGGCAGTGCCGTCTTGGCCGCCGCCTTCCCGAACGTGGGGATTGGCCTGCTGGGCGTGGCGCTGGCATTTGGTCTGACTGTGCTGACCATGGCCTATGCCATCGGCCATGTTTCAGGTTGTCACCTGAACCCGGCCGTGACACTGGGGCTGTGGGCCGGTGGCCGCTTCCCGGCATCCGGCGTCTTGTCTTACATAGTCGCTCAGGTATTGGGCGGGATTGCTGCCGCGGCAGTGCTCTATGTGATTGCCAGCGGTCAGGCCGGCTTTGATGTAAGTGCCGGCTTTGCCTCCAACGGCTATGGCGAGCACTCGCCGGGCGGTTACAGCCTGCTGGCGGCGCTGGTGTGTGAAGTGGTCATGACCGGCTTCTTCCTGTTCGTCATCATGGGTGCCACCGACAGCCGTGCCCCGGCCGGGTTTGCCCCCATCGCCATCGGTCTGTGCCTGACGCTTGTCCACCTCATCAGCATTCCGGTGACCAATACCTCGGTCAACCCGGCGCGCAGCACAGGGGTCGCCCTGTTTGTGGGGGATTGGGCCGTCAGCCAGCTGTGGCTGTTCTGGGTTGCTCCGATCGTCGGTGCCATTCTGGGTGCGTTGGCCTATCGCGTGATTGCAACGAAAGCGTGATCCGTGACGAAAAAGTGTGGTATCGACACGCCCCCGGGCGTGTTTTTTCGTTTCAGGGTGGAGGCATTCAAAGACCCCGAGCGCTCAGCATCTCCTTGTAGCGCAGGTGCAGCAGTTGCACCCGTTCCACATAAGCGCGGGTCTCGGCGTAAGGGGGGATCCCCCCATGCTTTTGTACCGCACCGGCCCCGGCGTTGTAGGCGGCGGTCGCCAGCGCTATGTTGCCGCCATATTGCTTGAGCAGACCTGCCAGGTATTTCACCCCGCCAAAGATATTCTGCTCCGCCATCAGGGCATCACCGACCCCCAGCTCACGGGCCGTGGCGGGCATCAGCTGGGTCAATCCCATGGCCCCCTTGCGGGAGATGGCTTGCGGGTTGAAGGCCGACTCTGCGTGGATCAGCGCCCGTATGAGCGCGGGCTCGACCTGATAGGCCTTGGCCGCCGCCTGTATGGTGCTGGCATAGTCATAGAGAAAGAGACCCGTTGTGTGCCAGTTGACCTTTGAGGCCGGGTTGCAGGCGTAGCAGTCGTTGAACAGCAGCAACTCATAGTGACCCTGATCCGGCATCATGTCGGAATAGCGCACCACGCCATTTTTTTGCACCGATTTGTAGACCTGGATCTGGCGAGTGCCGGATGGTTGCGTGATTTTTGCAGGCGCTGGGGCAGGTGCAGAAACAGGGGAGGGTGACACGCCGGGGGCAGGCGCCGCCTTGGGAATGTGAAGGGGAGCCTGGGTCTCGGCGGTCAGGATCACCACCTCCGCCGGCGGTGGCGTCCGGCTCCAGCCGGGCGGGGAAAACAGCGGGATCAGCCCCATCAACATCCATGCTTTCAACGGCTTGCTCCTTCAGCCTGATTGGCTTTGTTGAGTAAAGCATCCTGATGGTGGCAGAACAAGCCACCGATGAGCGCCGGGTTGAAATAGGCGGAGTAAACAAGCGGGGCCGCGCAGTGGCGGCCCCTGGCAGAGTGATACTCCTTATTCTTGCAGCCAGAGCCGGGCGCTGCGGGCGGGAATGGCGACCCGCACCCACTGACTCTGCACATTGATGACGGCGTTTTGATCGAGCACATCCCGGTAATTGCGATACCAGTTCATCTCGAATTTGGCGGTATCGAGCCAGTACTCCTGCTCGTACTCGCACTTGTTGACACCAACCAGCCCCTGCTTGCCCCGTTTGAACAGCACGAAGCAGTCGCCGCTGCCGACCAGTTGCATGGGCTGGCCCTGCAGCGCGTTATGGAAGCGGATCATGCCTTTGAGATCCGCGCGCTGGTAATAATCCTGCCAGCGCAGCCCATCCTTGGCCTGGGTCTCGCCGTGATCGGAATAGACCAGCGGCGAGCCACCATCGCGACCGAGCAGGTAGGCATAGGCCAGCTTCTCGTCGGTCTGGTTCAGGATCTGGTAGCGAAAGCCATCGTTGGTGGGAATGTCGTGGGTGATAGCGAAGGTGACGGCGCGGCTGCCCGGCAGGGCCTGACCGTAGGCACCGGGGTCGGCCAGCAGGTTCATGCTGCCGCCATAACCCAGTGCCCCGCGCAGGGATGCAAACAGCGGAAAGTCATAGGCCCCCTGACCGCTGTTGTCGAGATAGGGTTTGAGGAAGCGCTCGTAATCCGTGCTGCCGGCGCCCCCCGTGGTGATCACCTCGCCAAAGACGTGCATGCCCTGTTTTATCTCGGGGGTGAACACGGCGTTGAGCTGGTAATCGCTCATGTGCTTGACCGCATCGACCCGAAAGCCCTTGATCCCCATCCCCTTGAGCGCCTTGAGATAGGCCTGCTGCTGGCTCACTACCCAGTTGTTGGGATCAAGATCCGGCAGCCCCTTGTCACCGGCGCCGCCACACAGGCGCCAGTACTGGACGTGACCCGGATCGCTCCAGTCGGTGATGCAGCCTTCGGGGTGAAAATCCGATCCGGCCAGCAAGTTCTGGCCCAGATCGCCGAACAGCTTCTGGCGCTCGAAGTAGGCGGGGTTGGCCGCATACTGGCCGAGCAGCTCGCTGCCGGGGTAGTTGAGGTCCTGGCGCTTCCAGCTCTCGTTGGCCATGTGGTTGAGCACAATATCGGCATAGACGGCTATGCCTCGTGCCTGCATGGCGGCGATCAGCTGCTCGAGATCCTGCTTGTTGCCAAGGGGGGTGTCGATGAGGCGCAGATCCTGCGGTTGATAGCGTGCCCACCACTCGTTGCCCGATGATTTGAGGGGCGGTGAGATGAGCACCTGCTTGTAGCCGGCGGCCTTGATGAGATCGGCCTTGGCGGTGACTTCGCTGTATTGCCAGTTGAAGGCGTGCAGTATGACGTCGGCGTGTGCCAGAGGGGCGATCAGCATGCCTGCGATCACCCAGATTCCCGCTGTTTTTTTCATTATTGTCTGTCCTTGTTTGGGTGCCCATGTGGGCACCCAGAGCCTCACACCGGCCCTTCGGGCCGGCAATCTCCTTTTGACTGTTTTGTGAGCGTTTTCAAAGCAGACTGTGCGGATCTGTGACGGCTTGCATAAAACCGCCTGGCCCCGTCATTACTGAGTTTTCCATTATTTCAGCGGCTGACTGGCAACTCAGTCGAGGCCGTTGTTGTAGAGCGGCTGCCAGGCACAGAAACGCTGGCCGTTGCGGCTGTTCTGCAGCCAGAAACGGTTGCAGTTGTCGTCGTAGTTGTTGGCGCCGACGTTGACGGCATAGCTGCTCAGGCGCTGTCCCTGCAGGGACTGGAACACACCGTTGTAGAGCAGGGAGAAGTGCAGGTGCGGGCCCGTGGAGGAGCCGCCTTCGCACAGGGCCTCGTTGCGGTTGCTGGCATAAGTGCCTATGGGGGTATCCGCCGCCACATAGTCGCCGCTGCGCACCGAGATGCCGCTCATGTGGTAGTAGTTGGTGGCCCAGCCGTTGGGGGCCGTGATCCGCACCTGGCAGCGGGAGAAGACAGTGACTGTGCCGCTGTTGGCGGCGGTGACCGTGTAGGTGGCACCGCCCCAGCCCGGCCAGTCGTAGGAGACGTCGATGGAGGAGTAGGGGTAGCCCGAACCGGTATGGGAGTGGGCGCCGTTCACCTTCCAGCTGTAGCCCTGGCGCCAGGGCAGCTGGAACTGGCCACCGGCCAGCCGGGCCGAGGGAACCGCAGCAGGGGCTTTGGGCGACGTCATGGCCTCCTTGCCAAACAGGCTCTGCCACTGCTCGCTCAACTGTTGCTGGTCGTGGGGAGTGAGCAGACTGCCCAGGGCGGCCTGGTGTGCCGCCAGCGGGGGGAGGGCAGGGACGCTGCGCTGGCTCAGCCGCAGCTGGGCTTTGGCCTGGTAGAACCGCTCGGAGAGCTGGCGTGCCATCTGTTCGAGCTGGTTATCGAATCCCCGGGCCTTGACCAGCTTGGCGAAGGGAGCCGCCATGGCTGGATCCGAGGGGGCCGAGATGAGCTGGCTGCTTGCCTCCATCAGGGCCAGCAGCAGCTGGGGGTTGAGGCTGGTAATGCCGCTCCAGTGCAGGATCACCTCTTCCTTCGGCAGCAGGTGAGGCGCCTGTTGCAGCAGAAAGTCGTGCAGATCGAACGCCATGGCTGCCTCGCCAAACACGAAGTGGGCCTCGTCCAGTGGCACAGTGGCGCCGCCGGTGGCGTTGAGCTGCTGCTGAGTGAAGTGGTAGGGAGCAATCGGGATGTGGATGTCGCCGGCCCAGCTGGCGGTGGGCAGCAGTGCCAGCATCAGCAGGGAAGGGATAGGTTTGAACATGGTATCTCCTTGGCAAAGTGGTGAGGTGACAGCGTGGGGGTTGTCCCACTCAGGCAACGACAGCGCGATGCTATGCCAAGGCTTCACCATAGGGTGAAACACCAAGATTGCTATTCGATTGAGGCTTTTTATGGCTGGGTGTAACTCATCAGGCTTGTTAACAAATGTTTACGAAGTGATTTTAATATTTTAAATCATAGGTTTACGTGCGATTAAATAGTCCCTTGCCGTAAAATTAATCGCCGCGAGCAAGCCGTGCCCACATTGGGATACCGTGGTAGCATTGCCTGTGATTTATGCGGTCAGCAGTGTGTTAAAAAGTGTACAAACAGGCGCGGTTACTGGCTTTTTTGTTACTAAAAGGCGTGATATCTTGCTGACTTGTCTGGTCGGATCTCTTTCCGGGCAGCCACTGACATTTGAAGACTGGCCGAGCGGCCAAGGATGGAACGGGTGTGATAAGCAAGCGGGCGATGGAACTCACGTTCGAAGAGTACTGTGATGCGGATCTTTCCCTGATCAGGGACTACTACGAAACGACTTTCTCCCATTACGTGCCGGATCTGGCTGAGCGTATCTTCGTGGTGCGCGATGCGCACTGGCTGGTGGGCGCCGTACGCCTGCGCGACGAACAGGATTACTACCACCTGTGCGGTTTTCGGTTGCTGCCCCACTATCAGTCACTGGGGCTGGGCTCCCGTTTGCTGCAACATGCCTGCAGTGATCTGGTGGACAAGCCCGTGGTGTGTCAGGCATTGCCATTCGAGAAGCCGTTTTACCTCAAGGCCGGTTTTGCTGACCTTCCCCTGCATGAGCTCGATGGCCCCCTCTTTTCTCTCTATGACCAGCAGCGCGAACAGGGTTACCAGATCGAGCTGCTGGTGCGTCAGGCCAACACTCCCGTCTACAACTGACGACTCACTGCGGCTTGGTCAGCAGGTGGATCTTGCCCGGTGACAACTCAAGCCCCAGCAGATTCTCTTTCAGCCAGGCCTGGTTCGGGTCCTTGTCGTTCAGCCGATAGACGGGCTGGGTCTCCAGCCGTTTCTCCATGCTTTGCAACAGCATGCCCAGCATGAAGCCGAACTTCTGCTGCGCCGCTTCCGGTTCCAGCTTGTACTCAATCAACTTGATGTTGTCGAGGAAGAGGGCGCTCTGAGCCTTGTCATAGCGTGGTCTGGCCTCGTAGGTCATGTTCAGACGCGCATCGTATTCGGTCTGGTCCGGCAGGGCGATCCTCAGTTTTCCCTTGCCATAGACACGGGCGGTATCCGGGCTCTGACGCCCGATCTGGACGTCGCTCTGCTCAAGCTGTACGTGGGCCTTGATGATGCCGGGTAATTCCAGCTGTTTGTTCACTTGTACCTGGGATTGCAGGTACTGATTTATCTGTTGCTCATTGATGTCATATGAGCCTTGACCTAGCATGGCCAGACTGAGCAGCATAGATTGCAGGATCATGCTAACGACCTGATAGAATGGATGTGTTTCACAGCATACCATCCTGGCCCCGTGGGGTCTGCCCACTGCATTTACCCTGATGTAAAAGGAGTCCTCTTGATCAACGGTTTGGAGTACGACATCCAGCTGCTGTTTTCCCGGTTTCTTGGTTGGCTGCTGCTGCTATTTCACACCGTGATCGTGACAGGGATCTCCTTGCGGGTGGTGATGAAGCGGCGCCCCATCGGCGTCTCGCTGGCCTGGCTGGCGCTCATCTATGCCATCCCGTTTGCCGGGGTCGGCTTCTATGTGCTGTTTGGCGAGATCCGGCTCGGTCGCCGCCGCGCAGAACGGGCCAAGGCCATGTACCGCCCCTACGCTATCTGGATCCGGCAGCTGGCCAGGCTCTTTCCCCAGCACTGCTGCGAGGTGGGCAGCAAGGCCCAGCCATTGCACGATCTGATCCAGGGGCGGCTGGCCATGCCCATGCTCTCCGGCAACCGCATGACCTTGCTGAGCCAACCCGAATCGATACTGCGCGAGATAGCGCGCGACATCCGCCAATCCTCCCAGTCCTGCTATCTGGAGTTCTACATCTGGCACCCCGGCGGCGATACCGACGATGTGTGCGACGCCTTGATGGAAGTGGCGGCGCGCGGCGTGGATTGTCGTCTGCTGCTCGATTCCATGGGCAGCAAGACGTTTTTCCGCTCGCACTGGCCCAAAAAGCTGCGCAAGGCCGGGGTCAAACTGGTGGAGGTGCTGCCGGTCGGTGCCTGGCGCATCCCGTTCCAGCGCCAGGATCTGCGCATGCACCGCAAGCTGGTGGTGATCGATGACAGGGTGGGTTACACCGGCTCCATGAACATGGTGGATCCCCGCTTCTTCAAGCAGAACGCCGGGGTAGGCCAGTGGGTCGATATCATGATCCGGGTGCAGGGGCCCGTGGTGCCGCTGATGTGGTCCATCTTCGTCTGGGATTGGGAGATGGAGACCGGCGAGCGGTTGCTCGACAGCCTGCAGCATGATCCGGAAGCCTGGCCCCAGAGCAACTACCGGGCCCAGCTGATCCCGTCCGGCCCCTTCGTTGGTGGTGACTGCATCCAGCAGAGTCTGTTGCTGGCCATCTACCAGGCCCGTCACCACCTGGTGCTGACCACTCCCTATTTCGTGCCGGACGATCCCCTGGCGGCGGCGCTCTCCTCGGCGGCGGCGCGAGGGGTGCAGGTGCAACTGGTGTTGCCCGCGCGCAATGACTCCATCATGGCCAACCATGCCTGCAATGCCTTCATGGAGGAGCTGCTGGAGGCCGGGGTTGAAGTCTATCGCTACGATGCCGGACTGCTCCACACCAAGAGCGTGCTGGTGGATGACGACTTCGCACTGGTGGGCACGGTAAACCTGGACAGACGCAGCCTCTGGCTCAACTTCGAGGTGACCCTGCTCATCGACAACCCGCTGTTTGTCGCCGAGATGACCCATCTGGTACAGGGTTATATGACGGAGGCGACACCCATGTCCTTGGCCAAGTGGCGCGATCGCCCCAGGTACAAGAAGGTAATGGAGAACATCTTCTATCTGTTCAGTCCCTTGCTGTGACATTACATAATTGCGATCGATGCTGAATTGGACTTGCCTAGCCCCGATATCGCCCCGTAGAGTGCGGCAATGAGCCTTTGGAGAATCATATAAAAATGCAGAAGCGAGTAACGCTGGCCGTGTGTGCGGCCTTGGTAGTGGGTGGGCTGGGTGCCTGCTGGTACACGGGCAATACGTTTGACCGCATCATGGACGAGCAGATCGCCAAGGTGAAGCAGGAGAGCGGCGTCGAGCTGAGCTGGGTGCCTGGCGCCAGCAACCTGTTCACCCGTGACGGCATCTTGAAGGTGGTGGTCACACCGCAAACTCTGGCCAGCCTGGATGGTCAGCTGGAAGGGAGCGAGCCGGTCGAGGCGCAGTTCATCGTCAACAGTCGCATTCTGCCGCTCTATATCAAGAGCAACATGCTGCTCGACACCAAGCAGGGCACGCTGGCCACTGTGTTCAGCGCCCTCAAGCTGGAGCAGTGGCAGTTTGGCATAGAGTCGGTCAGCAGCCTCTGGACCATGAGCAACAGCAGCCGCTTCTGGGCCAACGAGTTCAAGGTCAAGCAGGGGCTCGACGAGTTCAGTTTCCTGCCGATGACGGGCGACTACCGCGGCGATATGGATGGCAACGGTCACGTTACCTTCCACTGGCAGGGCATGACACTGCATGAAGAGCAAAGCAAGATGGACATGGTGCTGGCCGAGCTCAAGGGCAGCGCCGACATGGCCGAGATCAGCGGGATCTGGCTCTCTCCCCGTAGCGACATGACCCTCTCTGCGCTGTCGGTGCAACTGCCAGACAGCGTCAAGGTGTCACTGCAGGGGCTGACCACGGAAACCCAACTGGAAGGCGATGATGCCCAGACCCTCTCCAGCAGCTATCAGATGAAGGTGGATACTCTCAATCTGGAGAACGAGACCGATAATCTGGCGCTGACCCAGAGCAAGCTGGCCCTGAATCTGAAAGGGCTGGATCTGGAAGGTTATCAGGCACTGCAAGCCTCCAGCGGGCAAGGGGTGGAAGATGAAGCCATCCAGCAAGCCCTGGACAAGCTGCTCAAGCGCGGCGCGACCCTGGAGCTGGTGGACTTGAGCGCCCAGCTCAACGGCGAGCCTGTCTCCATGAAGGGGGACGTCAAGCTGGCATCGACTTCTCTGGAACAGCTGTTCAATAGCGAACAGGGAATGCATGCCCTCTCCGGCCTGATGCATGCCAATCTCAGTGACAAACTGGGCAAGGCGGTGCCGCAGCTGGCCCCCATGCTGGAACAGTTCGCCGCCATGGGGTATCTCAAAGCGGACAAGGCCCGGCTGACCGCCGAGCTGAAGCTCGACAAGGGTGCCATGACCATCAATGGCCTGCCGCTGTAAGTCGGTGGCAGAAACAACAAAGGCTCCCTCGGGAGCCTTTGTTGTTTCTGGCGTGGTGCGGCAGGTGGGTTACTTGAACACCACCGTCTTGTTGCCGTAGACGAACACCCGTTCGTTGAGCACCAGCTCCAGCGCGCGGCTCAGTACGGATTTCTCCACGTCACGACCGGCTTTGGCCATGTCATCGGCACTGAAGGCGTGACCGACATGGATCACGTCCTGCTCGACGATGGGACCCTCATCCAGATCGTCGGTGACGAAGTGGGCGGTGGCGCCAATCAGCTTGACTCCGCGATCGAAGGCCTGACGGTAGGGACGGGCACCGATGAAGGCGGGCAGGAAGGAGTGGTGGATATTGAGGATCTTGCGCGGATAGGCTTCGACGAAGCTCGGGGTCAGCACTCGCATGTACTTGGCCAGGATCACATAGTCGGGCTGGTAGCCGTCTATGATGGCACGTACCTGCTCCTCGTGTTCGGTGCGGCTCAGATCCTCATGGCTGACGGTGTGGAACGGAATGTCGAACTTGCCCGTCAATTCGGCGAGCGTATCGTAGTTGCCGATCACCGCCACTATGTCCATGTCCAGCGCACCAGCATAGTTCTTCATCAATATGTCGCCGAGGCAGTGGGTCTCCTTGGTCACCAGGATGACGATGCGCTTCTTGCCCGCCTTGACCAGGCGGCGCTGGGCGCCGGCGGGCAGGGCATCATCCAGATCCGCCAGCAGGGTCTCGTCGTTGAAACGCCCCTCCAGCTCGGTGCGCATGAAGAAACGGCCGTTTTCATGATCCACGAACTCGTCGTTCTTGTTGATGTTGAGCTGGTGCTTGTAGCAGATGTTGGTGATCTTGGCGATGAGGCCCTTGGCGTCCGGACAGTCCGTCAGCAGTATTTTCTTTTCCATCTCTGTCATGATTCCGTTTGTGGTATTGGCGCCTGAGTCTGCGCAGGCAGCGCGTTTTTTCAGGCACTATGCCATAAACAAAATCAGAAAAGACAGCGCGCCGTGCGTCCTTGGGTCAAGTCGTTGTCTGCGGGTGCTGGTCGGTTCCGTATTCATCTTTGATGGGTTTTGGGCTGGTATCCTGCGTTTTTTTTCTTTAGGCTGTCTGCGCTTATTCTCAGGGCGGGGTGCAATTCCCCACCGGCGGTATCCCGATCTGACTCGGGGAGCCCGCGAGCGCCCGACTTTGGTGTCACACCTGAGTCGGGGTCAGCAGATCCGGTGAGATGCCGGAGCCGACGGTCATAGTCCGGATGAAAGAGGATAAGACAGATATTGCAGGCATGCCCCCGTCGGGCCGGCCGCTGCATACCTATCTCTGTCTGCCTTTCCATGCCCTGATTCTGGTCCTTGTCTTATTTAGGAGTCTTACCATGAATCAGTCTCTACTCAGTGAATTTGGTGATCCCCTTGCGCGCGTCGAAGCGGCGCTCGCGGCCTTGCGCGCCGGTCGCGGCGTTTTGGTAGCCGACGATGAAGATCGGGAGAACGAAGGGGATCTCATTTTCGCCGCACAAACCATGACCAATGAACAGATGGCCATGATGATCCGCGAGTGTTCCGGCATCGTTTGCCTCTGTCTGACCGATGAGCGCGTTCGCCAGCTGGCGTTGCCCATGATGGTGGAGGCAAACTCCAGCCACTATCAGACCGCTTTCACCGTCACCATAGAGGCGGCGCAAGGGGTTACCACGGGCGTTTCAGCGGCCGATCGCATCACGACCATTCGCGCGGCCATCGCCGATGGTGCCAAACCGTCCGACCTGCATCGCCCAGGCCATGTCTTCCCGTTGCGGGCACGTACCGGTGGTGTGCTGACGCGCCGCGGCCATACCGAAGCAACCGTCGATCTGATGCAGCTTGCCGGCCTCAAACCGTTCGGGGTTTTGTGTGAGCTGACCAAAGAAGATGGCTCCATGGCTCGCCTGCCAGACCTGGTTGCCTTCGGCCGCCGGCATCAGATGCCGGTACTGACCATCGAAGACCTGGTGCAGTATCGTCAATTGCTGTCAGAACGTTCTGCCTGAGCCTCATACGAAATTGTAATAAGTACAAAATTTGGTTACGCTCTGTGCGAACCTCATCCAGAGGCACTCGTTTTTGCTTAAAGTTTGCACATAAAGTGTGCGGCTAAAAAAAAATGAGGGTTTTAATGCATTTATCTGTGATGAGGCCTATCCAAAGTATGATTCTTTTGTGCCATAATCACGCCGCTTGCTAAACGTCTGGCGAGTTAAAGGGAGCTTTTAAAAATGAAAAAATTGTTGTTGGTAGGTGTTGTTGGTCTGTCCGCTCTGCTGGGCGGTTGTGCAAACACCAGCGAACTGGAAACCTCCGTTCAGAATCTGTCTAACAAAGTTGACCAACTGGCTCAAGATGTTAGCGCAGTTCGTGCTGATCAATCCAAGATTGCTGCTGATGTTGCAGAAGCCAAGCAAGAAGCTATGCGTGCTAACCAGCGCATCGACAACATGGCTACTTCCTACAAGAAGTAATCCATGCGAAAAAATGGCGCATTCATGCGCCATTTTTTTTTGCCTGAAATTCGTCAATTCCCCGCTTTTCTTCCATATGTTCTTGTCTTGCCAGAGCAATGCCGATCTCTCGGCATCACTCTCACTTTTTATCCCTTCATTATTCAGTAGAGCAGGCTGTATAGCTTGCGACGGTAACTCTGCGCGGCCGGATGGGCGCCCATGGTGGTCAGAATGTCCAGATAGGTCTTCTTGGCATCGCCAAAGGCCAGATCGCGTTTGAGAATGGTGAACAGTAGCGCCAGTGCTTCCTCCTGACGGCCCGCCTGGCTGTATTGCACCGCCAGCTCCTGGGTCAGGGCGAAATTGTCCGGCTCCTGCTCGTAACGGGCCTCCAGCGCACGCAGCTCAGGGCTGTCTGCGGCCTGCAGCGCCAGCGCCAGACGAGAGCTGAGGGTATGGTAGTGGTCATCCTGTGCAGCCATGGGGATCTTGCCGAGCAGCTCCTGGGCTTCATCCAGCAGGTTGATATCCAGCGCCGCCTGAATGAGCCACAGACTGATGTCGTGGCGATCCGGCGCCAGCTGGTGGGCCTTGGTGAGATGGGCATAGGCCACATCCGCCTGACCATCTACCAGTGCCTGCTGCCCCTTCTCGAACAGCAGCTCCTCTTCCTTGGGCGCGAAGGCGGCAAAGTAGTGGCGCAAGGTGGCTTCATCCTGCGGCCCTTCCAGAATGGCTTGTTCATCCGGGCGCCCCTGATGGAACAGTACCAGAGCGGGCAGGGCACGCAGGCCGAGCTGGCTGGCCAATGGTTGCAGCTGCGGATCGTTCATGTCGACCTTGGCCAGGGTTACCTGGGGGTTGTCCGGGCCAACCAGTGACTCCACCAGCGGGGTCATGCCCTGACATTCCGGCATCTGGGGGGCGTGGAAATAGATGACGACCGGCTTTTTCATGGAAGCATCGATCAGTGCGGCTTGAAAATTCTGGGGATTGATGTCGACGATCATGAGGCTGACTCTTGGAAAATGGTGTGAGTTAACATGGGGTTGATAGCGGTGGATTTCAAGTTTTCATCCAGCAGGTAACCGTTGACGGCCAGGGTAGGGGCGGCGAGGCTGAGCCAGCCGCTGCCAATAGGCCAATCCTGCACTTGGTATTCGTGCTCATCGAGCCGGTTATCAAGGCGCCACCCCTCTTGCGGCAGAAAGCAAACCTTGTCGAGCCCGGCGGCAATGCCGCCGCCATGGGCCTTCAGTACCGCCTCCTTGCGTGACCAGAGCCGGTAGAAGGCGCCGTCCTGCTCTTCTGCCGGTAGGGCGGCGAGCCACTCATACTCGCTGGTGGCATAGAAGCGTCTGGCCAGTGGCAACGTCTGCCGGCGGCGCCTGCCCATCTCTATATCTACCCCGAGCGGTCCCGTGGCACACAGTGCGATCACCAGCCAGTCGCCGCTGTGGCTCTGGTTGAACTGCCAGCGCGAGCCACTCAGCGCCGGCTTGCCGTGGAGATGGGTACAAAAAAGCAGTTCGCTGGCCTGGCATTGAAGGCGATCGGCCAGCAAGCACCTTAGCAGTGACCGACTGACCAGAAATTCCTGGCGCCGATCCGGATGCTGGATCTCCTGCCACTGTTGCAGTTCTGTTGCTGAAAGCGTTTCTGGCAGCAGGGCCAACTGAGCGGCGCTGACCCGGGCGGGTTTTAACAAATAGAGATCCACAGAGATCATGATTTTTCACTTTAAAAGAGGACTGAAACAGCGATAAAAGTCAGTTTGATCGAGTCTGCACGGGCGCTTTCGAGATTGTATATTGTTTGGCCATGATCACATTAATCATGAAAAATAATGCATTTCCTTGCGAAAATGTGATGTCGATAGGGATTTTCGCTTGCCTCGATAGAATTCTTGGATATAGTCGGGTGCTGTTGCCTTATAAATTGCCCTTCCGGGCCGTATTTTAACAAGTTTTACTCATTGCGGGGATAAAGGATTGCGCCACCTGATACTACTACTGGTCGCGCTCGGAATGGTGGGTTGTGCATCTGCACCCCAGCCCGAGGTCGCGAGCAAGATTGAAGTTTCCATGATGGAACCCGTGATTGAACCGGAAGCTTCGCAAACCCCAGATGTGAATGAAATCCTGACAGTGTTCCAAGAGTGGCGTGGTACCCCTTATCGTTTTGGCGGTACCAGCGAACGCGGCATAGATTGTTCCGCTTTTGCCCGTGAAGTGTTCCGCAATGCCGTCGGCATCGAATTACCCCGTGATACCCGCTCCCAAGTCCATGAAGGCACTCGCGTTTCCAAACAAGACCTGGTCGAAGGTGATCTGGTTTTCTTCAAGATCAATCGTCGTCTTAATCATGTGGGCATCTATGTGGGCAATGGTGAATTCATCCATGCCTCTACCCGTGCTGGTGTGACGCGCTCCAAGCTGGACAATTCCTACTGGCGCAGCAGATTCTGGCAAGCACGCCGGATCGATATCTGAGTCAGGCTGGACAAACGGCTCGCAGTACGGACTGTTTTTCCAACCTCACTTGAACCGGGCTCCTGAAGCCCGGTTTTTTGTGGCTGCGATTTAGACTTTCTGGGGCCAAATCACTATAGTGTGGGCCCGTTTTCCCTCGGCAGGCCCAGCATGAAGACCCACTCCGATCGCAAATCCGGATTGCACCCACGCAATCGCCATCAGGCTCCCTATGATTTCGATGCGCTCTGCAAGCGTACCCCCGAGTTGCGGCCCTTGGTATTCGTCAACGAGCACGGTACCCAGACTCTGGATTTTGCCGATCCTGCCGCCGTCAAGGCGCTGAACAAGGCCTTGCTGGCACTGCACTACGGCATTGCGCACTGGGATCTGCCGGCGGGTTATCTCTGCCCGCCCATTCCGGGACGGGTGGATTATCTGCATCGGGTGGCGGATCTGCTCGCCGAGAGTGCGGGCAGCGTCCCGACCGGCAAGGGCGTGCGGGTACTGGATATAGGGGTGGGGGCGAACTGCATCTACCCGCTGCTGGGAGCTCGCGAGTATGGCTGGCGTTTTGTTGGGTCCGATATCGACCCCGTGTCCGTCAAGGCGGCGGCTCTGCTGGCCAAAAGCAACGGTCTGGGCGGGCAGATAGAGTGCCGCCATCAGGGCAATGCCAAACACGTCTTTCGCGGCATCATAAGCCCGCAGGAGCGCTTCGCCCTGACCCTTTGCAACCCGCCGTTCCATGGATCGCTCGATGAGGCCAGCAAGGGCAGTGAGCGCAAGCTGCGCAATCTTGGTAAAGCCGTGCAGGGGCAGCCAGTGCTCAACTTCGGCGGCCAGAAGGCCGAGCTCTGGTGTGAAGGGGGAGAAGCCGGGTTTCTTGCCACCATGATTGCCCAGAGCAAGGAGTTTGCTGCCCAGTGTCTCTGGTTCAGCTCGCTGGTGTCGAAGAAGGAGAACCTGCCGGCGGCGAAAAAGACGCTGGCCCAGGTCGGGGCCCGCCAGGTGCGGGTGATCGACATGGCGCAAGGCAACAAGGTGAGCCGGATCCTCGCTTGGTCTTTCCTGGATGAGGCCGCCTGTGGGCAATGGTGGCAACCTGCGCCTCGTGGCGATGTTTGACGGGGGGAGGGGCTGCCTCCTGTCGGTATCCCCCTCTTTATATCTGTACTCACGGTGGCAAGCACCTGCCATGATAATCGTTTTCCTCCTTGTTCCATCAGGCTTGCCGTACTTGTGTTAGTGACTACTTCTTTGCTTGGTACAGCTGTACGCTGAGATTTTTTTGCACTTGCAGTTGAAACTTTCATAAAATAGGACTGGTTAGACCTCTTTACAGGCTTTGAATTGAATAGGGATCGGTAGATGAAGGTTGTCGATTTTCTGAAGCGCAAGCGCGAAATCCTGGCGCAGCACCCCTTTGAGCTCAAGGATTGGCTCTCTCCGGCGATCCGTGACTACTGGCGTGAGTTTCAGCAAAAGGCACACCTCCACCCTCTGTTGGGTCGTGTGCTGGACCTGCAAGCTGACAGCCAGTCAGTACGGCAAGTGCAGACCGCCAATGGTCAGCCAGTGCAGACTGACGAGACTGCGGTTGAACTGAGTGGTGAGGCGGCGGCCCTGTTTGCTGCGCTGCAGCCGAGCATTGGTGAAGAGACCCATGTGGGAGAGTGGTTGCTGGTCAGTCAGCAGATGATCAATGAGTTTGCCGCCGTGACCGGCGACAACCAGTGGATCCACACAAACCCTGAGCGTGCTGCTGCCGAGTCACCGTTCAAGACCACCATAGCCCACGGGTTTCTGACCCTGGCGCTGTTGCCACGTCTGACGGGCAGTATCAATGAAGCTACCCCCGAGTTTCCTGCTGCCCGCATGGTGGTGAACTTTGGTCTGGATCAGGTGCGTTTTCCTTATCCAATCAAGGTGGACAGCAACATCCGTGCACGTACCAAGTTGCTGAGGGTGACACCGATAAAGGGCGGTCTTGAGCTGCTCAAGGAGATCAAGGTCGAGATTGAGGGCATTCGTCGTCCCGGCTGTGTCATTGAATCCGTCACCCGGATCTACTTCTGATGTCGTGACGGTTGTCACCGCCGTAGCGTAAATAGTATTGAAATAAAACAGGCTCACCTCGGTGAGCCTGTTTTATTTCTGGCGTTGTGCCGCCTGTCTGGGGCTCATCCACTCGCCGAATGGTTTGCCCCGATGGCTAGAAGCTGGCTCCCAGGCTGATGAGATGGCGCCACTCCTTGCCTGATAACGGTGTCTGAACACCTTGATAATCCAATCTGGACTCTTCCCAATCGAGCTCGCTCGACCAGGAGAGGCGCAGGTGATCGTTGAAGTAGTAGCGCATCCCCAGGCTGCCCTGCACGGCCTGTTCCCGGGTGATGTAGGGTGAGGGTTGGTCCAGATAGCGCTTGTAGGTGCCCTTGCTGAACAGCTCCAGTTGCTCCGACCAGAGCGCAACGGGTTGGCGGTAGTCCCAGCCAAGGCCCACTAGGGGATAGTTTATGATCCTGTCGTTGAAGATATCGGGAATGATGAAGTCGTCCCAATAACCCGGCCTGAAGTAGGAACGCTCCAATCCGGCCTGGCTTATCAGTTCCAGCCGTCGCCGCTTGTCGTTCCAGAACCTGTACCCCGGGCCTGAGGCATAACCCAGATTCATGTAGTCTGGGTCAAGCATCTGGTATTGATAGTCGATGGTGGAGCGCACAAACCAGTTCTCATCGAAGAAGAAGTCCAGCATGGGTTTGAGCCGGTACTCATGGCTGTTGGTGATGTTGTTGGCGGTTTCGTAGATGTACTCCCCATCCAGGCTGTATCGCCAGTCGAGATTGGCAACCTCGGTTGTGGCCTTCAGGTTGACGTTGTTGGTTTTCTTCTCGCTGTGCTTCAGCTTCACGTTCAGATCGCTGCTGCCTGTCCAGAGCCAGGCGTGTTCGTCATCCGGAGTGAGCGCAAGGAAGGTGATGCCAGTTTTTACAGTCGGTTTTGGTTTGTCCTGCTTGTCGAGGCGCCAGCGTTTCACCGCCTCGCGCTTGACCGTGACCGGTGAGCTATAGGGCAGCGCTATGCGCACCTGTGCATTCGTGATCTCCTCTATGGTGCCGGTCAGCCGATCGCCGTTGTGCATCCAGAGGATATCGGCCAGCGCCATCGGGCTGAGCAACAGAGAGAGCAAGAGCCAGAAGCGGTATCTCATGGAAAGTCCTTCATGAACACAGGGTTGCCGTTAGCCGCTGACGGGGCGTGGAATGCCGTTCTTATTGTTCAGCACGGCAGCCACCTTGTCACCGTCGATCTCGGACGCTGCGATAAAGGCCTCTACCTCGGGTGAGAGGATCAGGGGGGCGCCGTGCGCCAGCTCCAGTTCGGTGCGCGAGAGCGGTGAATGCACCTCCAGCCAATGGCTGCCATCGGGTTCGATGGCGGTCTTGACCGGTTGATTGATCACGCGCACTGTCGTGCCGACAGGCACCAGTTTGAACAGGGCCTCGATGTCAGCAGGACGCAGGCGAATGCAGCCAGCACTGACCCGCAGCCCAACGCCAAACTCCTGATTGGTACCATGAATAAGATAATCCCGATTGCCGTAACCGAGGCGCATAGCAAATTTTCCGAGGGGGTTGTCCGGACCCGGCGGCACGACGGCAGGCAGGGAGATCCCCTTTTGCTCCAGCCAGGATTTGCGCACCATGGGGCCGGGGACCCAGGTCGGGTTGGGGTTCTTGGCGATCACTGTCGTGGTCATTTCTGGCGTCTCTCTCCCGATATCGCCAATCCCGATGGGCAGCACTACCACCTCATTTTTCCCCTTGGGAAAATAGTAGAGGCGCAGTTCTGGCAGGTTGATGATTATGCCCTCCCGGGGCACATCCGGCAGCAGCATCTGGGTCGGCAGGGTCAGGCGTGTGCCAGGTGTGGGTAAATAGGGGTCAACCCCGGGATTTGCCTCGAGCAGTGCCAAAAAACCAATCTGGGTGTGCTTGCCTATAAGCTCAAGGTGTTCATCTGGCTGGACTATGTAGTCCTCAAGTTCACCGATCAGGCGGCTGCCAGCCGGTGGCAAGGGATAGGTTGTAGCCCAGCTTGGCGCTGTCCAGAGGCTGGCTGCCACCAGCAGCAGTGAGACGATTCGAGCATTGAACATGGTACTTCCTATCAGATCGCGTGAAGGCGGGTCACTACCCACCCAGAAAAAAGAAGTGAAATTGTTAACCAATCCACTCGTGATTACCAGCCTGTCCCGCAAGGGGTACAGAGGAGTCTGCTCTGGATAAGTGACTATTTTGAGGAATTTTCGTACTTTGTTATGACAGTGCCGGATAATGTGGCGAATGGGGTCATGTGCAGAGCAGGACTGTGAACAAGCCGGTATCTGTCATAGCCTGTGTCTGGCGACGTGGGCGCCAGTAAGGTACCAGGAGCGTGGGATCTCCTTTCAGGACTGTGCCTGCGTGTCGTGGCCCGGGCCATAACAGCAGCCATGGTAACAAACGCAGTAGCATAGTCTTTTTTATCGACAGTCATTTGATCTTTAAAGAGATTCAAGTTGATTTATCAGGCCTGGTCCGGTAAAAGTTAAGCCCCGTGGAGAGATGCCGGAGTGGCCGAACGGGATTGACTCGAAATCAATTGTGGCAGCAATGCCACCCAGGGTTCGAATCCCTGTCTCTCCGCCATCTTAAAGACCCAACCAATTGAAAAGGTTGGGTTTTTTATTTTAGTGGTTTTTTCGGTATGCCAGTGAGTGTGCCATTAGGTGTTGGCTGCCCTACTCCTTGATAGCACTCCTTTGGACAGGTCGTTGCCACTACTCCCTTCAAGTTACCCAAAACAAGAGAGGGCCTGTGGCCCTCTCTTGTTATCTATTTTATTGGTCAGTGCAAACAACACTGTTTGTACTTCTTGCCGCTGCCACAGGGGCACGGCTCGTTGCGACCGACCTTGATAGGCGCCACCACGGGTTGAGAACGTACCGGTCGCTCGCTACGTTGCGCCAGAAAGTGGGCATGCAGGATACGAGCAGCAAAGCGAGCCTTGGTGGCTTGCTCTTGCAGATGCTTATTGCTGAGCGCTTCCAGCGATGTAGGCATGGTCTCCAGCGGTTCACTTATCATCGCCAGTGCAGCAGCTTCTGCAGCGGGTAGCGTGGGCCATGGAGCCAGCTCAATACCTCCCAGGTAACCACCACACCAGTCGTGGATCAGAGGAACCCACTCACCATGTCGCTCAAATTCAGGCGCGACCGGGAAATAGTCTTCTGCCGCATAGGTCAGAGTGGTCGCAATGTCGTTGCTGTGGCGCATCACCAGGTCGATAAAACGTTCCAGTTCGGCTTCGCTTTGCCACTCGGGTTAATCCTGCTCACCACCCCAGATCGCGTGGAGCCAGGTGCTCGGCATAATGAGATGGGGGCCAGAGACCACCGCCGTCAAAAAGCCATCGAGCATCGACATCGAGGCAATGCTGTTATCACTGCCGTAGCGCTCAAGCAGTGCCTCCAGCTCATCAAACTCTTCATCACTCAAGATTTCAAAAGGTTGCATTACATCCCCACCATTCTCTGTGCGCTTTGCATCCAGGATGCCTTGAATGCCGGATCATTAGCGAACAGCTTATATAGCTCCAGCTCGTCTTTTCTTCGTGCCAGCATGACTTCTCTCATGATCTTCTCGAAGGCCAGCTCGCGGTTAATTGGATCAGTATTGTTTTGATATTTTGATTCAAAGTCCGGGTGCTTCTTCACGCTATCGAGGATATTCACGAACTTCACTCGCTGCTCTTCCGGTGTCGAGCTCCAGCCCTGGAACCACTTCTCGTTAAAGCTCTTGATGATCTCATCCAGCGGGTCGGTCTCTTTCTCTGTGCCGTGGGCGCCGCGTGGATTGGGGTTTTGTGGCTCCAGCTCAGATTCTTCGTCATCCAGGGTGATCGCATGGTTGAGCTTCACGCGCTGCAGGCCGTAGGAGGAGAGATCCACTGACTCGAGCAACTCATCAAGCAGGTCGGCATCCGGGTCCTGTACTTTGAGTTTGGGGATCAGGAATTTGAGGAACCAGAACAGCTTCTCCCAGGTCAGCATGTCGTAAGGCATGATGGCGGCCATCTGGCCGTAGATCTTCACGAACTGCTTGGCCTTGATCTTGATATCGGCCTTCTCTTCGTTACTCAGTTCCAGCTCATGGTTGAAGCGGTCAGCGGCCACATCGATGATGGCGCTGAGCAGTTGAGCATCTTCGTTATTGAAGTAACGTGCAACAAACTCCTCGACCTCGAACCATTCATAAACACCGGTATCGTCCAGCGCATCTTTGAGCTCATGCAGCACATTGATGTCGGTGGCACCAGAGAGTGAAGTCGCGGTGTAGAAGGGATCGAACGATGCCTTGATCTCTTCAACCGGATTGACGAAATCGAGAATAAAGAGGTCTTCGGTCTTCTTGCCCCATTTGGGCGCAGCCCGGTTAAGGCGGGATAGCGCTTGCACGCACAGAACACCGTTCAGCTTTTTGTCGACATACATGGCACACAGCTTGGGCTGATCGAAACCGGTCAGGTATTTGTTGGCCACGATCAGCAGGCGATATTCATCGGTATCAAACTTGTCGCGGGTATCGCCCTCGGCAAAGCCGTTGAGATCAGCCTCGGTGTACTCAACACCATCCACCTCCTTGCTGCCGGAGAAAGCAATCAGCACCTTGAACGGGTTCCCCATCGCCTCCAGCTGGCGGGTGATGGCCTTGTAATAGCGGATAGCAGAGACGATGTTCTGCGTCACCACCATCCCCTTGCCTTTGCCCCTGAGCTTCTTGGCATTCACCACATGGGGGATGAAGTGTTCGAGCATGATCTCGGCCTTGACGTCGATCGTCTCCTGGCTGCCTTCCACATAAGCTCGCAGCTTCTTCTGCGCCTTCTTGCTGTCAAATAACGGGTTCTCTTCGATGGACTTGCTGATCTCGTAGTAGCTGCGATAGGTGGTGTAGTTGGCCACCACATCGAGGATAAAGCCCTCCTCAATGGCTTGCTTCATCGAATAGAGGTGAAATGGCTGGAAGGTGCCATCCGGCTGCAACTGGCCGAACTTCTCCAACGTGGTGTTCTTCGGCGTGGCGGTAAAAGCGAAATAGGAGGCGTTGCCACGCATCTTGCGTGAGCGCATGGCCTGCAGGATCAGATCCTGAGTGTCCTCCATCTCCTCGTCCTGTAGCTTGCCCATCGCCGCGTTCATCTTGCCGTGGGCATCACCGGATTGTGAGCTGTGCGCCTCATCGATGATCACCGCAAAACGCTTGTCGCTCAAATCGCTGATGCCATCGACGATAAACGGGAACTTCTGGATGGTGGTGATGATGATCTTCTTGCCGTTCTCAAGGGCCGACTTGAGCTCGGATGACTTGTTGGCTGGTGCAATGATGTTCTTGACCTCGGAGAACTCCTTGATGTTCTCACGCAGCTGTTTGTCCAGCAATCGCCGGTCGGTAACCACAATGATCGAATCAAACAGCGGTTGATAGACGGCCTTGGCACCATGCACGTCAGTGCTCTGCGGGTAAACCTCGATCAGCTGATACGCAGCCCAGGTGATGGAGTTGGATTTGCCAGAGCCCGCCGAGTGCTGAATGAGGTAGGTCTGGCCGACACCATGGTGAGCGGCATGGTCCACCAGCTTGCGTACCACATCCAGCTGATGGTAGCGGGGGAAGAACAGGGTGCGTTTGCTCAGCAACTCTTTGGCAGACCCATCCAGACGCACAAAGTGCTGGATGATATTGGCCAGGCTTTCCTTGCTAAAGACCTCTTGCCACAAGTAGGCGCTCTTATGGCCGTAGGGGTTTGGCGGATTCCCCTTGCCATGGCGATGCCCCTTGTTAAAGGGCAGAAAGAAGGTCGCCTTGCCAGCCAGCTTGGTGGTCATATAGACCTCGTCGGTATCTACCGCCATATGCACCAGACAACGACCAAAGTGCAGCAGGGGTTGGCTGATATCGCGATCTTCACGGTACTGCTTCTGGCCGTGATAGCAGGCATTCTGGCCGGTCCAGTGGTTTTTCAGCTCAAGGGTTATCAGCGGGATGCCGTTGATAAACAGCACCATGTCGATCTCTTGCTTGGGGTTTTGCGCCGAGTAGGCCACCTGCCGGGTACAGCTAAAGAGGTTGGCGGCAAAATCCTGGCTCACCGTCGCGCTGCTGCTGGCCAGTGGCGCCGGATACATCAAGGTCAGGTGAGCATCATCAACGCTCAGGCCCTTTTTCAGCAGGTGCAGCACCCCCTGCTTTTTAATGATGCGATCGAAGCGCTCGAGCACCTTGCGTTGCCAGTCGTGAGGGTGATGTTGCTGGAGTTTGGCCAGCTCCATGGCCTGGGTGGTTTCGAGAAACTGCCAGAACAGCCGCTTATCGATGGCGTACTGTTTGTCAAAATCGCAGGCCTGCCCCAACACAAAACCATGGTGTGGCTTGGCGTAGACAGCGGCCCCCTCGCCAATGCCATTGCCTAGCGTTTCCAGACACTGGCCGGTCAGGGCCTGCTCGATGGCCGCTTCAAGGGCCTGTTCTTTGGTGTTGCTGACCATCAATACTCCCTGCTTTCTTGTTCTCGTTTACCTGCCCGTGGCCATCTTGAGTTGGCACTGATAAAACTACGGCCCCTTGGGCTTTGCTCATCTCGAGCTATACCAGCCAGATGCTGTAACTGACGCACCTAGCTGGCTATGACTACACCACCTTAATTTTACCGGTGACGGCACTATTAATCAGGGTGGTTTTGTATTCTTGATACTTAGTGATTTGCTCCATGAGGAGAACTATCGATTTATTTATTCCATCAACTTTAGATTGAATCGCAGAAAAAATAGCCTGCTGTTCTTCAATTGGAGGAATGAACAAATCAACTTGAGCAAAGTTATCAAAGTTCAAATCTTGTCCATCACGAATAAAACTAGCTGTCATCTGCAACGCATTTATATATGTTGGAAGTTTTAGCATGTAACTAAAAAAACCTGCATCAATTTCCTCTTTATTCACAGGGCGAAGTACAACATACGAGGAGCGAATACAACCCGATGCCCATGCCCGCTCTAATCCACCTTGAAAACTGCGCATACTAATCACGAAGTCATCTATTTCAACATGTTTTCTCTTTTCAAGGTGGAAAGAAATTTTAACAACTTTTCTACCAATCATTCCTTCATATTGCTCTTGAGGAATTACACCATAGGCTTGAGTTGCAGACAGTTGTACATCGCCAGCCCTTGCACGCTCCTTTCGCTGACAAAAAACAAACTTACTACGGCGAACCTCCCAATGAGCAGGAATCTTGCCAATCCAAGTAACGCCTGAGTCTGTCATCGGTACAGTGGGGTCGAGCCCCTGGGTGACGGCTTGCTGGATCAGGATCTGCTTGCGTTCGTTAAGCAGAACGATCTGCCGCGCCTTAATGGTAATAGCCTCGTCAATCTGGGTAGTTTTTTTATCAAGAAAACTAGCTATTACTTTTTGTTCAACGAACGAGGGCGATGCAAAGCGAAATTCAGCAATGAAATCCGTAGGTACCCGTTTTTGGCCTGCAGAGCCTGTCATCATTTTTTCGCCAAGGTCCATAAATACATGACTTTTGGACAAGTAGTATAGGAATGCAGGTTCGAAACTTTCATAGGCCCTTAGAACATGAAATTCTGTTGAGCCATATCCAAACTTAGTTGGCATGTTCTTAAGATAAGCTCCTTTCCCATTTTCAAAGCAAGGAGTTATTTTCGCAATAAGAACATCATTGACTTGGAAACTGGTAAATCCTTGTTTTACGCTACGAAGCGACCGTCGCAGGTCGTATTCCACGATACCATCAGTCCCAACCTTTTCCATTGGCAGGAAACAAATCTCATCATCTAGATGCAGTTTTGATATATTAGAAACAGGGTTGATCAGTGCTGCATTTTTTAATCGAATAACATGCCAGTGATCTGGAATATCCCCCATCCACTCCACCCCAGAGTCTTTATAGGTATCATATTGCGGCATAGCAGTTAGCATCATCTGTATCGTCTCCTGCTTATGCCTGGGGTTGGGGTGTTGTGAGACCCAGGATCTGAGCTATCAGTCCATCGGCCTGCTGTTCCAGCGCCAGGATCTCTTCGGCTACGGTCTCGAGTGAGCGCAACGGCTTATGGCGGTAGAAATACTTGTTAAAGCTCACCTCATAGCCAATCTTGACCGACTCCATATTGAGCCAGGCCTCTGCCACATGGGGTTGCACCTCGTCGATAAAGTACTGGTAGATGCTCTGGGTAAGCGGCACCGACTCGCTATCGCGTAGATCGCTGCTGCTCTCATAGGTGACGAACTCGCCTTTCTTGCCTGTGGAGTAGTAACCAAAATCGGGCAAGTCGGCCTCTTCGCAGCTGTAGAGATCCAGCAGTTCCCCCAGCTTGTCGGCACTGAGCTTCACCACCTTTTTCACCACCTTGGCGGCGGTCTCGTCATACCAGCTCACGGCATTGAACAGGGCATTTTTCTCTGTGACGGAGAGTTTGAGCTTATGAGCCTTGAGCGTTGCCTCGACCTGCGCCTTAAACAGGTTGAAGTCGTTAAACTCGGCTTCACCTATCTCCTGCATCAGGGTATGAGCCGTACCGAACAGGGTGCGGGCAGCGCACCAGAAATCGGTGCTCAGCAGCTTCTCTTTGGCCTTGGTGTTCAGGCTTATCTCGTTTTTCTCGCACCACTCGAGGATCTGCTTGCTGTGCCCGGTCAGGAACCCATCCTGATAGACTTGCTCACCATACTCGGCAAAGCAGTGTGCCATAACCTCGTTTAAGGATTTGTCAAAACGCAGGGCGTTGAGACGCTCACTACTGAACTGGGCCTTGCGACGATCAGGGCGCTCCACCGTCACCTTGTGGTAACCAAAGTCTTCGTTATTGAACACCTTGCTGGCGATGCCGATCGGATCGTCATTGCTATCCAGCTGGCGCTCTACATCGGCACAGGCGAGGTAGGTGTTGGTGATCTCCTCGATTTGTTCGGGAGAGAATTCGCAATTTTTGTCACCCAGGTTCTTGCGCAGTTTGCGATAGAGCAGGCTGGCATCAATAAGCTGCACCTTGCCTTGCCGATGGGCAGGCTTGTGGTTGTTGAGCAGCCAGATATAGGTGGTGATGCCGGTGTTATAGAACAGGTTGTTCGGTAGCTGGACAATGGCTTCGAGCATGTCATTTTCGATGAGATAGCGACGGATATTGCTCTCACCACTGCCCGCATCGCCGGTAAACAGGCTGGAGCCGTTGTGCACCGAGGCGATACGGCTACCCAGCGGGCTGGTCGATGGGGATTTCATCTTGTTGACCATCTCCATCAGGAACAGTAGCTGACCATCGCTGGAGCGCGGGGTGGCGTCACAGCCTTTGGGGTCAACCACACCCCAGTAATCGGCCAGTTTTACCTTGAAGCGGCTGTCGATCACGTCACTGCCATCTTTGATGTGCTTTTGCTCTGACGCCCAGCTTTTTCCGTAGGGCGGGTTGGAGAGCATAAAGTCAAAGCGCATATGGGAGAATTCATCGGTCGACAGGGTGGAGCCCACCTTGATGTTGGCCGGGTCATTGCCCCGGATCATCATGTCGGACTTACAAATCGCGTAAGTCTCGTCGTTGATCTCCTTGCCATAGAGGTGAATATCACGGCTGACACCGGTAGCCGGGTATTTCTCTTCGATAAAGCCTTGGGATTCGGTCAGCATGCCACCGCTACCACAGGCGGGGTCATAGATCGTCATGGTGAGCGGCAGTTGATCCTTGATGGGATCAAACACCAGGTGGGTCATCAGCTCGATCACCTCGCGCGGGGTAAAGTGTTCCCCGGCCTCTTCGTTGTTCTCTTCGTTGAATTTGCGGATCAGCTCTTCAAACACATACCCCATCCCGAGGTTGCTGAGGGCGGGCAGCTTGTTGCCTTCCGGGTCTTCAATATCGTTGGGGGTAAGGTTGATATAAGGGGAGACGAACTTCTCAATCACATCGAGCAGCACCTGCTTGTCAGCCATATGGCGGATCTGCGCCTTGAGGTTAAAGCAGTTGACGATCTCCTTGACGTTATCGCTGAAGCCATTGAGGTATTCATTGACGTTTGCCAGCAGGATCTGCTGGTTGTTGGTGGCGGCGTTCAACAGGGATTTGAGCGTCCACTTGGAGATGTTGTAGAAGACATAGCCAGAAGCTGCCTTGAGCGGCTCTTCGTCCAGCTCGACTGCGTTCATCTCCTGCTGCTGGAAGCGGACCTCTTCCAGGACTGCTTCCTTAGTGGGTTCGAGCAGGGTATCCAGGCGGCGCAATACCACCATCGGCAAGATCACATCACGGTATTTGCCACGGACGTAAACGTCGCGCAGGCAGTCGTCAGCGATGTTCCAGATAAAAGAGACGAGTTTGTTATGAACACTGTGATCCATGTTGTTTTCCTGTCTCCGGGTTACCCCGGAATGCAAAAAGTGTGGCCTGAGGAATTAACCGCATACGCATGGCTCTGGTGTCGCCGGATGATGGGAAGCGATAGCGGATGTCAGGTGGAGGAGTAGCGCCACCGTTTATCACGAGGTTCAAATGGATGTTTTTTCGTGATGGTTCGAGCGGGTTGGCACAGCCTCAAAATGGCCGCCAGTCTACCAGAATGGCTGACCGATTGCAGGCAAGCTGCTGTTTTAATTAACAGGAAAATGCGGGACAAGAACAAAGGGAAGGCCATGAATTGGCCTTCCCCAAGACCTACCCACTTATCACGGACGAATAGGCGCCAAAATGTTACCACAAGCGGATTTGTGGTCACGCCTTGCTGTCAGGATTGGCATCCATGCTCGTTGCAGGGTAAATGCAGATATACAGATATCCATGGCTGCCCAAGGTATCGGCTTCACAGGTAAAGCCGCCGTGCTGGATAGTGATGCAGTGCTGACGCTGGGCATCTAGCTCGCCGGTCAGTAGTTTGGCCTCCAGAGCTTTGATGATTTCCGGGAAAGCCAGGTCGAGCTTGGCTATCTGCGCCTCACTCCATTCACCTATCAGACTGGCCCGATCGGATAGAAAATCGAGCCGGTAGCGACTCTGTATCAGACGAGCGCCAAAGCGTGGAGAGGTATCACGCGGCAGACCCCAGCTGATGCTGGGGGGCGGCGTGAAAGCTGGGGCCTCAGGTTGCTGTGTGGCAGGACATGTGGGATGGGTTGTGGTCATGATTAGCGATACCTCAACTGGGTGTAGATGATAGTGCCAGGCACGTTGTGGCGCTGACGTAGTCTGGCCAGATGCGCTGGGAGGTCTGTCAGGTTTGCCAGTCGCCCCCGGTAGAGTCGGGCAAGATTGACGTAGTCAGGGTGACTCACGGTGATGGTCACCTGATGCCCCGGCAGCCAGCGGCCAAACAGGCGGGCTTTAGCCTCTTTGATGGTGGTGATGCCGGGGGCTGGTAACGTTTGTCGGTTGCGCAGATGCAGTTTGTTAAGCTCGGGGGCATAGCGATGCACCTCGAGCGCGGTGATAAGACGGGTCATGTTCGGTGATTCCAGTGATGCAAAGGGCCAGCCTGAGAGGGCTGGCCCTTTATGCTGTGTGTGGATGAGCAAGATTGTGGGACGTCAACGAGTGCAGTCTGCGGTCTCGTTGATAACCGGCTTGCAGTTGAGTCGGTCCAGCAGGTGCCGCGAGCCGTATTGGGCTACCAGCCGGTCTATGGCCATCTGGGCGCAGGCCGCTCTGCTGGGCTTATTCTCAGGCATGGCGTAACGTGCGGTCAGCCAGCCACCGAGCAGGGCTATGCGGTAGCCGCTCGGGATGTGGGTGAGCGAGGTGCCTATCCCCCTCCCATGAATAAGGAAAGGCACGGCCTGCCCACCGATGTCGATATCCATGCGCTGGCCCTTGAGCTCAAAGGTGGTGAGCTCGCCGGTCTGTGGATGCTTGCCCGGCACCTTGATGGTGATGTTCTTCGCCATCTCACACCTCCGGCTTGGCTTCAAAGTGGTGGGTCACCGTGCCCGCTTCCGGGTCGATGCTGATAAACGCCGGGGCTTGCGGGTGGTACTGATAGAGCCGCGCCAGTTCGGCACGAAACGCCTCGACGTTTGGCGCAATCACATGGCTGGTATCCCCTTCGGCGTAGGTAAAGGTCTCGAGCTTCTCGGTGAGAATCCAGATGCCAAAGTACCAGGCGTCTTCCTCGGTATCGTATTGCTGCCAGCCTTGGGCCAGTAGCGTGCGGTCGTAGTAGTAGCGGTCTGCCTGATGGCTCCCTCGGTCGATGCGGCAGCCGGTCACGGTGAGCTCAAGTGGGATACGCCGCACTTTGTGGGCTTTTTTGACCCGGCGCAGCAGCTTGAGGGCCTTGGCTCTGCTGCGGCCATTACCGAGCGGGTACTGCTGTCTGGCCCGCAATGCCAGGTGGGTCATTATCTTCGGTGCAGTGTTGTGGTTGAGCTTGCCAATAGCGGCGGTGAGTTGCCGAGCGGTCAGGGTCTTGTAGTCACGCAAGTCATGCATGGTTGGGTTCCTTAAAATGCAAACAGCCCCTCGGTGTGAGGTGCTGCATGGGGTCTTGTGTGTGCTGGTTGCCGTGGCTCAGGTGTGGCTACTCCAATCCGGCGCGTCGTTGCTGCCATGGTTGACGTAAGCTCCGACAATCACCCGTTGCCACTCGTCGACCGGTTGACCTGCTGCATTACAGACACAGCGAAAGCGGACGAAGTTAATCTCTCGTGGCAGGTGTTCACGCATATCACGAGGACTGACAAAGAGCGTGGTCTTGTGCAGTACCGGGTTGGGCGCTACCAGTGGGCCACCAATACGCCGTCCCTCCACATCGTGGGCATAGGCAAAGCCCGGCAGCATCAACTGCTGACTGATGAGCTTGGCAAGTCCTGGATGGGCACACATGGCCTCTGCCACGGCGGCCTGGCTAAAGCTGTCGTTAAATTCGATCATGGGTGTTTCTCCCTTTCAGCAGGTGAACGGTAGGCCGCTGCCAGCAGCGCAAACTGTTCGACCAGGTAACTGATGCTGATTCCCAGTTCATCACTGACCCCATCACCCAGACGATGATGCAGGTGTGCCATGTCATCGGCGATACGTTGAGCTATCTGGGCTGTACCGTCCGGTGGTGAAGTCGTCATGGTCAGGGTGATGGAGATATTCATCACATCTCTCCCCAAGGGGCTTGGTCCCACAGTGACAGCCGGGTCAGCACGTCTTGTGCGAGAGCCTGTTGCAACTGCTGTAGTACCTTTACAAGCCGAGGTGCCTGCTCAGGACTCCCGGTCCATTCGCTCGATTGGTACAGGGCGCAGCAGGTGAATTTGTACAGCGCCACCAGTTCGGCATCGGTGAGTGGTATCTGGTGGTAGCGGTGGGCAGGTTTAAGCGAACTCCGCTTAGTCGAGCAGTGCTGATGTGGTTCCTTGCGGTTCTGCTGACGCCCCAGCTGATAGCGATGCCAGACTGCCCGCCGGTTGGCGAGCATCATCAGCCGTACCAGTCGGTCTACCCGCCACGTCCAGGTACTGGTCGTGTCTGCTGGCGGCAGCCACCAGAGGGTGCGCAGTAGCTCCAAGGTGTAGTGCGGTGGCATCGGGGCATTGCAAAAACGGTGTAACTGTACGGCAAAGGCAAGGTAGTCCTTGCGATCGATCATGAAGGCAGACATGGAAATAGCTCCTTGAAATGCAAAAGGCCACCTTTGGTGAGGTGGCCTTGTGAGTGATGTCGGGATATCCGGATCATGGTGTTGGCGCTGATGATCCGGGTTTGGGGATGCTGGCGTTATTCGTGTGCCTGCTCTGCGTCTGGGTGAGCAACATCAAACAGGATGGTGTAGAGCGCACAATCAATGCCGTTGACGGCATCGTGATGCGGGTAATAGGGCGGTGTGTCTCGGGAGTGCTCGAAGTAGTCGCCAAAGCAACTGAGGCACTCGCGGATCTCGATGGTGGATCCCCGCTGCAAGGTCTCTTCAAACTGCATGGCATAACCCTCGTCGTCACGGGCCTTGGTGACCGCCTTCTCCAATAACGCCAGCGCCGCTTGGTTGCTGGCGGTTGTCAGGCCATGGCGTAGCTTCTCGAGCGTTTTCTCAAGGGAATAGGGATTGGGTAATCGCATGGTGCTCGCCCCTTCTTGGGTTGGCTAATTGGCGTAGCTGATGTAGCAGCGCATCGATAGCCTCGATACAGTCAGCCTAGGTGAGCAGGTAGCCGTTAGGCAGGTGAGCCACGATGGCGGGCTCTGCCTGCATCTCGATGTTGTTAGCAAGCCAGCAACGCAATTCGAGGAGGATATCGAGGGCGGTGAGGTGTGACTTACCTGGGGTTAGAGTCATAGCTGACCTCGCTCAGCCAGCGAGACCACGCCCTCAGCACCGACCACCAGGTGGTCGAGCAATCGGATATCCACCAGCGCCAAGGCCTCTTTGAGGGCTCGGGTAAAGACCCGGTCGGAGTGGCTGGGTTCTGGGTCACCACTGGGGTGATTATGGACCGCGATGATGGCCCCGCAATTGAGTAGCAAGGCCCGCTTGACCACTTCCCGTGGATAGATGTTTGCGCTATCGAGAGTGCCGCGAAACAGTTCTTCAAAGGCCAGGACACGATGCTGGGAGTCGAGGAACAGAGCCCCAAACACTTCGTGCTCCCGGTCTTGCAGTAATGTTTGCAGTCGCTCGGCGGCCTCTGTGGTACTGGTGATGGCGGTACCTTTGGCCAGCCGCTTACGAGCAATCTGATTGGCGATACGCAACAGGTCTTGCTCGGTCACGGGCTCGGTGACGACATAGGTGCCGGGGCATTCCCCGGCTTTCAGTTTGTGGTAACGCATGTGAGGTCTCCAAAAAGAAAGACCCCGGCAGCGCGAGGCATACCGGGGCTAAATGCAGAGAAGTTGTTGGTTCACTGTGAGAGTAGTTCAGTTGTCCGTGGTGGTGATGCCTGCCCTGGCTGTGGGTTCCCACTTCACCGGCATCAGCGATTCGGGTACCAGTACGTTGAGCGAGATAGCAAGCGCAATGCTCAGCCGTTCCGCCAGTTCATAGGCTGGACCAATGGCGGCGTAGTCTGCCACCCAGGTGGCCAGTGCCAGCCCACTGGCCTCTACCGCCCGCAGGTATACGCTGTAGCCCTGAACCGTCAATCCACTGTCCCGCACTACCTGCGTCTCTCCCTCTCGGTTGATGGCTTCCAGCTCAACGGCTATCGGTTGTTTGGGCATCGTGCGCCTCCTATTGGGGTAAGGAGTCACTATCGACGCGATAACCGTGATGAATGCAGGCACGCTGCAGGTCAGCCAGGAAACTTGCCAACACACGGGGTTGCTCGGTGAGAGAAACCGGTCCTGCTTGGCAGCGCCAGAAACAGCGACGCGTGGGGTCCACACAGATTTCATCTATCGGCTGGCTCATGGTGCGCCAGTCCTCGGCATTAGTGAGGGAGAACAGTTGCCACTGCACCCCAGACCAGCGCAGATGCAGCGTGACGGTACGGGCATGTGGGCGACCCGGAGTCAGGTGCAGCAACCAGCGCTCACCCTGGCGAGTAGGTATCAGCTTGGCCTTGGCGGCGACTAGCCCTAACCACTGGCGCAAGGTGTGGGAGAGCGGCAGTTCGTTAGTCATCACATATCTCCTAATCCCCACTGACTGTGACTGTGAAGTACGCCATCCGGCAGTAGGCAACAAAGTTGGTCTGCCACAGAGTGAATAACTCATGAGCCTCTGAGCGCTGGATAGGCCCCCATCCTTGCAAATAGTGTTCGTCATCCAGGAAGTTGAAATCGAGCTCCTTGCAAAGCTCGGCATCCTGACCCAGTCCCTGGTAGCTGAAGTCGGTGACATAATCGAACAGCCAGCCATCAAGACCGCGTATCAGGCGTATCTCGACGGGGTGAGCCCCTCCTTGCTCGGGGCTGTAGGTGGGACTGCGAAAGTTGAAGGTGAGTTGGGTCAGGCGCTCGAGGTTGAGGCCAATATTGGCGACCTCCTGATTGAGTAACGCGAGCAGCGCTTGGGCCACGGGCAGGGCAAAGCCGTCTCGGAAAAAGGGAATAGTCATAAGCGTTCCTTGTCATATCCAAAAAAGCGAGGGAGGCATTAGCCTCCCTCTGGGTGTGGTTGCAATGGTTGGTCTAAGTCATCGTCATGGTGTGCGAAAGGCCTGTGATGACTCTGGCGCCACGCAATTGTTATCCGGCGTGCCGATGGCTGGCAGAACCTCTGCAAGGTGGCTGGTGGGCAAATAGATGAGCTTGTTTGATGGCAGCAATAGCGCCACTGACGTCGCGTTGCGAAGTACCTCCCAGAACGAGTTGAACTCCCCTTGCCGGTAAGGGGCATCGTAGCGTTGCCCGTTCACCAGCAAGGCAAACTGACGCTTGCTGTCGCTGCCATCATCGCGCTCGTTCACCGTCGCCAGCATGGTGAGCGGCGCATCATCCCGACAGATGATGGTGAGCAGTGTGGTGCCAGCGAGGGTGACGGTGTAGTTCGCTTGTGAGCCTGGTCCTCAACTGCGAGACCAGCCATTTTCCTCTGCCCCTACACCACTGGTGGCGCTTGCCACCTGCAGCGCGATAACTCGGTTCATTGTGGTTACCTTTTAAAAATAACAGGGAGGCTGTTGCCTCCCTGGGTTGGGTTATTGGTCAAACGACAGAGTCTGCTCGCCACCGAGTGTGGTCACAGTGACCTCCAGGGGGTCGCAGTCCTCCGGCAGCAGAGAGAGCGTTACTTTGCCGCCAAAGCCCATTCGAAATGGCAGCTTGGCTTTCGGATCGATCGTGCAACTGCCCCGGTTGATCTTGAGGTCGGTGATCACCATCCGGTTACTGCGGCTGGTGATATCGAGCAGGTACTTGTTCCAAGTAGTCTTGCCGTAATAGGGATTACCGCGTTTTCTCAACTGTACATCGCCCTTCTTCAGCGGTTCGATGTTAGCCAGGTCTTCGTCGAGGACTGCGGCGTCATAGGTCTCTTGTGATTGGCAAGGAAAGCCTGGCGAGCCCAGCGCCGGTAACGTGTTTGCAATGTTCGCTGTTGGGAACGAAAATTTGCGGCTGCCTTTTTCGCGTTGATATACGCCTAGTTCTTTCGCATTTCTCAGTGCGGTCCAGAGTTCCTCAAAACTTTTCTGGTCTTGAAGAACCCGGTGGCCAATGAAGATCTTGCCATCCACTTCAAAAACGAAATCACTTTGATAGTCCTGAGAGCCGTATTTTCCGACACTCATGATGTCCACATTGATGGTGGCGGGTTTGTTAGGATGACACCGAATGGTGAATGAATCCGCCCGGTTATAGACACCATAGCTGTATCCCGTAGCAGCGTTACCAAACTGCTTCCAGCCTGGGGCATCAGCGGCTGACTCACTGAGGGCATGCGCTTGCTGAGTGGCTGCCAGCATTACTAGCAATAGCATGGATTTTTTCATGTTTATTTCCTTCTAAATTGTATTGATGTAATTCGACCCATTCGGTCCACACTCAACCAAAGCCAACCATAAAAGGCGATCCTCATCTTTTTGAGTCCTTCATGTCAACAGGTCTAGGTGTCAACTTTAAAAGTTGAATCTGGAGGTGTGATGGATATCAATCAGGACGTGTTAGCCAAAGCCGTGGGCAGAGCCATTGCTTATCAACGTCAACAACGGGGAATGACCCAAGAGGAAGTCGCTGAACGACTGCAGATTGGGATGGAGGCAGTATCTCGCATGGAGCGGGGGATTGTGGTGCCCACTATCGTGCGACTGGCTGAGTTAGCACAGATATTTGGATGTGAGCTGACGGACTTGCTCCGTGAAACCAGTTCGCGACCCCTTGAGCAAGCCGTCAGATTAGCTCACCAACTAGAGCAACTCACCGACGATGATCGTCAGTGGGTCACCGATACCATGACGGCACTTATGAGCCGGCTAATCCGTTAACCAGTTCCACAGCTTGTGGGCGCCGTAGGCTGCAGCTGCACCGACGGCCAACGGTGCCCATGCTGGCGCAGTGGACACCCCTACCAATGATGTCAGTGCCGCCGTGGTGGCACCACTTGCCACGGATGAGCTCAGGGAGGCGCCTGTTATCCCTGCGGTAGTCACGGAGGTCAGGTGCCCCAGTGAAGAGCGCGTGACTTGAGCCGCCAGTAACGTGGCTGCGACCTCCGTGACTTGAGCCGAGTGGTGCTGGTCTTTGATACACCACATCACGAAGTGCTCACAGTTGTTGAACAGCAGGTTATAACTGCGTTCGCCCAGACGGCTGTGCGCTCGATTGACACTGTGCTCCGGGCTCAGTCGCTGAGGATGGCTCCTGATAGTAAAGTCCTTCTCCTGGCAAAACGCCCCTAACGTAGACATGACAACCTGACACGAGTCATGACCAGAAAACGGGCCCTGGTAGTGGATCACCCAATCGTCACCGACGTAGATCCCGTGATGCTCATACCCGATGCGTGGGGAGATAAGGTGGTCGCCATAGTTCAATGCGGACATGTTGGTCTCTCCTACTGCAGCAGAGTGATGGCTTGCACCAAGGCACGGGATTTGAGTTGCGCCCCTTGGCCAAACCAGGCGGAATCCAGCCGATGATCCTGGCTGCGGGTACGGCGATGGTGATCGATATACTCGGTCACCGCATTGACCAATCCCCACGCGGTGTTATGCGAGCTGGCCAGCTCTGCCCCCATCCCAGCCCCTTGATAGAGCTCATGTAAACGCTGTACAGGCCGGGTGAGCACAATGCTCTCTTCATCCAAAGGCTGTGCCAGCAGGCCACTGAAAAAGCGCAGCGCCTCTTGAGGAGCCACAGAGCGTTGGCTGAGCGCTTTGGCATGCTGACCGAAATGGTCCCACTGGCTTACCCCCAGCCCCAGCGCTTGTTTCACGGCACTTGCATCAAACTGGGTTGAGTGCGGCACCTTGATGGCAGCGGACTGGTTACCGACTGCTACCTGCAGGGTGTTGTTGCAGACTACCCGCACCGAGGTGAACTGCGCCGTGGTGCAGAGCGTCCCGTCACAACTGGTCGCCAGCAGCAGATAGGACTTCACCAGATCTCCGCCTTTGAGCATCAGGTCCTGGCCTGTCTTGGCCAAGGCCCAAAGTTTGCGCCCACCTTTGAGTGAGCCTGCGGTCTCCAGCTCGAAACCACCCGCTTCTACCAGATCTTGATAGAAGTGCAGCACCTCATGGGGCTGTACCACGTTGTAGCGCTGTGAGACCACCGACAGGGGGGCCAGGGTATCGGAACGGTAGAGCACTTTGCTGTCTGGGTAGATATGAAGGATCGGATTGTCAGGCGAGCCCTGATACAGCACGTCGCTTTGCTCGATGGTCCAGTTCATCCCGGCGGCTTGCAGCCAGACATCAAGGGACTGTTGTGGGGGTAAGACATTGCCGAGACCATGCCAAGGGGTTTGGCCTGTGTAGGCCATGGAATCAATCAAATGAGCCATAGAGATCTCCAATGAAAAAGGGACTGCCGAAGCAGTCCCTGAGGTAGGTTCATGGAGATAACATATGTCTGAGATTTTATTCATCAAGATTCAATCTGTGGCCTACGCGACGAATTATGGCTTGAGTAAGTGATACCGGTGGCACTTATTACGATGGGATGTTAAACGCCTTCATTTATGGCTCTTACCGTATTTACATCGATGAGAAGACGTTCATGATTATTCCACCAGCAATAATAAGAACCATAGCCAATATTGCAGGGAAATCCGGTTTTTGCTTATACAGGATCATTGAACAGATAGTAACTCCGACGATGCCAAACCCACACCATAGCGAGTAGGCGACCCCCACCGGAATCGTACTCATTGCGCGTGTTAGTGCGAAATAACACAGGCTGTAGGCGCAAACCACTAATACCGACGGAGCTAGTTTTCTAAATCCATCTGTTTTTTTGATCATTGATGTGCCGGTAATTTCAGAGCCAATGGAAAGCGCCAGCCACAAAAAACCTAAATTAAACATATACAACTCCCTTTATATTAATTGGCATTTTTTCATTTAATGAATTTGTTAACTCAACTGAAGAGGTCTCGTTTTATTCGCTACCCATTTTTGAGAACAGATTCATTATAACAATGCCACTAGCAATAACTGCCATGCCGATAATAGCTGCCATATCTGGGTGCTGTCCGTAAAATGCCATACCCAAGGTAGACACAACCAAAATACCGGTGCCGGACCAAGTAGCATAAGCAAGTCCAACTGGGATATCTTTTACCGCTCGAGATAGCGAGTAGTAACAGGTGCAATACAGCAGCACGAGCAGACCGAGCAGCATCATCTTGGTATTACCTTCACTGCTGCCAAACATTTTCAAGGTCGACGTTGCTGAGGTTTCTGAAAGAATAACCAACAGCATCCATAACCAACATTTTGTTTTTGAAGACATAAGTTAAAACTCCAGGTTTGTTATTTAAGGTAAGATTTTTTCTTTTCTTTTCTGTTACTTTTCAAAAAGTCGATTGCTGCATCGGTCAGCTGCGCTTCGGGTGCACTAGCAAGCAGCGGATTCATCTCTACATCACTGACCGTGAGATAGCGCCGGGCGGTGCTCGTGGTGCTTGCCGGCACTGGAGCTGCTTCATCACCCGATGCCAGCGTCTCCAGCAGCTCATTTATGTTGCACAAAGTGACGCCAATCTCACTCAGGCGGGTCAGTGCAGCATGCATATGGCCGGCGTAAGCTGAATTTGGTTGCGCCCCCAGCAGCTGGTTCAGTTCGCTAGCCGGATCGCAGTGATAGCGCAGCGCGAACACCGGTAATCCAGTCAACAAGGCATCATGTAAACGCTGGGCAACGGGACTGCGGAGCGTGCCGCTTAGAAGGTCCATCGCCAGCGGATAGTCGAGAAATGGCAGCACCAGCGCGCGATACGGTATTTGCGGCAGGGCCTGTTGCCAGATGCTGGCCGGCACCGTCTCTCCCAGCGGTTGCCACAGCGCCCCATCCTCGATGTCTGCTGCCAGCGCAAGCTGCAGGGGCTGTCCACAGCCGGCCAGACGGTTTCGAATGGCCTGCCGATAGCCCTGGGCCGCGGTCACCATCACCAGCAGCGGTGGCTGCAGGCGCCTGAGCATCTGTTCGACCAGGCGTTCGATCTGTTCGTCGGTCATGGGGATCTCCGTTAGCCGAGCAGCCTGACCTGCGCGCCGTTTTTCAAGCCGGCGGCGTTGGCCTCTTCGGTATCGATGTGAAATTCCAGGGCGAAATCGTCGCGCACCCGCACCACCACCTCATCGAAGGTCAACTGGCGCTCGCCGTCGCTGCGCACCCTCACCTTCTGGCCGTTGGTCACGTTCAGCTGGCGAGCGTCTTGTGGCGAGAGGTGGATATGCCGCCATGCGCAGATCACCTGGGATCGCAACTCCACGTGGCCGGCGGGGCCGATGAGCAGGGCGCTGCCGGTATTTTCCAGCTGGCCTGACTCACGGACTGGCGCCTTGATGCCGAGGGTGAAGCAGTCGGCGCGGGAGATCTCCAGCTGTGAAACCGGCCGGGTCGGGCCGAGCACCCGCACCCGGGTCAGCGAGCCCTTGGGGCCGACCACGGTGACGCACTCCTCGGCGGCAAACTGGCCCGGCTGGTGCAGCGGTTTGAGCGGCGTCAGGGTGTAGCCCTTGCCGAACAGGGCCTCGACATCCTGTTGTGCCAGGTGAACGTGGCGATTCGAGATGCCGACCGGGATCGTCGGGCTGACCAGGCTCAGACGGGCTGCGATCTTTTGATGCAGCTGGGGATCGATCATGCTTTCTTCCCTTTTCTTGCCGCGGCGTGTCTGTCTTCCGCCAGATCCGGTGCGGGCTGTGTGGTCTGTGGGGTGGCAGGTTCGGCATCGGCACTGCTTTGCGGTGGCAGGGTCGGGGCTGCGCCCGTTGCGGGCGCCATCTCGGTCCTGGTGCTGGTCGGCACGCGCAGCGGGTAGCCCTTGAGGTTGCTGAGGGCCGCTACCGCGCTTGGCTCCGGACGGGCAATCACTAGTGAATGGACCTGCTGGTCGATGGTGGCAGCCACCGCGACGCCACGCTCGATGGCGTTGTGAATGGCGCTGATTTCGCCTTCAAAGCAGACACTCACTAACCCTGCCCCCACCTTGCGATAACCAATGCAGTTGACACTTGCAGATTTGCAAGCAGCGTCCACGGCCTGAATCGCGGCGACTAATCCTCGCGTTTCAATTACGCCTAAACTTTTCATTTTCGGCTCCTGTTAATGACGGACTAAGCGAATATCAAAATCAAATTGCTTAAAGAACGTCTCCAACCGGTCTAATTCATCCGGGGTGTAAGACGGGTCCTGAGTAATTGGGTAGGGCATATCCAGACGCTCATATTTTTTACGCCCCAGCTGGTGGTATGGCAGCATGTCGATACGAAGGATATTCCCCCGCTTCGCCAGCTTTTGTACGTACTCGATTGCGCCAGTGATGGCATCCCACGAATCGTTATAGCCGCGGATCAGCGGCATCCGGATAATCACCTTGGCACCGTAATCAACCAACCATTCCAGATTGCGACGAATACCTTCATTACCGATGCCCAGCATCGCTTTATGGTATTCGCTGTTGATCTGCTTGATGTCGAATAAAAAAGTATCAGTGACGGAGGCTAGCTTTTGATAATTTTCCAGGGTAGTGGTGCCTTGAGTTTCAATGGCCGTATTAATCATCATCTTTTTGCATTCGCCAAATAAGGCGACGGCAAAATCCGTTTGCAGACTCATTTCACCGCCACCGATGGTGACACCACCGCCAGAGGAAATGTAAAAGTCATAGTCCTGCATGATGATCTCCATCAGCTCGCTGACAGTGACATCTTTACCCATTATATCCAGTGCATTCTGCGTGCAGATCTCTTCGCATTTTCGACAACCGACACAATCTTTATTTCGGTCAACAAAATGTTTAATGGCCCCATTTTCTTCGGCCCGGTAATGAACCCCGGCCGGGCAAACGTTAACGCAATCACCGCAGTTAATACACTTATCGTGCGAGAACATCACCTGAAATTGACTATTAAGTCCTTCAGGATTCGCGCACCAGGGGCAGCGAAGATTACAGCCCTTAAAGAAAATCAGCGTGCGAATGCCATCTCCATCATATATGGAGTATTTCTGGATATTGAATATACGCCCGGTCAATTCAGTATTTTCAATCACGCTTGCCTCCATCTCCGGATATGGCAGGCCACAGTCTCATTTTCTGAGACCTGCCATCACGGAGTACTTCAGATTTATTCTTCAATACAGAGAAATTGTTCTCAACGCCTCGACTAGAACTTCTCTATCACGGTGCGGCTGATGATCTCGTCCTGCACCTCTTTACACAGCTCGACAAAATAGGCGCTGTAACCTGCGACACGCACGATCAGGTCGCGGTATTTCTCCGGGTCCTGCTGCGCTTTTTTCAGCACTTCATTGTCGACATAGCTGAACTGCATCTGGCCGTTACCGAGAATCGAGGCAGTACGCAACAAAGTGATCAGACCGTGACGTCCCTCCTGGGTATCCAGCAACCCCTTGAGGAACTTGAAGTTGTGCACCATGCCGATGTTCATGGTCTCCACATTCATCTTGCTCACAGACTTGATGACAGCCGTAGGACCTTGCTTATCCGCCCCCTGGGTCGGGCTGATGCCGTCAGAGAGCGGCATCCATGCCAAGCGACCGTTCGGCGTGGCGTTGGTCAACTGACCAATAGGCGTGTTATTGGAGATAGACAAGGTGCCGTGGCTCATAACCGAGTAGAGCATCTTGTACTTGCCGCACTCTTTCTCCGTCCACTCGGTGATATCCAGCGCATACTGGTCAACATAGTCGTCATCATTACCGTATTTCGGTGCATTCAAGCAGTCGCGGCGCAGCGCTTCATGCCCTTCGAAGTTGGCCAGCAGTCCATCGCGGACCTGCTCAAGCGTGTACTTTTTGTCTTCAAACACCAGCCTGCGGATCGCGGCCATAGAGTCGACATAGGTTGCCAGGCCAGAGAAGATCAGTCCGGGCCCATAGTTGAGCATCGCGCCACCAGCGGAGACATCTTTTCCGCTCTCCATGCAACCTTCCACCATCAGAGACATGAGCGGTTTCGGGGCAACATCGCGGTGTACCCGCTGGCTGATCACAGTCCCGATTGCCGAGAGACGCACTATGTGGGCAATCTGCTTTTTCACCGCAGCATCGAACTCCTCAAAGGTACGCAAATCACGCAAGTCACCGGTATCCAGCCCCTGGTAGCTGTCAAACAGCACCATGCGGCCACGGTTGAGCACGAACTCGATGGCGATAGGCCATTGGGTGTATCCGGTGGAGGTCCACTGATAGATACGCCCCGACTTTTGCGGCTCGACGCAACCCATCAGGCAGTAATCGCGAGCGTCTTCAAAATCAAAGCCCTTGCGCAGCATCATCTTGATGTGGGAGTCATCGAAGTGGCAGGCAGGGAAACCCATCCCCGCTTTCACGACGTCGACGATTTTCTCCATGTATTTCTGCGGCGACTGGTTATGAATACGGCAACCCAGTGACGGCTGATAAACCTTCACAAAGCGTACGGCATCCATGATGAGGTAGGTCAGGTCGTTACAAGCATCGCCACCACTGCGCTTCTGCCCCCCCACGGTCAGGTTGATGAACGGCTGATAACCGGCGAAGTATTTCGCCCCCAGCTCGCTCGACATCCACATCAGTTCGGCACATTTGATGATGAACGCCTGCATCATTTCCAACGCACTATCGTGGGTCAGGCGTCCCTCACGAATATCGGCTTCGAACATCGGGTAGCAGTACTGGTCAAGGCGACCGAGTGACAGTCCGGTCTGGTTCTCTTCAATCTCGAACAGTGACTCTACAGTCCAGATACTCTGCAGTGCTTCTTGCAGGGTTTTTGGCGGATTGGCCGGTACATTCTCGTTCACCTCGGCGATGGTCAGCAGCTCGGCGCGGCGCTGGGCATTTTGCTCTTTCGCAGCCAGGTCACGGGCATGGGCTGCGATGCGCCGAGCGTAGTTGACCACCCCTTCGCAGGTTTCGATCGCAGCTTTGTAGTAGTAAATACGGTCGATATCTTCCGGGTTCTCCATGCTCAGCTGGTCGAGATGAGCCTGGGCATCAGCCTTGATGCCGTTCATCCCTTTGGTGAACAGCAGAACGTCGTAGCCAGGGCAGGTATCACCACCACCATTAATCTGGTGATAGGAGAGATCGCTGACGAAGGTCTCACCGCTGAATGCCCAGATGCCAGCTTCGCGATATTGCGCTTCGCAGACCTCATCGAGCGAGCGGCCTTCCCAGAACGGCACTATCTCTTCACGGATGGTCTTTTTATCCGCTTCACTGATTTCAAAAGGATCTTGCGGACGGGTGCTCATGGTATCGAGTTCATCGTGAACCCAGCGCCAGGCGATATCTGGTGAGAATGCGCCTGCTCGTGGCTTGCCACATGGATGACCGACGATCAGCTCGTCGTCCTGGATCAGGATCGGGGCGGTTTCGCAGGCGTGGCGGAAGGCTTTGGCCCGCAGCAAAATGGTCGGCATGCCCGGGTTGGCTTTGACGACTTCGGTAAAGGCGAGCGCGCGATAGATAGAGACGCTGGGGCGCACGGTCAGATAGCGATTACGCAGGCGTTGCAGACGCGGCGTTAAGCCCTCCATCACCGCCGGATCTTCTGCACAGGCGGCGAACGGCAGGGTCGAAACCTGCTGCACACCGCTAAACAGGCGCACTGGCAAATTGAGCGCGCTGAGGTTTTGCTGCGCACTCATGAACATGTCGGAGAGTTCGTTAATTCGCGCGTTCTCGAGGCTGGCGCCATGGAGCAAAGCATCAAACATCGGGTAACCGTCGATGGCGCAGTTGGCACGTACTTCGCTTAACTCCGCCAGCTTGAACCACAAACTCTCAACAATTTCATAGGCTTGTTGCCCGTTCAGCATGCCACTGGCCATATCGTGCTGGAGGTAGGGCAGCAGCGCCTTGTCCGCCCCTTCCGGGTTTACCGCGTAGCTGCCGTTATCCAACTGAAGTGCCAGCTGGAACAGATAGAACGCTTGGCATGCCTCTTTAAAGTTACGTGCAGGGTGGGCCGGGACGTGATGTAAAATGGCGGCACTTTCACGCAGTTCGGCCTGACGGAACGGGTTGCTCTCTGCGGCGGCCAGCGTTTCGGCACTGTTGGCCAGGTTTTGCGCCAGCGCCATGAGGGCATCGCAGGCGTAGATGGCAGCACGGCAGCCGTTCACTTCGTCCATGCCACTGCGGCTAACGGCACTGCCCAAGGTACGGGTTTTCTCTTCCAGCTGGTGTTTGATGGCCAACACGCCCTTCTCCACCACCAGCTTGTAGTCGGGGGAGTCGATATCGCTATTCAGATTCAGGAACTGGAATGTAGAGGGGCGATGCATGACGTGTTCGTCGTGGAAGATCGCACCATGCTGTTTACGGGTTTGGTTACCAACAATCAGCTCGTCAGCGCTGATGGCAAGCGGTAACTGGCGCATCAGTTCATAGAAACGGCGCGCCGGTTTTACGGCAGCGGGCATACCCGCGATATCGCTGTCCAGCCCGCTCAGAATCGTTGCGTGTTCTGAGCACAGGGTGCTGGTATGCGCCAGTAAACGTTCAGCCAGCACTTTGACGCGCGGCGTTAAGCTGTAGTGTGCCATGAAGTTCTCCAGTTCTTGTTCTTAGCAATCCAGAGCAGCGCTGCCGCTCCATGCGTGGCGATAGAGTTCGGTTAATGCCTGTGCATCCGGTGTGCGTGGATTGGTCGCGGTACAGTTGTCGCGCAGCGCCTGGTTGACCATCTCTGCCAGACGCAGGTCAAAGTCGACCGCGACGACATCGGTATCACCAATCCCGGTCGGCATGTTCATTTCATCTTTCAGTGCTTGAATGGCTACCAGCAAGCTGGTAACGCCTTCGCGCGGAGTGTGGGCGGGCAGATCCAGCAGGTGAGCCAGACGGGCATATTTATGAGCAGCCTGGGTATCGCACTGCCCCTGATAATCAGCGTTCCATGCCACTACCGGCGCCATGAGGAGTGCGTTGGCGCGGCCGTGTGGTACGCGGAACACACCGCCCAGGGCATGGGCCAGACTGTGGGTGATACCGAGTGATGCGTTAGTAAATGCCATGCCCGCCATGCATGAGGCGTTGTGCATCTTTTCCCGTGCTAGCAAATCGTGACCGTTTCGCCAGCAGGTGGGCAGGTAGCGAAACACCTGCTGCACAACCTTCTCGGCCAACGCATCGGAAAAGTCGCTGGCCGCACGAGAGACATAAGCCTCAAGCGCATGGCACAACACGTCCATCCCGGTATCTGCTGTGATGGCAGGCGGCACCGATGCCACCAGCGACGGATCGAGAATGGCGATATCCGGCAGCAGCGACGGGTCTACCAACACCAGCTTCTCGGCGTGGGCTTTCACCACGGAGAAACTGGTGACTTCCGACCCGGTACCGCTGGTGGTCGGGATGGCTACGAAGCAGGGACGCTCGCGACTCAGGTCCGGACGAGTTTGCGCCAGGGCGAAAATAACCGCTTTGGCCGCATCAATCACCGAACCGCCGCCCAGCGCGATCACCAGGTCCGGATAGCAGCTGTCCATGAGCTTCATACCGCGTACCACTGTGGCGATATCCGGATCGGCGACGACATCATCCCAAGTCTGGAAGGCAAGGCCGCGTTGGCGCAGGATCTGCGTCACCCGGTCAGCAAGGCCAAACTTCACCATCATCTTGTCAGTGACCAGCAGTACGTTGCTGGCGGGCAACTCGGTCAGAACAGCGAGCGCATCCTGACCAAAGCGGATCCGGGGTTTCAGCAAAAATTCACTCATTGGGCTATCCACTCCTTAAGCGTCCCGAAACACGTTCTCGACAATGGCGACCACTGACATGGCTTTGTAGCGGTCTCTGTTGAGCGCGAGATACTCCTCGGCCAGTACGATGTCGTGCATGCCTGCACCTACGCTATCAATAGCAACCCAGGAACGGTCCTTCATCGGCTTTTGCTCGTCGTCCAGCTGGGTTATCAACAGCAGGTTGCTGCCGCGCAGCTCATCGCATTTCTGCGTGGCAACGACATGTCCGGTTACCTTTGCGAGAATCATCGTTTTTATCGCCTTATCTCAATGCGTTACTTGCCAAGGCGCTCAAGCACCTGACGGATGACGCGCTCCACGTTCTGCTCGCTGATATCACCCTCAACGCCTGCTGCAACGCAGGCAAAGCGGTCATCGGCAGCCGTATTTGCCTGTACCGGAGCAGTGAAACGGGCGTCATCAAGGATGCTGCAGCGCTGGCCCTCAGTCGGGGTGGAAACAGGCTGCGGAACAACCTTGTGATCCGGTGCACGCAGTTCCTCAATAGAGCGAACGCCGTAGCCCACCTTGCGGATGTTGAGCAGATTCATTGGCCCGACGTTATCGGAGCTGGAGCCACCACCAATGGCACCACAACCAAGCGTCAGCGCCGGTGTGATATTGGTGGTTGCACCGATGCCACCTAGGGCGGCGGGGGTGTTGATCAGAATGCGGTTAACCGGTTTTTCAAGGCTAAACTGACGGACCACGTCCTGATTGCGGGTATGGATCACCAGGGTGTGGCCCAGGCCTTCGTTGGTCAGCAGCTCGACCACGCGATGGCAGGCTGCGCGCCAGTCTTCTTCCACGTACAGGCCGAGTACCGGGCACAGTTTTTCACGGGAATAGGGGTTTTTATGGGAGACTGTGGTCTGCTCGGCAACCAGCACGCGGGTGCTGGAGGGAACGCTAAAGCCTGCCAGCTGACTGAGATAGATCGCCGTTTTGCCCACAACTTTAGGGTTGATGGTGCCGTTCGGCCGCAGCAGCAGGGCGGCCATTTTGGCAGCCTCGCTTTCGTTCATGAAGTAGGCGCCCTGAGCGTCCAGTTCACGATGAACGTCGTTGTAAATACAGCGTTCGACGATGATCGACTGTTCGGAGGCACAGATCACACCATTATCGAAGGTTTTGCTGGTGATGATGTCTTTCACCGCCTGAGGAATGTCGGCGCTGCGCTCGATGAAGGCAGGACCGTTTCCCGGGCCACCGCTGATGGTCGGAGTGCCGGAAGCATAGGCCGCACGCACCATGCCTTCACCACCGGTTGCCAGGATCAGTGACACATCCTTGCTGTGCATTAGCTCGGATGTAGCTTCCAGGGTTAGCTCGGTGATCCCGTCGACGATCCCCACCGGGGCACCGGCGGCTTCAGCTGCGCGTTTAACGATTTCAATCGCCTTCCAGCTACACTGGCGAGCACCTGGATGCGGTGAGAAGATGATGGCGTTGCCAGCTTTCAACGCAATCAGTGTTTTGTAGATCACCGTAGAAGTTGGGTTAGTCGACGGCACCAGCGCGCAGATCACGCCGAGTGGCACACCCACATCCATCACTTTTTTTTCCTGATCGTCATGAATGATACCGACGGTCTTCGTATCTTTGATGGCATCGTAAACGCGCAGCGAAGCAAAACGGTTCTTCAGAACCTTATCTTGCCAGTTGCCAAAACCGGTCTCTTCTGCGGCCATCTTTGCCAGAACTTCGGCGTGACGCGCAGCTTCCTCGGCCACGTTCTTCACGATGGCGTCGATTTTCTGCTGCGAAAAGGTGGCCATAATCACCTGCGCCTTTTTGGCATTGCGCACCAGTTCTCTCGCGTTCTGGCGGGAGAGCAAATCGGTATCGAGTTCAATCATGAAACTATCCTTCATCAGACGTATAAAGTGCGAACGGGGCGTGCCCTGTCAGGTCATGCTTTGTGCTGTGCCGCGATTTTTTCGATGTCGTTGTGCGGACGAGCGATGACGCGAGAGGTAACCACTTCACCAATGCGCTTTGCAGCCTCTACACCGGACTCAACTGCCGCATTGACGGCCCCGACGTCACCTTTCACCATCGCAGTGACCAGACCAGAACCGACGTTCTCATAACCGATCAGCTCGACGTTGGCGGCTTTGCACATGGCATCTGCCGCTTCAATACAGGCCACCAGACCTTTAGTCTCAATGAGACCAAGCGCTTCTTTCATCATGCTATCTCCCGTTACTCGGCAATTTTGTAGTGAGCGACAATCTTGCTGATGTCGTTGTGTGGACGAGCGATGACCAGCGAGGTCACGACTTCACCGATGCGCTGGGCAGACTCCACGCCTGAATCCACCGCGGCTTTCACTGCCCCGACGTCACCTTTCACCATCGCGGTGACCAGACCGGAGCCGACGTTCTCATAGCCAATCAGTTCGACGTTGGCGGCTTTGCACATGGCATCTGCCGCTTCAATGCAGGCCACCAGACCTTTGGTTTCAATCAAACCTAATGCATCACCCATTTGAGCTCCCCCAGCTTTAAGCTTTGTGTTTAATGACGATTTTGTTGATGTCGTTGTGCGGACGGGCGATGACCAGTGAAGTCACTACTTCACCGATGCGTTGTGCCGACTCCACGCCGGAATCCACCGCAGCTTTCACCGCACCGACATCCCCCTTCACCATGACGGTGACCAGGCCTGAGCCGATGTTTTCATAGCTGATCAACTCAACGTTGGCGGATTTGCACATCGCATCCGCGGCTTCAATGCAGGCCACCAGACCTTTGGTTTCGATAAGCCCCAATGCATCACCCATGGTGATCTCCTCAGAACAGGTTGTGTTATGTGATTAAGGAAAACCGTCCGTGTCACAGCGTTCAGCCACGGTTGCGGCGTTCAACGGCCACTATAGGTATTGGTGGTGGCAATGGAACTTAAATCCACAAAAACCTATAAATTAGTTTTTTGTCCTGAATCTTTTATTAATTAAAGCCATATTTATGTATTTATGCTTTTTTTGATGTTGTGTTCTCACCTTATATAAGGCCGAATTCAGGCTCAGAAAAAAGTCGACTTCAGATGTTATGAGCTTGTTGATTGATAGGCGCGAAGAGGTAATTTGGCCTAGCCCTAACTGTGGAGGCGCTCATGTTTTTCCGCCGAAGCTAAATGTAAAAACTGAGCACTGTGCTGGCAGAAGTGGGAATGTAGTACGTGACGGCGACAATTGAACAATGACCAGGGAAGTTGTTTCTCAGATATCAGGTCGAGACATGCTCAGAACGGTATCAGGGATGCATGCGACGGCCTCGAGGGGTAGGTGTGGTTGGCTGCCATCTGATATGTAATGTGCACACCAGCCTTGCTGGTAATGAGATTGAGCATGGGACAAAGGTGTAGGAGTGTAGGGGGGTTGGGAGAGGAGCCAATTACAAACGGATTGCTATCACAACAGAGGTACAGGCAACCCACATAATGGCAAGGCCATCAATCGTGGTCGATCATTCCAAGCCGTTGGGACAGAGGGATATGCACAGGCGTCATCGGTAGTTATGCCACTGCATCAACCATATTGGTGGAACTAGTTCAGCTAGCTGCCGGATTTGAGCGTACAGATCCAGAGCGGCGAGTTAATCGAACTCAGCATCATAGCCTGGTTATTCAGCCGTTGTGCGCTAAGAAACAGTCCATCGTGGCTGTCTGACATCTCGCGCATAAAATAGTCAAAAATCACATCCGGTGACTGATCAATGGATGAGGCGCTGGATTCCCATTTATTTATACGGTAATGGCGTTCGGTGGCGGAAACGCGGTTAGTGCTGTAGGTAAACTTGACGTAGCGCTGGAGGTAGAGCCAACCTGCGGCTGAGTCGGTATAGCCTTCAACCACCATAGAGCCTTTTCCCTGCCTGTCGAAGTTAAAGTGGATATTGCCATTGACGTTCTCTTTATCCATGTTTTCAAACCGCATAATACCTTTGGTCGTGCAGCTCATGACACCGTCATTTTCTTTGGGTAGCTGATACACTGCATAGACCGCTGCAGCGATGAGCATTATGCAGGACAAGAGAAAGAAGGCACGCGGCGTTAGTCTCATCAAGGCTTCCAAGAGTAGTAGAAGTAGTTATCACAATAGCTAAATGGGTTATCTTCATGCATAGCGCAGTGGGCCAGATACACGCGTCCCAAGCCATTGGTTTCCAACCTGTCGCCGTAAAACAACAAAAAACGTTCGCCGGGTTTGCAGGTAACTCCTAACCGCTGCCGCACGTCATCGAAGTGTTTGCGGTACACGTCGGCACTGACCGAGCGCAACATCTCATCACTGGCCAGCAGCTCACACTGATTATGAGAAATGCGGGTTAAAGCGATGGGGCTAGGATCGCGGGAGTTAAATAGGCCTAAAGCTACCAACATCAGTGAAAAAACGAGCAGGCAACCACCTGCGACATACCAACATATCCCTCGAGAATGTGGACTGAGGGGTACACTCCACTCTTCTTGATCGAGTGCCAGATCGGGCGTTGCTGTAACGGGTTGGTGTACTGGTGTGTCAGTGGGATGATGAGAGATATCATTAATTGGCTCGATGATAACGTCGGGATTTAGCTGCAAATAACCACGTGATACTGTGACGATAATGTTGTCGATATCGTAGTGGCGAAATGCCTTGCGCAATATACTCAGGTATTGGTTCAGATTGCTGTTCGATGAGGTTAATCCATTGTCATCCCAGACTTTTTTAAGTACCTCTTCTCGGCTGACGATCCCCGTATTTCGCAAGAAAAAATAAAGCAGCGCGTTGGCTGTGATGGACAGCTGACTATCTGGCTCAGTACTTTCCCGCTGAGTCAGAGAGCCATCCGTAGCATCATAAATGAAACGGGCATTGATGTTGTAGCGCATCTCGGCCTCAGTACATGGGCTTCACGTTGGAAGCGTTATTTTATACAGTGTTTCCACCAGCGCCTGACGGTGCTCGGCGCTCATGGTCCGCCCTTCGGTCAACTCGGATAGCCAAATGCCGTCCGCTGCATAACGTACCAGCGTGCCGATATAGCTATTATCCAGTTCATCGCCTTTCTCCAGATGTTCCTGCATCCAGTCACGCCAGCATTTTCTTAGTACTGGTTCATCCGGCATTGCTAGTGATAGCACCATCAGCTGGCGACTCTCTTGGGTATCCGTTAATTCAGGGGCAGAAAGATAGTGAAAATAAGCCCGAGTAAAACGGCCATGGGTGATCTTATCTGCGGCCATTAATACTGAGATGGCGTCTTCCATGATTGCCAACAGACGAGCAAAGAGGGCAAATATTAGTGCCTGCTTGTTGGGAAAATGGTGTAGCAAACCACCTTTGCTTACCCCAGCTTCTTTGGCTACGGCATTCAACGATAGAGCCGCGATACCGTCCCGACCAGCAATCGTGGCTGCCGATTCCAGCAGTAGCTCGTGCAAACGGACTGGATCCTTTTTGCGGTGTGATTTTTCCATGCTCATGACTAAATCATACCGACCAGACGGTATGATAGTTTTTGATCGCTATCAACTGAGAGGACGTGTACGGAGGCGGGATGTCATTATTGTGTTGTGGGTCACAATTACCCATTCAAGTGATAATGGTATCAGGCTGCCCACTTTTACATTTTGGATTGAGCAAGGGGTTTGTATCGTCATGGTGCTAACAGTGTTGTTAATGAAATATTGTTGCGTAAAGAGGATGGCGCCCTCTCCAGTCAGCTGGTCCGGGAGGCTTACGAGTGCTATAGCATCCAGAGCATCCAGCCTGACACGATCGCACAAACTTGTAGTTCAAATACACTGCGTGTGGCTCTGGCAAGTTGTTCGACGGTCATTTGAGGCTCCGAGTAGAGGAGCCAATAAAATGAGCCTGTAAATCCAATTGTGTAACTGCCCACGAGTAAGTAACTTTTTCAAAAGGATACCTTCGTGGGTAAGCAAATGGACCAAGACACACTCAAAGCGCTGGCTGCTGAGCTGGCCAAAGACATCAAGTCTGAAAAAGATCTCGGCACCCTCACCCAACAGCTGATCAAGCTCACCGTTGAAACCGCCCTCAATGCCGAGATGGACGAGCATCTGGGCTACGAGAAACACGCCCCACAAGGCCGCGGGACCGGCAACAATCGCAATAGCTATTCCACCAAGCGCCTAAAAGGACAGCACGGAGAGGTCACCATCCAGGCGCCTCGTGACCGTAACTCGTTCTTCGAACCTCAGTTTGTCCGCAAGGGCCAGTCCCACCTGACCCAGATGGACGACCAGATCCTCGCCCTCTACGCCAAGGGCTTGAGCACGCGGGATATCGTGGACGCGTTCAAAGAGATGTATGACGCCGACATCTCGGCGGGGCTGGTATCGAAGGTGACCGAACGTGTCATCGAGCAGGTCCACGAATGGCAAAACCGGCCGCTGGATCCGCTCTATCCCATCGTTTATCTGGACTGCATTGTGCTGAAGATCCGCGCGAACCAGCGGGTGATCAACAAGTCGCTCTATCTGGCACTGGGCATCAATATGGATGGGCACAAGGAGCTGTTGGGCCTGTGGCTGGCCGAGACCGAAGGGGCAAAGTTCTGGCTATCGGTCCTGACCGAGCTGAAGAACCGCGACCAGGAAGACATCCTGATCGCGTGTGTGGATGGTCTCAAGGGCTTCCCTGATGCCATTGCCGTGGAGTATCCCCAGACCAAGGTGCAACTGTGTATCCGTCCACATGGTCCGCAACTCGTTGCGCTACGTCTCCTGGAAGGACTACAAGGCGGTGACGGCTGAACTGAAGCAGATCTACCAGTCTGCGACGGAACGTGAAGCTCAACAGGCACTAGCGAACTTCGGCGAGCGCTGGGATAGCCAGTACCCGCAGATAGCGCGCTCCTGGCAGAATAACTGGGACAATCTGATCACGCTGTTTGATTATCCCCCCGCAATCCGGAAGGTGATCTACACCACCAATGCGATCGAGTCACTGAACAGCGTGCTGCGCAAAGCGACTAAACAAAGGAAGCTGTTCCTGACCGATGACTCGGCGTTAAAAGTGGCGTTCCTCGCGATACAGCAAGCTTCTAAGAAATGGACCATGCCGATCCAGAATTGGAAGCCTGCCCTGAATCGCTTTATTATCGAGTTCGGTGATCGCCTGAACGGTCGCCTGTAATGGGGTGGGCAGTTACACAGAATTATTTACAGGCTCTCACACGTAGTTCCGCAGGAAGATGTGTCGTAATCAACATCCTGTATTACACCAGTCGTCTACCTAACCGTATCACCCGATTAGAAGATATGGGAGTCAATAAGATACTACTCCCAGCGTTCCCTGAGACCCCTGGGTCTCCCACCTTTTCCTCTTCTACGCGGCACTTCCATTTTACCCACGCTCCTAAAGCGCTCATGCATCTCAGCCAGTAGCGCTTCATCAAACTTGAGCAAATAGCTCAGTGCATTATGTAATAGCAGATGACGTTTTTCTAAGTCATCGTGATGCACCATCCCAATACCGTATGCTCCCCACTCCTCATATTTATCCCTGTCTGCATTGCAGTTGTAATATGTTCTGGGTTCACGACTCAGTGATTTCCATTCCTCACCCAATTTACGCCCAAGACTAATATCCCCCTGAACTTTATTGCCATTGAATATAAATGCCATATGGTAGTGATAGCCCCTGTCCACTCCATACTCTAACTTCCATACATACCCTAAAAGATTGCGATAGCGACGTTTTACAGCTCTTAGATACGTATCTCTATCATCTATCGCTTCCTCGATAGTCATGGTGTCTTTAATTTCATCACCATAGTGAACATCCACCCTGACCACTAGGATTTTAGAATGCAACCTAAATAGTTTGTTGATATAGTCGTGGACACTAGTGCTATTACGTGCCTCATACCGTTTCAGATTGCGTAATCGCTTCTGATGCAGAGGCATATCCAACTCCACCAAGAACTCCTCTATAACGTTTTTTAGCTCGGGAGATAATTTATTATCTGCATATATATCTCGATAAGGATAAAAGTATCTCAAGAACAGTTCAACCGAGGGATGAGCAGACTTAGCCTCTCTGTAGTGATAGTAATGTCTGGTAACAGTATCCATTACTTTTTGGAAAGCATGGATGTTTATAGTTGGATAGTCAGATTCTAAGCTTTTAATAAATTTCAGGACATGGGCAGACATGAGTAATCCCTCATTGAAGAGTGTTTAAATATTCTAAGGGGAGTGTATGGTTAACTGAGGTTAGGTGGTTATTAGATGGGTATATTATTGATTGACATTTAATAATATAAACACCTTAACTAGCGTAACTGAATCCGCGTTCTGCAGTAGATATGTTTACGAAGATAAATATGTTTAACAATGTGTGTTTGTCGTTATAGCTGTTATTTGGGTATAAACAATCAGCAGATTAACTTATGGAGCCTTTATGGCATTAAATTAAAATGCTCTTATTGATGCTTGTACGTGTAACCAAGCATCAATTTCATGTTCAAACCAACCAATAGCAGACAGCCCAATCTTGAATGGTTTAGGGAAGCTCGAGTCATAGCGAGGAGATTTATCGCTGATGCGGTCATAGATGGTCGAGCGAGCAAGCCCTGTCTTTTGAATAACGTCTTTGATGCGCAGTACTTTGGCGGAAGTGTTCATGGTGTTCTCCTGGTAGTTGGGGGTTTCGTTCACCAGAAGGGATTGGGGGTTGAAAAAAACTGGCTTTAAGGAGGGGTGGCTGCGATAGCAAGTTAATGATGGCCTGTCATAACAAGGCTGTATGGTGTTGTAGAGCAAGATTGATTGAGGGGAAGTGGGATGCTACGCGGTGTGTCTTTGAAGGATAACTCATGTGATAGTCAATGTGACTGACATAGGATTGGGCTGTGCAATGTATGGAAACAATCGTCTGCAGAGGCTATGATAAAGCTGCTATCTGTCACCTAGGTGACCATATCTTTTTTTGTTTTTAATTTATTAACGAGAAGATTCATTTGAATACAGAACATAGGGTAATTAATTTTATTTTTCATTGTTTTTTATTTAAATCCAATAAAATAAATGGAGGATGTGAAAAATACAAGAGAGACGCGGCATATATATCAATAATGTCACCTCTTATTGAAAAAAAAGAACGTGCGGTGTATGATCTTATCTACAGATATCTTATCTACAGATATCTTATCTACAAGCGGAGATATCCCATATCATCACCCCACCCCCCTCAATTTAAATTGGACTTTGAGGATGTATGCCACTTTCGACGTGCGAGTGGAAATATGCTTTTCCAGCTTATCCCTAAAAATAAAGTTAACACTGCATTTAGGCTAGAAAATGCTCACGCTGACCTAGAAAGACTAGATTTAATTATTCATGATTGGCTTCACATCTCAATGGAAAAGATAGAAGGCGCTATTGAAATATACAAGCAAAATTTATCCGTAGAGGATATCAATTTATTTTTGAGCACTATTTTCTCTTATTTCTCGAGAGCGCTTGATAGCAAATGTTACACTGTTCAAGGGGTCTTTGAGAAAACCCCATCAATGGATACATTGTCAGTGGTATTCATTAATTTAATGAAGATGTCTGAGAGCGATAAAAACCATATGGCGTTACGAAGCAATGTCGTTGCCGAGCGTTTTTTCTCCTTGGGTGGAAAAAACTTGTTGCTGTCTCAAGACAATAAACGTGTTGAAGGAATGCTTCAGGTTTTAATAGACGCAATAATTATATCCGCAAGTATTGATGATACATCAAGGCTTGCTCGTAAAAAAGCTATAATGGCAATAATACTTGGTGCTAAGCAGCTAGCATTAACTGTGATCGATGAGCGTTTATCAAATAAGCTAAAAAATTTAGTCTACTCAGATGAACATACCATTGAGCGTTTATCTAAAACTGTTTTTTCACGCATCAAGTCATGCTGGTGGTTTTCTGAGTTAATGGCATCAGCAGAAAACAAGCAGGATAAATTTGTTTACTTAAAAGCTCTCCTGAATTCCTTCTTTATGACATATCAGCAGATAGATAGCTTGTTAAATAGTATAAAATCTGCCAATAGCACAAAAAAGAATAAAGAACAAAAAAGAGTAGAACAACTTACTTTTGATGTTCCACCTCTAGTGAAGGAGCGATTTGAAGAATTATACTTGGAAAAGCGTAAAGGCAATAATAAATTAACTAAGAGAGGGCTTATTTCCATTCTTATTGATGAAGAATACAGAAAAACCTTTAACAAGTCTGAGCAAAATAATGCATGCTTCGGTATAACGTATGATGAAGAGAATGGCTTGTATTCTCCCGCGTTGGAGGTTGACGTCAATCTGAAAGCTAAAAATACACCCAAGCCACAATCTGAAAAACGGTAATTTTTGAAAGTGGACATGGGCCTTTCAAATGGAGTGTATCAGCAGGAAGCCTGGGGCGATCAGTAAGAACCAGGGAATCTGCTAGGCGTTTAAGTAGAGACGAATATCGGTGTTACGTTAGTGTGAAATATTGATTCCGACCCAGAGCACACCTATTCTCTGGGCAGACCTCATCACTGAGTGTTGCGATCAACTCGATGCAGCTGGGTTGGAGGTCATGATGCTAGCCCAAAAGGCTGGGCTGCGTGATGGCATCACCATCCCCTGGCATGGGCCTAATGGTCATGTCGGGTTGCTCTCTCTCATCACACGCACACCACGTACTGAACATCAATGGCTCAGCGCGATCCCATTTCTGAGTTGGCTATCAAATCACGTCTTCGAAGCCGTTGTACGGGTGTGTACGACGTCAACAATAACACCCCGTGCCCCTTTGAGCTTGCGTGAGTTGGAGGTCTGTCAGTGGGCAGCAGAGGGAAAGCAAGTCAGTGATATCGCTCAAATCCTGGGCATTACCCCTCGGACAGTCACCTTTCATCTGGAACGCATAGCCGAGAAGTTGGGGGCGAGCAGCAAGGGCCAGGCAATCTCCTGGGCCCTCAAGCAGGGATTGGTACGTCTGAATATCGGTGCTGCAGAAGTAGGAAATATCAGCGAAATCAGTGAATGATGCTAACTGGCGCAATATATAGCTCACTTTCTGGTGATCCCCACTTTTTCCGCAACTCTCGCTGGTGAATATGCGTGGTTTGAGCAAAGGGTTGCTCGACCCAGGGCGAGCTAGGAAGGTGGATTACGATAAGTCTTTGATAAATAACAACACTAAAAGTTGGCATGGCCGCTGCTATTAGGCTAGTTGAGTGCTAACTCATTTAACCAATCTATTTAGGAGCAACCCTATGCCAACTCCATGTTATATCAGCATTGAAGGTAAAACTCAGGGCAACATCACTGCCGCCGCCTTCACCTCCGATTCCGTCGGCAACATCTTCGTGCAAGGCCACGAAGACGAGATGCTGGTACAAGAGTTCCAACACGTTGTGACCGTACCGACTGACCCGCAATCCGGTCAGCCTGCCGGCCAGCGTGTCCACAAGCCGTTCAAGTTCACCGTAGCGCTGAACAAAGCCGTGCCGCTGATGTACAACGCCCTGGCCTCCGGTGAAATGCTGCCGAAAGTGACCCTGAAGTGGTATCGCACCTCTGTTGAGGGCAAGCAGGAGCACTTCTTCTCTACCGTGCTGACCGACGCCACCATCGTCGACATCGACTGCCAGATGCCACACTGCCAAGACCCTGCAAAGTCTGATTTTACCCAGCTTATTCAGGTCTCTCTGGCGTATCGCAAGATTGACTGGGAGCACACTGTTGCCGGTACCTCTGGTTCTGACGACTGGCGGACCCCTAGCGAGGCATAAGCCTCGCGTTGTTACCTTGCTATTCCTTGTATGTAATCTCGTATCTTGTGGCCGGTGTACACCGGCCTTTTATCCCGCAATTTCTCCGGTCGGTCTTTGGTTGCCGGAGCTTTTATGTTTTGCCATCCCCCTGTCCAGGTACTGATACCGTGGTAGTGAGTGCGGGGTGATGGCAAAGCAATAAGGGGTGTCCTGTTATGCAGACACAAACATCGTATTACCCGTCATGTTACTTATCTTTGGTGGCCGCTTGTGTACCAGAGAGGGCGGTAGCGTGGTGTTTTGACAGGTTTCTAGCGCAGTTTCGAGAGGTGATAGGGAGATATCATGGCTAATCAGACCGGATTGCAATTCACCGTTAAGGTGGGCGCGCTGCCTGCCACCACGTTTGTTGTGGCAAGCTTTACGCTGCATGAGGCGTTAAGCGATCCGTTCATCCTTTCACTGCAACTGGCTAGTAGTCAGCCGGATATCGACTTCGGTGCGGTACTGGATCAACCTTGTGAGTTGCTGGTGTGGTACAACGGCGAGTTGCAGCGACGTGTTAACGGCGTGGTGAGTCAGTTCGAACAAGGTGACAGTGGTTTTCGGCGTACTCGCTACAGCATGGAAGTCAAACCAGCCCTGTGGCGGTTGGGTCTGCGCCACAATGCCCGCATCTTCCAGGCACAAAAACCGGAAGAAATCATGGGGGCCTTGCTGCAGGAGCATGGCATTACTGATTACGCCTTTGCACTCAAAAACGCCCATGCTCAGCGGGAGTACTGCGTACAGTACCGGGAGTCCGATCTTGAATTCATCAATCGCCTCGCAGCAGAAGAGGGGATGTTTTATTTCCATGAGTTTGAAGCCGGCAAGCATCGTCTCGTGTTTGCAGACGATGCCGCAGCGCTCACCGATGGCCCTGCGCTCTTCTTCAATTTAGGTAACCGCTCGCTAGAGCAAGGGCCCTATGTACGCCAGTTTCACTATCGAGAAGCGGTGCGCCAGGCTGAGGTTGAACTCAAGGACTACAGCTTTAAAACCCCTGCATATGGCCTGTCCCATAAAAAGCTGGGGAGTGAACTTGAGCACCAGCGTGACACTTATCAGCACTTCGATTACCCAGGGCGTTTCAAGCAAGATCCCAGTGGCAAATCCTTCACCCAATACCGGCTCGATGCGTTGCGCAGCGATGCTATGGCGAGCCGAGGTCAGTCGAACTGTGCGGCGTTGTTACCCGGTCAGACCTTTGCATTGAGTGAGCATCCAAATGCTGTCCTGAATACCCATTGGCAAGTCGTCAGCATTCTCCATACAGGTAAACAACCTCAAGCCTTGGAAGAGGAAGGAGGAGATGGGGCCACAACTGTTACTAATGAGTTCACAGTAGTCAAAGCGCTACAAACTTGGCGACCACTCTTACCGCATAAACCCATGGTTGATGGTCCCCAAATTGCCACGGTAGTTGGCCCGTCGGGTGAAGAGATTTATTGCGATAAATATGGCCGGATCAAGCTGCAGTTCCCATGGGACAGATACGGTGCCAGTAATGATCAAAGTTCCTGTTGGGTACGCGTCAGCCAAGGTTGGGCTGGCGGCCAATATGGCATGATGGCAGTGCCCCGTATTGGTCATGAGGTCATCGTCTCCTTTTTAGAAGGCGATCCTGATCAGCCCATCGTGACCGGTCGTACCTATCACGCCACAAACCAAACCCCCTACGTGTTACCCGAACATAAGACACGTACGCTGCTGCGAACGGACACGCATAAAGGCAAAGGATTTAATGAACTGCGCTTTGAGGATGAAGCGTCGAGAGAGCAGATCTACATTCATGCTCAAAAGGATATGGACGTCGTCATCAACCACATTCATCGTCAAAGTGTGGGACTGGATCAGCACCTGACGGTCAATCAGGATCAGTTCCAGCGAGTGGACCGTCACAGTCATCGCACGGTAGCTCAAGATGATTTTGAGCAAATTGGGCAGGATCATCACCAACTGATTGGTCGCCATTTTGTGCAAAAAGTCATGGCCTCATTCAAGCGCTTCATTGGTGGGGGAGAGATCACTCATCTGGATGGTAGCCGCCAGACCTCTATTTCTGGTGGGGAAGAGTTGGTCGTAGGGGCACATCAGCGAGTGGTGGTTGGCACAGACAGCTATCTCAAAGCCACCGACATTGTGCTGGAGGCGGGGCAAGCGCTGACCATCAAGGGGCCAGGTGGTTTTATCAAGCTTGATGGCGCTGGGGTAACCATCTCGGGCAATGTGGTCAAGATCAACGATGGCGGTTCACCTGGTGCCGGTACAGCTCCTGTCGCCATCGAACCGGAGGCACCCAACAAGCCCACCCTGCCGGATGCACCGGATCGTCGTTAAGGAGTCATTATGCCAAGTGCTGCCCGATTAGGTGATAGCTGTGCCGGTCATGGCTGTTTTCCGGCGACCCCCATCATTGCAGGTAGTGGTGATGTCATCATTAATGGCAAGCCTGCTGCACGTAAAGGTGATGCTGTGTTGCTCCATGCCTGCCCATGTCCCAACATGCCCCATGGCATTCACAGTCGCGCCATCTCGGGTGGCTCCGGCAATGTGTTTATCAACGGCAAGGCGGCGGCAAGGGTGGGAGATGCCATCGGCTGTGGCGGTTCTGTTGCAGCAGGCAGTGGCAATGTGATCATTGGGGATAGCCCCTATCAATCACCAGCCAAGAGCTGCGCCGAGCAAGCCGCCAAAAAACGGCTGCCACTGTTGGCGCTCTCGCCCATGCTGGTGCCATGGCAAACACTGCTTGAGTGGGCTGCTCCTGTTGCCCTGCCAGAGGTGGAAAAAACTTTGACAGAGGCACAGCGCAAGCTGCGCTATCAGGCGCGTAAACAATTATCCGAGCGTGCAGCCAAGGTGCCAGGGTTGGCGGATGCAGGTAAACGTCTGGGCTTTAACAATGACAGTATCCTGCGTGCTGAGGCTGCGCAGTATGTCTATGCCGTCGATGAATTTAATCGCGGTACGCGAACTGACTTGCCTGCGGCTCCTGTTGGCCTTTCTCAGGTAGATACCAAAAAAATACCCGGCCTGGAAAAGGCTGTTTTTACCGATAAAAAGAGCGGTTTTGGTTCCGCCCTGTTCAAATCCTCCATCAACAACGAGACCATGCTCACCTACCGGGGCACTAACAACGCGGTGACCGGTAAAATGGACTGGATGACCAATGGGGCTCAGGGGATTGGTTCGGAAACTAAGCAATACAATCAGGCGATGGATTTGGCGCGGCAAGTGCAACTTGCGGTGGCTTCGCCATCTTCGTCGCTTGTCGCGGTTGGTCACTCATTGGGTGGAGGATTGGCTTCAGCGGGAGTTGGTGTTACTGGCTTACCTGGATACACATTCAACGCGGCCGGGTTACACGCCAATACCGTCAGCCGCAAGGGTGGCCTGCCTCTGGACAAAGTAGGTGAGCTGATGACAACCCAGGCAGTGGACGGCGAGGTGCTTACCATGGTGCAAGGGGTGGGAAAGCTGGCCGTCCCCACTCTATTTGCCGGTATTGGCAGTGCGATAGGAGGCTCGGGGGGGGCAGCTGTTGGTGGGGCCTTGGGAAGCCTTCTGCTGGCAGGAGGGGCGCTCCCCCCTGCTGCTGGCAAGATGTTACCCTTGCCCTCGCAAGGGGGAAATCCCATAGCTCGCCATGGTATGGATCAAGTGATTGCCGGTATTGAAGCACAGAAGAGTGAGGATATCGGTACTATTACCAGCAAACTTGGAGGAGTAAAATGATATGGCTTTCTCGTTTAAAAGTGCTCTGCGTAGGAGCGCTGGGTTTGTTATCGGCATGCCAAGTGGGAGGAAAAAGTATGCAAGCCAGTGAGTTTTTCCCCGCCCCGGTAGTGAAAGTGCTGGAAGCCATCCAACGTGGTGATGAAGTTGCAGCCCGTCGTCAGATTGCGCAGGGGGTTGACCTCAATATTCAAGATGAAGAGGGCATTACCCCGTTATTATGGTTAATCCTTGAGACCAAAGACTACAAGGCGGTTGAACTTGCCCTAAAAGTGGGGGCAGATCCCAACTATAAAGATGGATTTGGTGATAATGCTGTTTGCTCTGTTGCGGGTTCTAAATATCCCGAACTGCTTCAGGTTGTCCTAGATGCGGGAGGTGACCCAAACTCACTGGACAGGAATAGTGAGCCGGCCATTTTCAATGCTATTGGTGAGACCCGCTGGGCTGATATCAAGTTATTGGTGGAACGTGGTGCAGATCTTAATTTGACTGATGGTCCTGGCCGTAATAGTGCGTTATATGGTGCATTTATCAATCAATATGAAGTTGTCTACTGGTTGTTACAGCATGGCGCCGATTTTAGGATACGAGCTGCTGTAGGCGCCGATCTGGCCTACATCGTAGAAGATAGCCTGTCACTGATGGATAAGTCCTCTCCTCAGTACCCTTGGGCACTCAAGGTGAAACAGTTCTTGATAGAAAAAGGCGTAAAATTTCCCCCACTGACGCCAGCTGAAGTGCGTGAGCGTTGGGCTCGCGGAGAAAAAGTGTAGTGATGTGAGGCAGTGGTCTCGGAATACCAGACCACTGCCTCACTATAAAAATATGTTGTTCTGTTAATCATGTCCATCGTGCTCTGCTGTCACTCTAGTCGGCATTTTTAATGCAATGCTGTAGGCATGTGTTAATGAGCTTAATACGTCCTGTTAATGCAATAATTAGATAGGCATTTCGATGTCGTTACCTATATTCGATATTGTCAGGGATGAGACATCCAATCTATATGTCGTCATTGATGTAAGTCAGTTTAATGGTGGCGTTGATTACTGGAAGTCGTTACATCATAGATGTTCAGAGGATTGGCGCTTATTGCCCAATGAACATGATGTACAGTGCTATCCAGGTTCTGAGTTACTGCTGCTCTTTATCGAAGAAGGTGCAGCAACGGAAAGTCTGCTGTTGTGGCTGTTGTCTCATGAACGTTACCCTGAAGTGGGTATTGTGCTGCTGACGACAACAGCCGGCATCGATGAGGTTCGGCAAGCTTGCATTGCTCGCCATGCCTGTATTTACCCGGATGGACGACATGTCTTTTTCCCCTTTCACGAACCCACCCTGCTAAAGACATGGCTAGCAATGGCTGACTTGCCAACAAGGCAGCAGTTTGAATCGCCATTTCTGGCGATGTATGTACCTGAGGTGGTCGATGCAAGTTATTCAACGTTGCAATTTGAATGTCTCGGAGAGTCAACCTCGTATACCAACCTGCCTTCAAAAGGGTATGAGAACAGACTGAGTACCGAGAGTTATCGAGTGCTGACCAATCAGGCTCGCTATCAATATTTGGCCAAGACCCTGTTTATCCGAGCCAGCGAGTATTATCCCTTTGAGTTGAGTATTGAGTGGCTGGAACGACGCTTTATCAGCGGTATTGCGTTGGCAAGGGAGTTATATCCCTCTGCATCGGAGGATGAGAGGGAGTCCTGGTCGGCGCATCGCTGGATTATAGGCTCAGATTATTATCGGCACCCTCAGTTTATTAAATTGGTTTCTCACTATTCGTTATCGATGGCCATTAAAAAATTCAAGATGGATGCTGCGCTGGTCAGTGATTCACGGGCCCATTTCCATCGACATGAATGGCTGTTTGGCCTGGTAGGCGATAAAGGAGCGTAAGGCGTGAACGCAAGCAAGATGATGATATCTGGCAAGTATCAGGATGATGACTGGCAACAGCTGCTTGATGGGCAAGGTCTGTTCATGTTTGCCGAAGCGGCCATCAACGAGGCTGTGCCTGGCCTGGCAGAAAAATGGGGCGGTAGCCTTGAGCAGACCAGGCTGTATTGGGGGGAGACGGGAAAGCTGCATAGCACTATCTCCCCCTATCTCATCCCTGTTCATCGACACAATTGGCCAGAGCTTCAGCGCCTTGTAACCCATCAACCCGGATGGGGCCTGATGTTTCAGCTCGACTGGTTCATGCTGGCGTATACGCCGCTCCAGCAGTTGCAAGCATTGCTGGCACATCTGCGGCAGTGGTCCTGGATAGATACACCTGAACATGAGACCGCCATCTTGCGGCTCAGTGACTGGCAGGTGGTCAAGCCCCTCTTGATGGCAAGCTCTCCTGCCGAAGCCACTGCGCTGTTTGGTCCTATCGCCAAGATTATCGATATATCACCGGAGGGTGGTTGTGATTATCTCCAGCTTATTGAACGGGTCGAACATGACCTCGCTGGGCGTGCTCCGCAACAGTTATCACCCGCACAGTGGACTGCATTGAACTCGCTGTCAGACAGCGTTGCACACGATGAGTATGTCGCGCATATCCAGGCGCATCATCAGGTGGTTAAGGGGTGGCAACCAGAGCAATTGTTTTCTTTCGTCAAAGAGGGTGAGCGAGAAGCACTCTCCCATGGATTCAAAAACCAGCAGGATGTTATTCGCTTCTTGAGTTTAAAGCTGGAAATGCCAGTGGGCTTTATGGCGCTTCCCTGGGCAAAAAAAATCATGGCTGAACCGGCTGAATTAATTGGGCAGCAAAGCCGCATGGATAGGCTATTTGAGCAGGCCCTTCACGCATTGGATAAGGGATAGGTTGAGGGACTCATGAGTAAAAATAAAACAGCAAGTCTGATGTCCAGCGATGAAGCTGCCAAACAGAATTTTTCGACAGATAACATCATCTCTGGTGGTTGCGTAAAATGTGGTTGCGAAGTCACCATTCATTATCACTATGATGATGGGAAACCCGTTCCTAATGCGCCATTTGTCCTGACCGACAGTAATGGCACTGTTATTAAAGGCAAAACCGATAGCAAGGGATTATGCCGAATTTATGATATGGGCTGCGAAACCTTTGAGTTGTTACTTGACGAAGGTAGCGATGATTTCAAACCCCAGGAAACTGTGCAAAATAACCCGGTGTTTCAATCCAACCCCGCTTATGCTGCGTTGGCTGGTGAATACTTCACGTTATTTCTCATTCTGCGTCAGCAAGGATTGATTGAGTATGACGCCTCTGACAGTGATGCAGATGAGGTGGATGTCGATGACGTCGGCATGCTCGGTGGAATTTTCAATAGTGTTCCGGATAAGTACAACCAGGCTTACAAGCGCTTTTGGGCGCTGGATAAAAAAATTAACAAGGGCAGCCGCGAGCTCAAAGTGGCGGTCAACAAGATACACCATAGTCTTGCCGCTGAATTGGGTGACAAGGCCAGTAGCAATGAAGCTGTGCTCCTGGTGTGTGAAGTACTGCTGGGGTTTGTTCCAGTGGTCGGTCAGGTCATCGACCTCTATTCCATCGGTGAGTGGGGTTATGTCTCCTACAAGGAGCCGGTGAAGCTCGATGATAATATGCATCTCGCAGAAGGCGCGCTGTGCCTGATTGGCATCATTCCAGGCTTTGGGGATGCCATCAAAATCAGTGGACGAGCCATTATCAGGGCATTGGGGGATGTGAAAGAAATCCAGAAGGCGATACGAATTATTCGTAGCCTTTCCAATGGCAACCTGATTAAAGGATTGATGAAGCTGCGTGCCGAGATAGCGACATACGGTCAACAAGCCAAAGCCATCTTGCTGCAGGTGATTGCGGCATTGAAGAAAATGCTGATAGACCCGGCGAGCAACCGCTGGCTGATTGCCATGATGAAGGAGCAAATTACCGGGATTATCCATGCACTGGAAAAACTCTCGGCAAAGTTTGACGCATCACTTGCCTATATCGCTGCGAAATTTAACGAATTTATTGGCAAGGTGGTGACTCGCGTGACGAGCTCGCCTAAAAGCAAACTGGTCGATGCGCCACCGAATAGCGTCAACGCTGGTCGTAACACAGGTGATAGGCATGCTGATAAACCACACGCCGACACAACCCAAACCGGGCAGGCAGATGGCAATAACTGCGCTCCCACAAAAACGTGCCAAAAGAAAGGTGAGCCAGTCGATATGGCCACCGGTTTCGTGTTTGAACAGCGTGAAGATTGGCGCCTGGCCAGCTTGTTGCCGGTCGGATTGGCCCGTTACTACCGCTCGGGTGGGCAACGTCGTCCGGGTATTCTGGGGACCCTCTGGCGCACGGAATGGGACATGTCGCTGGAGCTGCAAGAGGGCATGGTCATCTTCACCGATGGCGAGTTTAACCAGGCCTTCTTTATCCTGCCTGACGAAGGTGAATGGGCATACAGCCCCTCCAACCCCGAGTGGCGGTTGACCCGTATCAACGGTCTGCTGCAACTGCACCATCTGGATGGCCGTCGTTATGGTTTCGAGCATGCCCGTGGCCCCCATCTTTATCTCACATCCATGAGCGATGCCAGTGGCAACCAGGTTCGTTGGGTGTGGGAGCGGGGCCGCCTGGTGCGAGTCTTGTTGGCCGATGGCCGCCATATTCGGGTCAGCCATCAGGGGCGCAACGTCTCTGCGCTTACCCTGGTGGTGTCAGAGTTTGACCCACCTCGCGAGCTTTCTCGTTATGAATATGACGACAGCGGCGCCTTGCTGCGGGTCAGGGCGGGTGCCGGGCGCAGCTTTGATTACCAATACTCGCCGCAAGGGTGGCTCACCCGTTGGAATGACCTGGCCCAAACCTGGGTCGAACACGACTATGACTCGCAAGGCCGCTGTCTGGCCAACCGCTGTGCAGGCGGCTATTGGAAAGACCATTTCAGTTATGACGATGCCAATCTCACCAGCTATTACCACAGCGCTTTTGGTGGCGTCACCGCCTATGTGCGCGATGAGCGCAACAATATCTTGCTGCGCCGTGAGCCGGATGGCGGCGAGACCCGCTTTGAATGGGTGAACAATCAGTTGGCGGCACTGGTCGACCCCTTGAGTCAGCGCACCGAGTTTGAACGCAACGCGTGGGGGCAAGTGACTTGCGTGACTTTGCCCGATGGCAGTGCCCATCGTTATGGCTACGATGACGCAGGCAGGCTGCTGGCCTATATCGACCCACTCGGTCAGCCTTGGCAATACAGCTATAACCCTCAGGGGCTCGTTGAAGGGGTGACCAACCCGCTGGGTCAGTGCTGGCGTCATGAATATACTCCTCAGGGCTTGCTGGCTGCGGTAACCGACCCGGTTGGTCAGCGCAGCCAGTGGCATTATGGGGAGCAAGGTTTGCCGGTTCGTTACGAGCCAGCTAACGGCGCCCCCTGGCGGTTTGTTTATGACCAGCAAGACCGTCTGGTCGCCCGTTATCAGGAGGACGAACAAGGCGCCCTTGTACGCCGCTGGGAGTATCGTCACCACGCCCGGCAACCCAGCAAGGTCATCTATGAAGATGGTACCGAGAGTCGCTTCGATTACGACATCGAAGGCAATCTGGTACGGCTGACCGATGCGCTGGGCCATCACCACCAACTGACCTATGGCGCCTTCGACAATCTTCAGAGCGTAACTGACCCGCTGGGTGCCACCACGCGTTATCACTACAACACCGAGAGCGAGTTTGCCGGTGTCACCAACAGCCAGGGGCATCACTGGCGTTATGAGTTTGATGCCTGTGGCCGGGTCGCAGCGGAAGTGCACTATGACGGGCGTCGCTATGACTACCGCTACGATGTGGCGGGGCAGCTGGTACTGCGCCGGGCACCGGATAATCGCGAGCTGCACTATCACTATGATGTACTCGGGCGACTGGCTCGAATTGAAGCCTGGCGTGCCCAGGGCGAGCTTAATGACCCGACGGCGAGTGCAAAAGAGAGTGAAACTCACTTTGCCTATGATGCCGCCGCTCGTCTGCTGCGGGCCAGCAACGCCGATGCGGTGGTGGAATACGAGTGGGATGCACTGGGCCGGGTGGTCTGCGAGCGCGTCAATGGCGAGACGATAGAGAGCCATTATGGCGAGGCGGGCCAGCGTGAGGCCATCACCGGCTTGCTGGCGCCGCTGGGGCTGTCCTGGCAGCAAGGGCGACTGACCCAACTTACTGTGGGTAGCCGCCAGCCCCTGCAGTTTGCCCACAACCGGCAAGGTCGCGAACAGGTACGTCAGAGCGAGGCCGGGTTTGCCCTCAATCAAGGGTGGAGCGCCACCGGGCTCTTGCTCTCTCAATCCCTGGTGCCAGCAAGCGGCGCCGTGCCAGACACCCTGTCGCGTCACTATCAGTATGATGCCCTTGACCGGCTGGTTGGGGTCAACGACAGCCATTGGGGCGAACAGGGCTGGAAGCTCAATGGCAACGGCCAGGTGGTGGCCGAGCGCAGCAAGCGCGGCCACGAGCGTCAGGCCCGGCTGTTTGGCTATGACAGCGAGCTGAACCTCTGCGAGCTCGCCCATATCCTGCCAAGCAATGGGAAACCGTTGTCCAGCCAGCAGGCTCAGGCCGAGCCCCTGCGCCGTTATGACGCAGCGGGTAGGGTCAGTCAGATTGGGCAAAATCAGTACCGCTACGACAAGTGCGGGCGGCTCAGTGAGAAGGTGGTATCACGCCCCGGTTTCCGGCCCCAGACCACCCAATTTGAGTGGGATGGCTTTGACCGCTTGCAACGGGTCATTTTGCCCGATGGTAGCCGCTGGCGTTACCGTTACGACCCCTTTGGTCGGCGTATCGGCAAGGAGCGGGAGGGTCAGGTGAGCCAACTCACCGCAATAACCCGCGTCCACTATCGCTGGGACGGTGACCAGCTGGTGCAGCAACAAAGCTACCGGGCCGATGGCAACGCCGCCCGTCAGGTGCAGTGGGTCTATGAGCCGGGCAGCTTCAGGCCACTGGCCCAGTGGGAAGCTGGTGAACAGGACGAGCGTCTGCACTATATCGTGACGGACGTGGCGGGCACCGCCCGCGAGCTGTGCAGCGAAGCCGGTGACATTATCTGGCGTGGTGAACAGCGGCTGTGGGGCAACTATCGCGCAGATGCCATCCCTCAACCGCTCAGGCGCTTCCTTGGGGATGCCGCTAACGAAGAAACTTACTGCGAACTGCGTTATCAGGGTCAGCTCTATGACCAGGAGACGGGGCTTTACTACAACCGTCACCGTTACTTTGACCCTGAGTTGGGGCAATATATCTCGCCAGACCCGATAGGTTTTGCGGGAGGGCTTAGGCCACAGGGGTATGTGCATAACCCGCTGGAATGGGTAGATCCACTGGGGTTGGTTTTAGGAAAAGGAAGGCCAGCCTCTGGTTGGAGTTACACAAATATGCCAACCATTAATGGATACCAAAATCACCATGTAATACCTCGTTCCATGGGGAATCACCCGGCCTTGAAAGCTGCGGGATTTGATATCGATGCACCTAAGAACTTGATTTACTTACCCAAGGACAGAAGTGTACATGATGTTCGCAGTATTCATAATGGTTGGAATAAATCCCACTCTGAATACAATATAAGCATGAGGGAGCAGCTGGATGAGATATACTCCGTTGGAAAAGAGGAAGGGTGGACACAGAAACAGTTCTCTGAAGCTATTGATGACTTGAGGAGGGATACAAGGCAGGGACTCAGAAGAGGTAAGGTATGTTGTGGATAAATGAGAAGGGGGGGGTATGTTTTATAAAATGAATAGTTTTTACCATAGGGATATATGCTTTGAGTTTTCTGAAAAAAATGAAATCTCCTATTATGAGGTCTTAAGTGGAAAGAGTGCCGGTTGTTCTTTGTTTTTTTATGAAGTAGATGTGATAGATGATAGAATGCATTGCTATGATATCCTTCCCACACTAGGGCCTTTACTGGTGAGTCAACGTTTTGTTGATGCACTATCTGGGCTAAAAGGCGTGAATGTTGAGTTCATCTCTACAATAATATCCGACTCCAATGGGGCTTTTAATAATAGGTTTTATGCTTTTTTTGTTTTGGATAAATATGAGTGCGTTGATATGGAGCGATCCGATATTTCATATAAAAAACTCGGTCCAAAAACATTCATGGTAATAGATCGCTTGGTTATAAATAAGGAAAGGGTAAGTGGCGCAAAAATTTTTTCCCTCAAAGAAAAGAATGGTTATATCATCATTAATGATGAAGTGAGCGAGGCACTTACAGGTCTAAATGGTATTGATTTAATACCCGTCTGTGATTAACGGCAAAGTGTACAGATCTTGTTATCACCTTACACCGGCATATTGCCGGTGTTTTTTTACAGTCACTGAGCTAACAGAGCTGGAAGGTCAATGGCAACGGTCAGGTGGTGGCCGAGCGCAGCAAGCGTGGCCGCGAGCGTCAGGCCCGGCTATTTGGCTATGACAGCGAACTGAACCTCTGCGAGCTCTCCCATATTCTCCCCAGCAATGGGCAACCGCTGTCCAGCCAACAGGCGCAGTCCGAGCCCCTGCGCCGTTATGACGCTGCGGGCCGGGTCAGCCAGATAGAGGGCACAATCAATACCGCTACGACAAGTGCGGACGGCTCAGTGAGAGGGTGGTATCACGCCCCGGTTTCCGGCCTCAGACCACCCAATTTGAGTGGGATGGCTTTGACCGCTTGCAACGGGTCATCTTGCCAGATGGCAGCCGCTGGCGTTACCGCTACGACCCCTTTGGTCGGCGTATCGGCAAGGAGCGAGAGGGTCAGGTGAGCCAACTCACCGCAATAACCCGCGTCCACTATCGCTGGGACGGTGACCAGCTGGTGCAGCAACAAAGCTACCGGGCCGATGGCAACGCCACCCGTCAGGTGCAGTGGGTCTATGAGCCGGGCAGCTTCAGGCCGCTGGCCCAGTGGGAAGCTGGTGAACAGGACGAGCGTCTGCACTATATCGTGACCGATGTGGCGGGCACCGCCCGCGAGCTGTGCAGCGAAGCCGGTGACATTATCTGGCGTGGTGAACAGCGGCTGTGGGGCAACCATCGAACCGATGTTATCCCACAACCGCTCAGACGCTTCCTTGGGGATGCAGCCAACGAAGAGACCTACTGCGAGCTGCGCTATCAGGGGCAGATTTATGACCAGGAGACGGGGCTTTACTACAACCGGCACCGTTACTTTGACCCGGAGTTGGGGCAATATATCTCGCCAGACCCGATAGGTTTTGCGGGGGGCTGAGGCCACAGGGGTATGTGCATAACCCGCTGGAGTGGGTAGATCCGCTGGGGTTGGCGGGATGTATTTTAAAAAAGAGCTCTCGCTCTGATTGTGATTATGAACTCGATGTTGATAGTTCGGTATATCCACAAACCACTCAACATATTCAAGAAGCTATGGATAATGGGCATCCATACATCGTGACAATTGATAGGTCCGGTGCAAAATCTAATAGAGCGAAAAGTCTTAAAGGGATTAAAGCCAAACCAAATTTAGATCGAGATGAGTGGCCAATGGCAATGTTTGAAGAAGGTGGTGTCGGTGCTAGTGTGAAGCATATCGACCCGTCTGATAATAGAGGCGCAGGTTCCAGTATAGGTAAAGCACTTGCAGACCTTCCTGATGGCACTAAAGTACTCTTTAGGATTAAGTGATATGATTGAAGAACATAAAGTTGATTTGTTGGTATCTCATCGTCAGATTAGGCTTGAGAATAGGCCTTTTGATGATGCCTATTGTGATTGGGGGACGGGAAATATCCGTCAAGGGTGTGTTATTAATGATGGCTTTGTAATATTCGACCCCATTGTTGATGGCACTTTTGGTGCATATGTACACTTCTCTGTTGTTAGCAGATTTGAGGTCGATGTGGATTGTCAGAGATGTATAGTGACGAACTTTCACTATACTAGTGAGTTTCCACTTGTGATATCTTCAGCTTTTGAAAGAGTTGATTTAAGTGTTTCTTTGGAAAGTGGCGTTTACAATCTTTATTTTGAAATAATAGAGAAGGACGAAGTGTATTATAAGTTTACAATAACTGAGTCCAGCCAGGCTTCAAGAGGGGCTTTTTATGTCATAAATGATGATTTTGGTGGGGTTGAAGGTTCCACCGTCTATCCAGGTAAAATAGATGATTGACTATATGTTTTTGAATTAAATTCAAAAGCATTCTCTTGTGATTTAATGTCGGTGTTGTACCGGCATTTTATATTTTCCTTAATATTGTATTAGCTGACAATCCTGGTATGGCATTCAGTAAGAGTAAGGTCGTAAGATGTATGTTTTTAACATGCAGTGAGAGTTAAATATGGTTGAGCTTGTTTTTTCTCAAAAAATAACAGAGCAGGACATGAAGGAGTTTGAGTCAATATTTACAATGACTATTCCAGATTCATTTAAAGAACATTATCTCAAGATAAATGGAGGGTTTGTTTCAGAGGAGGATGTAGAAGCTGAGCTATGGGGCTTGCCAGCAAATGGTTTTAATCCAATTAAATATGGTCAGCTGACTATTGAAGAACTAATAGAAGATATTCATGAGATAGAACCAAGCGATATGCAGTATGGTTCTTGGGAGCCTAATAGATTTTTACCTTTTGCTTGTGATTTTGGTGGTAACACCATATTTATGTCGTTGAGAGATAGTGATTTTGGTGAAATATATATTTATGCTTCGGACGGAAATAACATATGTCATGTCGATTCGAGTTTTTCATCCTTTTTGAAACGCCTATATAAAATGGATTAGTATTTTTCGAAAAAAATTTGTGGGGAATCTTCAGCAGTACAATCTGTACAGATCTAAATAACTGATCCTAATAGTGCTACACCTTCGCTGTGCCATAGCCATTCCCGGGGAAAGGAGACACGGTATCCATGAAGTGTTTCACTCGAGCCAGCAGGTTGGCCATTCCTCTGCATTGATGATTGCGTGTGATGGTTTCATGTAACTTGTGCCACAGCCTTCGATGTGATTAACCCAAGGACTGTAAACTGGCTGGAATACCAGGCAGAACTTGGGATTCTTCTTCAACCATCGCTCGGTCTGCTTGCTTTTGTGAATGATGTAGTTATCGAGGATCAGCGTGATGGTTTTGGCTCGTCGGTAGTGGTGACGCAGCTTTTCCAGCATGGCGATAAACAGCGATGAGTTTTTCTTTATCCCGCTGACGTAAAGCACTCTTCCGTTGCCTGCATGGAGAACGCCTGCCAGGTAATGTTTGGCGTTCTGTCCCGGTGTGACAACCCGCTTTTGCTGCGCTCTGAACATCCAGTCGGCCCCTAATTTGGGATTGAGGTCTATATCGACTTCATCCTCATAAAACACCGGATTAGCGGCATCACAGCGGGCCAGTGCAGCGTCGATATTCGCCATTTTCTCCTGATAAGCGGGGTCTTTTATCCGCAAGGTCGGCACGGGCCTGCGCCAGACAATGCCCATACGAGGTAACCATCGGCGGAGCGTGGAGGCTGCCATATTGAGGCCTGTTAACCGATTGATTTTGATAGCCAATAGTTCGGTACACCAGCGGCTGCGCTGATAACCAAAATCTTGCGGAGAAAACTGCATGAGCAGCACCAGTAAGGTGACTATGTTGGCAACAGGCAAGACCGGTTCACGACCAGCCGGTAAGGCTTCTAGAGCCCCCACACCTTCATCCCGATACCACCGAAGCCAACGGCCGATGGTCGAGAGAGCAGCGCCGGTAAGGTGATGAACATCAGTGATAGTGCGTCCTTCATGTAACAGCAAGATGGCCATCAAGCGACGAGCATGCCCTTTATCACGTGTGGCATGGATGATTTTGTGAATGCGGCGCCGCTGTGGCCGTGGCAGGGGTGGTAGGATAGGCATCAACTCAGTCCTTTGGGTGTGGCTTGTATTGTTTGGCGACTAATGAGATCGCACAAACTGGACTGAGTTCCCTTCCTCCAGTGATCTACTATTCGGAACAGTTATTTAGTTATCACCTTACACCGGCATATTGCCGGTGTTTTTTTAACAGCCACTGGGGTGAACAGGGCTGGAAGCTCAATGGCAACGGTCAGGTGGTGGCCGAGCGCAGCAAGCGCGGCCACGAGCGTCAGGCCCGGTTGTTTGGCTATGACAGCGAGCTGAACCACCTAAACAAGGGTGTTAAGAGGGTAGGCTAATATGGTCGTTAGGAAAAAAGACTTACAAGTTGATACTGTTTTCTCTATTGAAGTTCCGGAGTATGGATACATTTTGGCTCAGTTGAGAGAAGATTGTTGTATGGATTTTTTCGATAACCTGAGAGAAGATAACTCATGGGAAGGCGAGGATCTCAGCACTGCCCCCATTTTATTCACCATTGTGGTTGCGGCACATAGGCTATTAAAACTATTCTCAATGCAAGTGATAAATATAGTTAAAATCAACGATAGACCACAGCCTTCAATGAGTTTGGCATTCAGCTCAGAGGTAAGGCCGTCTACAGGGCTGCCTGGCCTAAGACTTGAAAAACATGGTAAAATATATGATCCAAATAATGTTGATGTGATAGTGCCTTTGTTGGATGCTGAAAAGCACCGTGATATATTATATTCATTTGAATGCCATGGCGTGGTGGGGAAGTCAGACGTTTTACTAGAGCGTGTTAGCAATTTTTATAAAACAGGAGTTAACTGGGACAAGCAAAAGGAAATATTATATCCGGAACTTCCATTACCTCCTAAGGGATATGTTAAAATAACGAGTGATACTCTTGTTGAAGTATGATCTTTGCTAGTTTTAAAATGCATGGGATTATATGCTTGCGACTGTTTTTATAGGTATTTAATTTTTTTGAAAAACGCTTAAAAGGTTGATTTTGTATCTATGGAGTTTATAAAACCTTATAGTAGTGACGAAGGGGTTTGTTGTGATATCGTTCTGGAGTGTTTTGGCAATGAACCAATTGAAATTATCAATCTTGAGTGCTATGCGCTTGATGATAAATTCAAAGAAGAGGTTAAGTTCATTTATGAAAGTCAATTGGAGATACAGCGGAGTGTGATCGCCGGTGTTACTATGTATGTACGTAAAAAGTATCAGTCTAATAATCACAACTTCAAGTTAATGAAAGTTTATACATCTCACGATGTTAAGAGAGAGTTTGGGCTGTTATTTAGCTGGGGGGGGGATACAGAGCATGGCATTGGCGTGAGAGTAAAAGACGATGGTGTTGTTATTGATATTGGACCTGCGGAAACATCATTTAGATAGTTTGATATATAGGTTAGCATGAAAGGTTACTAGCCCTGACTCTGACACGTTGACAAGGATGATTAACTTTATACGAGGCTTATCTCATCGTTTAGTAATTTAACCACCTGATAGACAAGGCTAATAGCTAGGGAAAGGCGCCGTATCAGCTTTATGCCCATCAGGTGGCTGCGTAGCATAACGGATCAGCCTGCAATACAGCAGTGCCTCACCCGTCACTTTTTCACTCTAAGAAGAATTTTCTCCATGACACACCGAGCCTTATGGCTGGCGCTGGCAGCCAGTATGCTTGCAGCCTGTACCTCCACTACGTCATTCACTGATGCTGAGTTATCCCAAGCCGCAAAGCAGGGAGATGGCCGAGCCCAGTATGAGCTGGCTAAACGTCTGGCAAACCAGCCCGATTACCCCAACGCTATGCATTGGATGCAGCAGGCTACAGAGCAGTCGGGTCCTTTGGCCGCCGATCAGCAGATCCGTGCTAACGCAGCATGGCAAATCGGTGACTGGTACCAGGCTGGGCTCGGTGAGCCCAAAAATCCGGCGCTCGCTACACTGTGGTGGCAACGTTCGGCTCGTCTTGGCAACACCAATGCCAGCTATCGGTTGGGACTGATGTGCCAGGAGCAACATCAGGGAAAACTGGTCAGTGAATGCCTCGATTGGTTTGAGCAAGCCGCCAAGCGGGATCATGCCGAAGCTCAGTTGATCCTGGCCCGGTGGTACAGCCAGCAACCGGGGGCTGATGATGATGCTGTCAAATGGTTAGAAAAAGCGGCAGAACTGGGTAATCGTGATGCCCAGTACCTGGTGGGCGAGCGTTATGAGCAAGGCAGAGGGGTAGCCAAACGACCAGACCTTGCTCAACGCTGGAATGACAAGGCTGCTGCTCAGTTGCAACGGGATGCGCTGTTACTGCAAGCTAAACAGGCGCTTCCTTGCAATGCTTTCGCTGCCTATCAGCGCGCTGCCAATGCGGGTTCTGCCGAGGCAGAGCTTTGGCTAGGGATGACTTACCTAACGGGAGAAACGGTCCCAGTAGACCCGAACTTGGGACGTTACTGGCTGGAGCTGGCTGCAGGGCACGGCTCCCATGAAGCCGAGTACCAACTGAGCTTGCAGCAGGTAGACCAGAAGCAGCAGATTTACTGGTTAGAGAAGGCAGCTGACGGTGGTGTAACCCAAGCATTGTTCGAGCTGGCGGAGCTACAGCATAAGCAAGGAGCCCTTGAGCAAGCCAGAGCCAGCTATGCCAAGGCAGCCCAACAGGGCTACACGGCAGCGCAATACGCCTACGGTGAAATGCTGCGTTTGGGGCAAGGGGGAAAAGAGGATTACACGCTGGCTCTCAAGCAGTATCGCTTGGCAGCCCAGCAAGGTGACTGCATGGCCCAATACCGGATGGGGACACTGCGTGAGAAAGGCTTGGGGGCGCCGCGCAATCGGGTGCATGCCTATGCCTGGCTCTCATTGGCAGCCACCGAAGGGATGCCTGAAGCCGTGCAGGCGCGTGACGAGCTGGAGGCAGCCATGACCAAGCCAGAAGTAAAGCAGGCTCAAAAGCTGTCCGAGCACTGGTTTGGCAAGATGTCATCAACGGCTAAGAAAAGCTAAAAAAAGAACATAGAAGGAAGCGGCCCATCAGGGCCGCTTCCTTCTTATTCGGTTGGTAAATTATCAGTCACAAATTGAGCCCAGGCATCCATCATTGGCCGCCGTTGGTCTAGCAAGTCAGTCCGATGGTAAGCCGCCTCAACTTTGTTCTGGATAAGGTGTGCGAGCGCTCGCTCAGCCAAGTCTCTGGGATAGCCTTGTTCGCTACACCAGTCCCGGAACGTGGAGCGAAAGCCATGAGCAGTGGCCAGCCGTTCAGGCGTCGTGCTTGGGGCCTCGACTCTTCTGAGCAAGGTGGTCAGAGCCATATCCGTCAGTGGCACTTGTTTACGTGGAGACGGGAAAACCCATTCACCATGAAGCCCCCGCACCTTATCCAATACAGCCATAGCCTGAAGAGATAACGGAATTCGGTGAATGACTTGGGTCTTCATCCTATCAGCCGGAATGGTCCATATTGCAGCCTCGAGGTCGAGTTCTTCCCAGCGCATGCTTCTGGCCTCGCCAGAGCGGCAGCCGGTCAGGATCACGAACGAAAGTAGGGCTCGGCTGACATCAAAACGCTCGTAGTTTGCCAAATGCTTGTGGTAGAACTCAGGCAGTATGCGCCAGTCCATAGCTGGTTGGTGCTGGGTGCGAATTGCTTTACTGGGCTGCAGTGGCAGGAGCTTATCCACGACATCTACAGGGTTTGCTTGGCAGAAGCCATGAGCCCAAGCCCAAGCCATCACTGCATGTAGCCGCTGCTTCACGCGGGTGGCGGTTTCCGGGATCGCCAACCAGATAGGCTGTAGTACGCTGGCTATATGCACCGGAGTGACGGTGTTGATAGGCTGCCGACCGATGATCGGGAAGGCGTATTGCTCTAGGGTCGAGATCCATTGCTTCCCATGTTTGGGATTACGCCAGCCTGGAAGTAGCTGTTGGTGCACCTGGCGAGCCGCAATTTCGACTGTGGGTATCGTAGGCTTACTGGCTTCTTCTTTCTTCATCTCCAAGGGGTCCAGCCCTTTGGACAGTTGCTCACGCATCAGACGAGCCTGGTTACCTGCATCTGCAACCGAGATTTCTGGGTAGGAACCTAAGCCAGCATTACGGCGTTTGCCGGTGATGGGACTGACATATCGCAACACCCACTTTCCTTTTCCTTTTATCGTAGATGGATGTAACGCCAGGCCTGTGATTCCCCCATGAGGGAACGGCTTATCTTCTGGTTTTAAGCTACGCGCCTTGGTATCGGTGAGTGTCGCCATGAGGTCACCTCTGTAGATGTGAGTATGCCAATCAGTATGCCATTGCATATAGGTTTTGATGATATAAGATTGAAATGGATTGGACGATGTTTATATATAAGATATTGATTTGAATTTACTTATTGAAATTGTGTGGATGGTTTTAGACTGTGTTATGGCGGGCTGTCTCTCCGCCATTCAGTTGTCTAATGCAAGCCGACAAACATAAAAAGCCCGCATCGCTTCAAGCATTGCGGGCTTTTTGTTGCCTGTGTTGATAGGCGTTAGAGCTCTCTAGACTGACCTGATGGCATCAGATAGTCATCTTGTTCCCAATGGGGCACTCGGCGTCAACTGTGATGACACATCTTGTGTGTCAGCCAAAAGACATAAAGGGTTAACCTCATATGTGGTTAACCCTTTATATCTGGTGCCGGTAAGAGGAGTTGAACCCCCGACCTTCGCATTACGAATGCGCTGCTCTACCAACTGAGCTATACCGGCGTGTGGCCAGATTCCCGAAAATGCAGGTTCAAGTCAATGAGCCTTTCTCACTTTTATGAGTTGGCTCATTGTGTTACGGCCAAACGATCAGAGATCGGCAAACTCCGGGATATGGGCTCGGCCGCGGCTCTCGAGAAAATCGAGCAGGGCGCGGGGAGCGCGCGCCAGGATCCTGTCCTCGGGGAAGTGTGCCTCGGTCACCAGTCGGTGGCAGTGTTCGAAATTCCCAAGGCTGAACGCAACGTGGGAGTCGGAGCCGAAGGTGAGATAGGCACCGAGGTCGCGCGCCGCTTCAACGATGGCACGGCAGTTGTTCTCGCTACCCGGACGGGAATGGCTGAACGAGGAGTTGTTAAGTTCGAGCGCCACTCTGTATTGCGCGGCGGCCTTGACCACGGCCTGGATGTCGATGGGGAAGGCGGGATTGCCAGGGTGGCTTATCATGTCGACCCGACCGCTCCTGATGGCGTTGATCATGGCCTGGGTATGAGTTGCCTGATCGCAGGGGGGAAACACAGGTTCGTGGAAGCCTGCCATTATCATGTCTAGCCGTGACTCGTAACGTTCGGGGAAGTCGATCTCGCCATCAATGTTCTTGATGTTGGCTTCTATGCCGCGCAGTATGCCGACCCCGTCGACCACCCGTGGCAACACATGCAGATTGACGAAGTGCCAGAAGTGAGGGGCATCGGCCATGTCGGGACCGTGATCAGTGGTGGCAAACAGCTTGATCCCCCTCGCGCGAGCGATGGGCAGATAGTCGTGAATAGTGCTGTAAGCGTGGGTGCTGGCGACGGTATGGGTGTGGGTATCGACCGTATACTTCATCTTCTCTCCCCTTCTGGCGTGAGGCGCCAGCATAACAAAGGTGGCGGGTCGAGACCATGTTGTGGCTTGTCATACTTTGTCACAAATTGCGGGGGCGCTGACAAAGTTTGAACACGCTTGGCCGCCATGATGGGCAAATCGATGAAAGCCTGAACTCGCATCGATGGGTTGGATCAGGATGGTGCAACCTCTTTTCCCCGCCGTCGCTCCCAGCGACGGTTTTTTTTGCCCCCGTATCGGCACCAATACCAACAGGGCAAAAAAATGCCCAACTAGCATGGAGCAGGTTGGGCGAGACTTAATGTTTAATTGCAGTGGCATAGATATAGAGTGCTGTTTGTCAGCTAAGTTCCCGCCTTGTCCCCCCTTTTTAGCAAAAACATTTCACTAACACATGTTCACATTCTCTTGACACAAATGGTTGTGAAACGTACTTTTTAAACATTCGTTTTAAGTGAGGTGTCCTGTGAGTAAAATCGATACCAAAAACCGTATTCTCGATGCCGCCGAGGTGTTGTTTGCCGAGCGGGGATTCGCCGATACCTCTTTGCGTCTGATCACCAGTGAAGCCAATGTCAACCTCGCCTCGGTCAACTATCACTTCGGCTCCAAAAAGGAGCTGATCCAGGCTGTGCTTGATCGCTATCTGAGCTTGTTTATGCCGGATCTGGATGCACGACTGCATACCCTGATGGAGCAGGAGCAGTTGACCCTGCTGCAGGTATTTGAAAGCTTTGTTGATCCCTTGATGAAGCTGGTTGCGGTGCGAGCCAATGGCCCCGCCATCTTCATGCAGCTGCTGGGACGTGGCTACATCGACAGCCAGGGTCACTTGCGCCGCTTCATCACGGCTCACTATGGCCCCATCTTGTTGCGGATCACTCAGGCGATTTCCAAGGCCAATCCGGCTCTGTCACCGGCAGACCTCTTCTGGCGGCTGCATTTCACTCTGGGCACCGTCGTGTTCACCATGGCCTCCGCCGATGCCCTGCGCGACATCGCCTTGGCCGACTTTGGCCAGCAGCTCGATGTGGAAGGGCTGGTGCGCAATGTAATTCCTTATCTGGCGTCTGGTGTCGGGGCGCCCGTGGAGTCGACCAGGCTCTCCCTGGCCGTGTAAAGACCAACAATAAATCAACGGAAACAGTGAAATAGAAGGAACTTCGGTATGATCACATTGCTTATCCTGCTGGTGCTGGCGATAGCCGTGGTGCTCGGCGTGCCCTCCATCCGTAAAAAGGTGGTAACCCGTCCTGTGTTCGGCATCTTCAAGAAGATATTGCCGCCCTTGTCGGCCACCGAGCGGGAGGCCATGGAGGCCGGCTCCGTCTGGTGGGATGGCGAGTTGTTTCGCGGCAACCCCGACTGGAAAAAACTGCACGGTTACGGCAAGGCCGAACTGAGCGCCGAAGAGCAGGCCTTTATCGACAATCAGGTCGAGACCCTGCTCGCCATGGTGGATGACTTCAAGATCGTCAACGAAACCAAAGATCTGCCGGAGCCGGTGTGGGACTATCTGAAGAAGGAGGGCTTCTTCTCCCTGATCATCCCGAAATCCTATGGCGGTCGCGAGTTCTCAGCCATTGCCAACTCCACCATAGTGACCCGCATTGCCACCAAGAGTCTGAGCGTGGCGGTCACCGTCATGGTGCCGAACTCCCTTGGCCCGGGCGAGCTGCTGATGCACTACGGCACCCAGGCCCAGAAGGATTTCTGGCTGCCGGGTCTTGCCAATGGCAAGGAAGTGCCCTGTTTTGCCCTGACCGGCCCGGAAGCCGGTTCTGACGCTGGCGCCATCCCTGACAAGGGGATCGTCTGCAAGGGTCAGTACAAGGGTGAGGAAGTGCTTGGCATCCGCCTGAACTGGAACAAGCGTTACATCACGCTGGCCCCGCGGGCTACCGTGCTGGGCCTGGCGTTCAAGCTGTTTGACCCGGAAAAACTGCTGGGTGACAAGGAAGAGCTCGGCATCACCTGCGCGCTCATCCCGACCAGTCACCCTGGGGTGCGGGTTGGCGATCGCCACTACCCCATGGGGCTGGCGTTCCTCAACGGCCCGACCTTCGGCAAGGATGTGTTCATTCCGCTCGACTGGATCATCGGTGGCCCGGATTACGCCGGCCGTGGCTGGCGCATGCTGGTGGAGTGTCTCTCCGCCGGTCGCGGCATCTCGCTGCCTGCGCTCGGCACCGCCTGTGGTCACATGGCGAGCCGTACAGTGGGGGCTTACTCCTACGTGCGCAAGCAGTTCGGCATGTCCATCGGCAAGTTTGAAGGGGTGCAGGAAGCGCTGGCCCGCATCGGCGGCCTTACCTATCAGCTGGAAGGCGCCCGTCGCATGACCGCAGGTTCCCTGGACTTGGGTCAGGCTCCGGCCATCGTCACTGCCATTTCCAAGTACCACATGACCGAAATGGCGCGCCAGATCATGGATGACTCCATGGACATCCACGCCGGTCGTGCCATCCAGCTGGGCCCGAAGAACTACACCGGCTACGCCTACATGGGTATTCCTGTGGCCATCACGGTGGAAGGGGCCAACATACTGACCCGCAACCTGATGATCTTCGGGCAAGGGGCTACCCGCTGCCACCCTTATGTGTTTGGCGAGATGGAAGCGGCGGCCGATCCTGATTTTGAGCGTGGCCTCGAGAAGTTCGACGGCCTGCTTCTCAAACATATCGCGTTTGGTGCCGGCAACTTCTTCGGCGCCCTGTTCCAGGGGCTGACCCTGGGTCAGTTCAATGGCTCCCCGGTAGGGGGCGAGACCGCCCGTTACTACAAGCAGCTCGCTCGCATGAGTAAAGGGCTGGCCCTGTGCGCCGATGTCTCCATGCTGATGCTGGGTGGCGATCTCAAGCGCAAGGAGATGATCTCCGCCCGTCTGGGTGACGTGCTGAGCCACCTCTATCTGGCTTCAGCCACCCTCAAGCATTACGAGGATCAGGGCCGCATGGTCTCCGATCTGCCGTTCGTGCAGTATGCGGTGGAGCGCAACCTCTACCTGATTGGCAAGGCGTTCGATGGTTTCTTCCAGAACTTCCCGAACAAGGTAGTGGGTGTCGTGCTCAAGCGGGTCGTCTTCCCGTTCGGCGTCGGCTACCAGATGCCGGCCGATGATCGCTGCCATGCCATTTGCCTGGCCATGATGAAGCCGGGTGAATTCCGCGACCGTCTGACGGCACTGTGCTACGTGGGCAAGGATGACGCGGATCCCGTCGGTCTGATGGAGCGTGCCTTCCTGGCCATGGTGGCGGTGCAGCCCTACGAGAAGAAGCTGGTGCAGGCCCAGAAAGAGGGCAAGCTGCCCCGCAAGATGGCGTTGCCCGAGCTGGTTGATGCCGCCTTGTCCCAGTCCATCCTGAGCAAGGATGAGGCCGACAAGCTGCTGGCTGCCGATGCCTTGCGTTACGAAGCCATCCAGGTGGACAACTTTGCTCCTGGCGAGCTGGAAGGTCTGTCTCAGCCGAACCCTGTGGTGCACGCCGCCTGACTGAGTCGCTGGCACTGAACCTGACGAGAAACCGGCCAATCTGGCCGGTTTTTTGTTTGTTAACCATGGATTTACAACCTGGATTAATTCCAGTTTAATGCAATGGCCCCCACCCTTGGGGCAGGAAGCAAGGCCAGCGGAATGGCCGATAACAACAACTCAGGAAGAGTGAATGAACCTCGCCAAAACGGCGATCGAACGCCCCATCTGGGTGGTGGTGTCGATCGTGCTGATTTTTCTGCTGGGCCTGCTCAGCATTCGGGGGCTGCCCATCCAGCTGTTCCCCGACATAGACCGCCCGCACCTCAATATCTCGGTGGATTGGCGCTCTGCCTCCCCTCAGGAGATGGAGTCGGAAATCACCGATCCTATCGAGCAGGAGATGCAAGGGGTGCAGGGACTCAAGAACCTCACCAGCAACAGCTTTCCCGGCTTCACCGAGATCGATCTGGAGTTTGCGCTGGGCACCGACATGCAGCGGGCCCAGCTTGACGTCATCTCCCGCCTTAACCGGGTGTCCGGGTTGCCGGACAACATAGGTGGCCCCTACGTCAACAACTACAGCAGCAACGACACCCTCACCTTCTTTTTTATCCAGCAACTGCCCGGTGCCAAAGGGAAGATTGACGATCATCAGGCGCTGATCGAGGCGCGGGTCAAGCCTGAGCTGGAGCGGATCCCCGGGGTATCGACCGTGGAGGTGGAGGGGATCAACGAGCGCCAGATCCAGATACGTTTCGACCCCTATCGTGCCGCCGAGCTGGGGGTGGAGATCCCCGTGCTCGCCAGCCGGGCCAGTACCGGCTGGGATGTGTCTGCGGGTACCCTCGACATAGGCCGTTGGGAATACAAGCTGCGCTTCGCAGGGCGTTATGACGTCGATACCCTGGGGGACAAGGTGGTGGACTGGCGCGATGGTCTGCCCATCTATCTGCGTGATGTAGCAGAGATCAGGCTGTCCCGGGAAGAGAACCCGGTACTGCGCATCCAGAATGGCAATACCGCCATAGCGGCGCAGATCTTCAAGGAGAGCGGTGCCAATGCCCTGGCGGCGCTGGAGGCGATCAAGGTCAAAGTGAGCGATCTCAACCGCGACGTGCTGGCGCCGGTCGGGCTGCACATGGAGCAGTCGTTCGATGCCTCCCTCTACATCAACCGGGCGGTGGGCATGGTGACGGCCAACCTGGGGCTCGGCGTGCTGCTCTCCTGCGCCATCCTCTGGCTGTTTCTGCGCCAGCTCAAGGCGACCTTGATGATAGCGCTCGCCATTCCCATCAGCATCATGCTCACTTTCTGTCTGCTCAAGGTACTGGGCAGGACCCTCAACGTCATCTCGCTGGCGGGCATCGCCTTTGCGGTCGGCATGGTGCTGGATGCCGCCATAGTGGTACTGGAAAGTATCTACCGGCGCCATGAGCGGGGTGATTTGAGCAAGGCCGGGGCGGCGCTGGAGGGTACCCGACAGGTGTGGACGGCGCTGGTGGCTTCCACTCTGACCACTGTGGCCATCTTCTTGCCGGTACTGCTGCTCAACGACGTGGAGGGTCAACTGTTTGCCGATCTGGCGCTGACCATCGCCTGCGCCGTGACCGTCTCCATGCTGGTGGCGGTCACAGTACTGCCTGCGGTAGCGGCGCGCTGGATGGGGCGAGAGCGACTGGTCGATCCCTATGACTCACTGTGGCAGCGCACGACCCGCCATGTGATCCGCTGGACTGGTACGGCGCCTCGCCGCTGGAGCATCATCATCGTGATGATGAGTCTGCCAGCCCTGGCGACCTGGGCCCTGCTGCCCAAGATGGATTACCTGCCGGATGTAAAACGGGACGCGGTGGATGTCTGGATGAGCTTCACCCCGGGTTTTAATCTCAAGGCCCAGCGGGAAGAAGTGATCGACACCCTGATCGCCCGGCTCGCTCCCTACATGAAGGGGGAGAAGGAGCCGGCCCTAAAGAACTACTACATAATGCGCTACCCGGGCGGTGCCCAGATCGGGGTGAGGCCCAAGGATGAGAATCGCATCAAGGAGCTGGAAAGCCTACTGATGAAGCAACTGCTGGTGGGCATTCCCGATACCCAGACATTCGGTGGCCAGGGCTCCTTGTTCGGCGGTTTTGACAGCGAAAACGGTATTTCTCTCTTGCTGCAGGGAGGCAATCTGCCCGAGCTCTATCAGGCGGCCCGGGAGAGCATGGCCATCGTGAAGCGGGATTTGCCGGGAGCCCAGGTCCGGCCCGAGCCGGATCTCGACTTCACCGCCCCCGAGCTGCGGCTGGTGCCCCAAGACCGGCGCCTCGCCGAGGTGGGCTGGGATCGCACTCCCATGCCCGCCATCATCCAGACCTTCGGCGACGGCCTGCGGGTCGGGGAGTATTTTGATGGGGAGGAGCGGCTCGACATCATGCTGATGGGGCAGACCTCCGCCAACCCCGATGAGCTCAAGGCGGTGCCGCTGGCGACACCGTCCGGCCGGATCGTCCCCCTGGGTGAGTTGCTGCGGGTGGAACACGACATGGGGCCGGCCAGCATACTGCGGGTCGATGGACGGCGCAGCATCAGCCTGCAGATCACCCCGCCTGAGGGGATGAGCATGGAGCAGGTGCTCGACACCCTTCAAGGCAAGAGCTTCGCCGCCATCCGCCCGCTGCTGCCCGTCGGTGGGGAGTTGCGGATTGCTGGCAACGCCGACAGTCTGCAACAGGCGCTGGACAATCTGGGTGCCATTTTCCTGTTCGCCGTGGTCATACTGCTGATCCTGCTGTGGGGCGTGTTTGCCTCTCTCAAGGATGCCGTTCTGGTGTTGCTGACCTTGCCGCTCGCCTCGGTCGGCGGTGTGCTGACGCTGCACCTGAGCGGCCTGCTGGTGCCGCTGCCGATGGATCTCTTGACCATCATCGGCTTCGTTATTCTGCTGGGATTGGTAGTCAACAACGCCATCTTGCTGGTGCACCAGACCCGCTCGGCCGAGCGGGACGGCATGAGTCGCCAATGTGCGGTAGCCGATGCGCTGCAAAGCCGGATGCGACCCATCGCTATGACCAGCCTCACCAGCATCTTTGGCATGTTGCCGCTGATGCTGAGCCCGAGCGAGGGCAGCGAAATCTACCGGGGACTGGCCACCGTCATCGTCGGCGGCATGAGTTGCAGCGCCCTGTTTACCCTGATCCTGTTACCCGCCTTTCTGCGGCTGGGGGAGCAGACTGAACAGCCACCGCTCGCCCTGCGGCAGCGGGCCTGAGCAAGGAGCTCATCAATGAAACGAACTTTCACAAGGATGGTACTGGGCGCGGCCCTGCTGGCGGGGGGTGTACTTCCCGCCCCGGCACAAGGCAAGATGGTGACCCTTGCCGACGTGACCCAAGGGGATGCGGCGGCCAGCATCTGGGTCAGTGGCACTGTGGCAAGCCGTCAGCAGGCGGCATTGAGTGCCGAGGTGAGCGGACGGGTGGAGTGGATTGCCGAGTTCGGCAGCCGGGTCAAGGCGGGGGACGAGCTGCTGCGTCTCGACAGCGCTGCGTTGCAGCTATCGCTGGAACAGGCTAGGGCCGAGCAGGCCAAGTGGGCCAGCAATGTGCGTTATGCCAAGGCCGAGTTTGTGCGTCTCGACCGACTGCACCAACAGAAGAGTGCCTCAGCCAGCCAGTATGACAAGGCCGGTTACGAGGTGGAGCAGGCAGAGCTTGCCGAGCGGCTGGCGAGGGTGCAGGTACGCCAGATCGAGGAGCAGTTGCGTCGTAGCCATATCTTCGCCCCGTTCGATGGGGTGGTGAACAACCACTTCATCCAGCCGGGGGAGCATGTGGATGCCGGCGAGCAGGCGCTGGAGCTGGTCAACCCGGATCAGCCTGATATCCGCCTGCAGGCCCCCATCGTCTGGGCTCAGCGCCTGGAGCCCCGGACCCGATTGCGGGTTGAGGGTGATCAGCTCAGCGGCCATGGCATTTATTACCAAAGGGCGGCGAGTGCCGATCCCAAATCCCGTCTCATCGAGCTGCGCCTCAAGCCAGAATCGGCCAGCTTCATCATAGGGTCGCCGGTGCGGGTGGCGTTGCCGCTGGGTGAGCAGCACACCATGCTGCTGCCGCGGGATGCCCTTGTGCTCAACACCGAGGGGAGTGTTGTCTATCAGGTGGAGCAGAGCGGCAAGGGGCTCAAGGTCAACCGGGTGCCGGTGACAGTGCTGTTTGGTGACAGTCAGCAGGTGGCGGTGAGCGGGGCGCTCAAGCAGGGAGACAGGGTGGTGGTGCGCGGTGCAGGTAGCCTGCGCCATGGTGACAAGGTCGAACTGTTTCGCGGATGAGGTCCAGACCCGTCCATTAAAAACGGCTCCCGCGGGAGCCGTTTTTGTTGATGGGGGAAGTTACTCGACCATCATCACCTTGCAGGTGTTGGTACTGCCCACGGTTTCCATCTTGTCGCCGTGGGTCAGCAACACCATGTCGCCGCTCTGGACCAGCCCCTTGGCTTTAAGCACATCCAGCGCGTCGCGGCACACTTCGTAGACCGGCTTGGTCTCGTCGCCGTCAAACAGCACAGGGGTGACGCCGCGGTAGAGATTGGTCCAGGCCAGAGTCTTGTTGTGGGGAGACATGGCGAAGATAGGCAGGCCCGAACTGATGCGGGACATCAGCAGCGGTGTGGTGCCGGATTCGGTCAACGCCACGATTGCCTTGACCCCTTCCAGGTGGTTGGCGGCATACATGGTGGACATGGCGACCGCCTCTTCCACCGAGGTGAAGGTGTAGCTCATGCGGTGGTTGGAAACGTTCAGGCTTGGGTGCTTCTCGGCGCCCACACAGACGCTGGCCATGGACATGACAGTCTCGATGGGGAACTGGCCGGCGGCGGTCTCGGCGGAGAGCATCACAGCGTCTGTGCCATCCAGCACGGCGTTGGCCACGTCCATCACTTCGGCACGGGTCGGCAACGGGGCGTTGATCATGGACTCCATCATCTGGGTCGCCGTGATGACGACGCGGTTCAGACGGCGGGAGTGACGGATCAGCTTCTTCTGCACGCCGACCAGCTCGGGATCGCCGATCTCGACGCCCAGATCGCCACGGGCCACCATGACGGCATCGGAGCCGAGGATGATGTCTTCCATCGCCTCGTCGGTGGCGACGGTTTCGGCGCGCTCGACCTTGGCGACAATCTTGGCGTTGGAGCCGGCTTCGCGGGCCAGTTCACGGGCATAGCGCAGGTCATCGCCACAACGGGGGAAGGAGACGGCCAGGTAATCCACGTTCATCAGGGCGGCAGTCTTGATGTCTTCCTTGTCTTTCTCGGTCAGGGCCGGGGCGGAGAGACCGCCGCCTTTCTTGTTGATGCCCTTGTTGTTGGAGAGCGGGCCCGCCACTGTCACTGTGGTGTGGATGCGGGTGCCTTCGACCAGCTCGACTCTCAACTGCACGCGGCCATCGTCCAGCAGCAGTATGTCACCGGCGATCACGTCGTCGGGCAGGCTCTTGTAGTCGATCCCGACCTGTTCCTGGCAGCCTTCACCCTTGCCGAGCGCCGCATCGAGAATGAACTTGTCACCGATGGCCAGGTAGACCTTGCCATCCTTGAAGGTGGAAACGCGGATCTTGGGGCCTTGCAGGTCACCCATGATGGCGACGTGGCGGCCGAGCCTGGCGGCAATGTCACGCACCTGATTGGCGCGCAAGATATGGTCTTCAGCGGTGCCGTGGGAGAAGTTCATCCGCACCATGTCGGCGCCGGCACGAATGATCGCCTCTAGGATCCCTTCGCGATCGGTCGCCGGACCGAGTGTGGTTACAATCTTTGTACGTCTTGGCATGAAAGACTCCAGTTTGAAGTTGATATGACTTGAAATACTGCCCCGGCAAGCGCATGACCCATAGCACCCGCTTGCAAGCCATCTGGGTGGCTTCTGTTACTAAATTACAATACTACACCAAGGTGGGTGGCATAGACAGCCGGGGGCCGGGGCCCCCGTTGCCTCAGGAGGAGTGGGGAGTATCAAAGCGGGATTCGCGCAAACCTTCTTTGACTTTCTTCAGGTTTTCGCGAAATTTCATGCCACGGCGCAGGGTAAAACCGGTCGCCAGTACATCCACCAGCGCCAGCTGGGCGATGCGTGACGCCATCGGCATGTAGACGTCGGTATCTTCCGGCACATCCATGGAGAGCACCAGATTGCACTCACGGGCCAGCGGCGAGTCTTTGGCGGTGATGCCGATCACTGTGCCATCGTTCTCGCGGGCCAGCGCGGCTATCTCCACCAGCGCCTTGGTGCGGCCGGTATGGGAAATCAGCACCACCACATCCCCTTCGCTGCTGTTGATGCAGCTCATGCGCATCATGACGATGTCATCGAAGCTCACTACCGGAATATTGAAGCGGAAGAACTTGTTCTGGGCGTCACGCGCCACGGCGGAGGAGGCGCCCAGGCCAAAGAAGCTGATCTTGTTGGCCTGGGTCAGAATATCGACGCAGCGATTGATGGCGGAGATATCCAGGCTGTTCTTGGCGGCATCCAGACAGGCCATGGTGGATTCGAAGATCTTGGCGGTATAGGTCTCGGGACCGTCTTCCGCTTCCACGTGGCGATTCACGTAAGGCGTGCCATTGGCCAGACTCTGGGCCAGATGCAGTTTGAAATCGGGAAAGCCTTTGGTATCGAGACGGCGGCAGAAACGGTTGACGGTCGGCTCGCTGACGTCAGCCATCTTGGCGAGGGTGGCGATACTGGAGTGGATGGCCGTCTGTGGCGAGGCCAGAATGACCTCGGCCACTTTACGCTCTGATTTACTGAAACTTTCCAAATTGTTAGTAATTTTATCAAGGGTATTCATCATCACCACCAGGCATTTTTGTAATTTAGCTTCAGTGTCTTTGCACTAAATTCACGGCTAAGCATGTTTCCAATCAACTGGATGACTATACAAGACAAGCTCTTATTGAAACTAATCTCGGCCCTGCAAAGTATGACTCATGTCTAATTATTTCGTCTTTTTGGTTACAAACTTCCATCCACTCCATGAAAACGCTTACAAATGTTGCAAAGCAACAACACTGTGAGCGGGCGCACAGTTGCATTGATCAAACACGCCGCCGGGGGAGGGGCTCGGGTAGAATTGCTGCCAAATAATAATTGCGGGACGGTAAGCGCCGCCCCGACCCAAGTAACGAAGGAGTTATGTTATGCAGCATACCCATGCGCTGGTCGGTGACGTCGGTGGCACCAATGCACGGCTGGCCCTGTGCGAGCTGGCGACCGGCACCATTTCCCGGGCCAAGACCTATTCCGGGCTGGCTCATCCCAGCCTCGAAGCCGTGGTGCGCCTCTATCTGGACGAACACGCTGCGCAGGTGAGCCAGGCTTGCATCGCCATCGCCTGCCCCATCAACGGCGACTGGGTCGCCATGACCAACCACAGCTGGGAGTTTTCCATCGGCGAGATGCAGGCCAATCTGGGCCTGACCCGCTTGCAGGTGATCAATGACTTTACCGCCGTCTCAATGGCGGTGCCCGTGCTGGCAGAAGCCGATCGCATCCAGCTGGGGGGCGGGGCCCCTGTGGCGGACAAACCCATCGCCATTTATGGGGCGGGGACCGGCCTTGGTGTCGCCCACCTGGTGCAGGCGGGTGAGCAATGGCTGAGCCTGCCGGGCGAAGGCGGTCACGTGGATTTTTCCGCCAACAGCGAAGAAGAGGATGCGGTGCTGCAGGTCATGCGCGCCGAGCTTGGTCATGTCTCGGCCGAGCGGCTGCTCTCCGGCCCTGGTCTGGTGAACATCTATCGCGGTCTGGTGAAGTCCGATGGGCGCGAGCCAGAGGCATTGGCCCCCAAAGACATCACTGAGCGGGCGCTGGCGGGGGATTGCCTGGATTGCCGCCGTACCTTGAGCCTGTTCTGTGTGCTGATGGGTCGCTTTGCCGGCAACCTGGCGCTCAACATGGGCACCTTCGGCGGCGTCTATATCGCAGGCGGCATCGTACCGCGTTTTCAGGAGTTCTTTATTGGCTCGGGCTTTCGGGTGGCGTTTGAAGACAAGGGGCGTTTCAAATCCTATCTGAAGGATATCCCCGTCTTCCTCATTACTCACGAGGGGCCGGGTCTGCTTGGCGCCGGTGCCTATCTGCGCCAGTCGCTCGGCATCAAGTTGTAAGCAGAAACAGGGAGGGAATGCCAACTGCGTCATGGTTCAGCCTTGATTCAGTGACCATGGCATAAAGTGACCGCACGTACTCAAGAGGCCAGGGCTCCACAGGGAGTTGGAACTTGTCTTCATCCGCTGGGTACGTTTGTCACCTGACAAGCCTGAACTGTTTCACCGGCCCTTGAGGCCGGTTTTTTTTATCTTCTGATCTCCATTCTGCTTTTGTGTGTCGCTTCCTTGCTGATATGTGATCGATATGACGAGGGTTGCGGGTGTCTATCTGGGCATCAAGAGGAAGGCAACAGCAAGCACGCCTGCGAAGGGGCAGGCGTGCTGAATGGGCTGGCGTGAGGCGGCATGAGCCGAGTGACTTAAGGCAGGTCCAGGGTAAAGCGGGCACCCCCCAGCGGGGACTCATCCACCATGATCTGGCCGCCGTAGCTGTGCACTATCTCGGTGACCACCGCCAGGCCAATGCCCTGGCCGGGTGAGCTGTCGGCCCTCACCCCGCGCTGGAAGATCTGTTGCGATTTGTCCGGGTCTATGCCGGGGCCATCGTCCTCAATCTCTATGCGCAGCCGATCCAGGCGGCGACTCACAGTGACCTGGATTTCGCTGATGGCGAACTTGAAGGCGTTATCCAGCAGGTTGCCCATCAGCTCCATCAAATCCCCCTGTTCACCGGCAAAGAAGACGTCGTCATCGAACTTGAAGCGGGTTTGCAATTTCTTGTGGCGATAGACCTTGGCGAGGCTGGCCAGCAGCTTTTCGATGAGCGGCACCGGCTCTGTGCCCTTGCTGGCGAGGCGCTGGCGGCCGGTGACGGCGCGGCGCAGCTGGTACTGGATGATCTGATCCATGGTCAGGATCTGCTCATTGATGTTGTCGTGGATGTCGTGCCCCAGCTTGACCTCCTGCGCCGTTATCTGGATCAGCGCCAGCCGGGTTTTCAGGCTGTGGGCCAGATCGTTCAAGGCGTGCTGATAGCGCTGGCTTTGCTGGCGTTCGTTCTCCAGCAGCTGGTTGACCGACTCGGTCAGTGGCGTCAGCTCCCGCTCGTAGTCATTGGAGAGGGCCTCCCGCTTGCCCGCCCTGATCTCGTCTATCTGGCGCGCCATGGTGCGCAAGGAGGTGAGGCTCCAGAAGCTGGTGAGCAGCAAGAGGGCACCGAGCAGCGAGTAGGCCAGCAGTGCCTGACGAATGCATTGGTAGAGGTAGTCGCGGGTCTGGGCCAGATAACGCTTGGCCGAATCGACCATCACCACATAGTAGGTGGTGGGGCCATCGCCGTGATTGCGCAGAAAACGCAGGCTGTAGATGAAGTAGCTCTCGCCGTTCTTGATGGTGTGGCGCTTGAAGAAGTAATCCTGATCCAGTCCGCCCAGGTAATTCATCAGATCCTGACAGATGGTGTCCCTGGCCTGGACCACCTCTGGCATGTGCAGGCTGGACCAGCTCAGCTGGCCATCCGCCCTGCAGATCAGGGTGTCCAGATTGGGGTCGATGGCATCCGGCGTTATCTTGCCAAGGTCGGTTGTGGAGTGGGGTTCCGGCAACTTGGAAGAGAACAGCTTGGAGAGGTTCTCCTGCATGCGGGTGCTGGCCTTCTGGGCCTGCTCTTCGGTGTGACCCAGATAGAGGATATAGACGGAGAAGGCCATGATGAGCGCTATGACCAGCATGGCGCTTAGCATCAGCTTGATGTGGAGCGAGCGCTGCAGCAGCTGCATGGGGCGTGACAACAAGCGAAGACCCATCAATTGCACGAGAGGTTGAAGATGTAACCCTGGCGCCGGATGGTGGAGATGGGCTGTATGTTCCCCTCCGGGTCCAGCTTCTTGCGCAGTCGGCTCACCATCACCTCTATGGTGTTGGGATCACCCTCGCCATCGCCATAGAGCTGGTCCAGCAGTTGCTGCTTGGAGACCACCTGGCGGGCGTTGCGCATCAGGTACTCGAGGATCAGGTATTCAAAGCTGGTGAGCACCACAGGCTCGCCGCCAATGGTCAGCTCCTTGCGGGAGAGATCCAGCTCATAGTCACCCGCCTTGACCCTGGGGGAGATGAAACCGGCGCTGCGGCGCACCAAGGCATTGAGGCGAGCCAGCAACTCATCCTTCTGGAAAGGCTTGACCAGATAGTCGTCCGCACCGGCCTCCAGTCCTTCCACCTTGTCCTGCCAGTTGCCACGGGCAGTCAACACTATGATGGGGAAGGGGATCTGCCGCTCGCGCAACTGCCTGATGAGTTGCAGGCCGTCCATGTCAGGCAGCCCCAAGTCTATGATGGCGACATCGATGGGATAATCGGTGGCGTAATGCAGGGCCACCTGGGCGTTGTCCGTGCTGTGGACCTGATTCTGGGCCTCGGTCAGCAGGGTAGCAAGGTGGTGATTGAGCAGCTTGTCGTCTTCGACCAACAATATTTTCATTAGGTGCGCGATCATGGGAATCCAGGCTGTCAATTAGAGGGTTTATGCCAGGGCGAGTCAATCCGGATCCTAGCAGGCGCGCCTGTATCGGGACTGAATCGGGGGGAACCTTTACTGATTTGTGAGTCACTAGCTGGGCGAGATTGCGGCTGACTCGGCCTGGTCTCCAGTTTGCTGACGCCACAATCGGGCATAGAGCCCCTGTTGTGCCAGCAGCTCATCATGGCTGCCGGACTCCACTATCTGCCCCTCATCCATTACCAGGATGCGGTCAGCATGGCGGAGTGTATTGAGGCGATGAGCGATGCTGATCAGGGTGCGGCCACGGCGAATGGCAGCCATGTTGGCCATGATGGCAGCCTCGGATTCGTAATCGAGGGCCGAGGTGGCCTCGTCGAGCAGCAGTATCCTGGGGTTGGCCAGCAGGGCCCGGGCCAGGGCGATCCGCTGGCGTTGTCCGCCAGACAGGCGGGCGCCCTTCTCGCCCACCTGTTGCTCAAAGCCCTGGGGCAGCTCGCGAATAAAGCCGAGTGCGCCGGCCAGCTGCGCCGCCTGCTCCACCTCGGCCTGGCTGGCACCGGGGCGACAGATACGGATGTTGTCGACGATCGAGCCACAAAACAGAATGCTCTCCTGCAGCACCACGCTCATGTTGCGGCGCAATGAGACAGGGTCGGCGATGGCGAGATCCATGTTGTCGACCAGCACCTGGCCGTGCTGGGGCACGTAGAGCCGTTGCAGCAAGCGGGTGAGGGTGCTCTTGCCACAACCCGATGGGCCCGTGATGCCGATGAACTGCCCGGGCTCGATGGAGAGGGAGAGATTGGCCAGCACCTCGGGGGCATCCGGTTGGTAGCGAAAGCGGATGTGACGAAACTCGATGGCCCCCTTGAGAGCGGGGACGGAGGCGAGCCCGCCATTGCCGTGCTCGGGCGCCTCGTCGAGTATGTCCCCCACCCGGCGCAGGGCGATCAGGGTGTGCTGGAAGTCCTGCCACACCTGGGCCAGCCGCAGCACCGGCTGGGTGACATGACCCGCCAGCATGTTGAAGGCCACCAGCTCCCCCGGACTTAGCCGGCCGTTCAGCACTTCGCCGACCCCGAGCCAGAGCAGCAGGGCGGCGGTGAGCTTTTGCACCAGATCTATTCCCTGTCCCGCGGCAAGTCCCACCTTTCTGGCCTGAAACCCCCGCCGCAACTGGCGCGCCAGCAGACGCTGCCACTCCCGATAAAAGCGTGGCTCAGTGGCCGTGGTCTTGATGGTTTCGATGCCGGTGACTGCCTCCGTCAGGAAGCTGGTAGCATCGGCATCTGCCTGATACTCGGCCTCGACCCGCTTGCGCACCAGGGGGCCAATCAGCAGCCACAGCAGAAAATAGATGAGCAAGGAACCCAGCACGCAGCCGGTCAGCACGGGGGCGTAATGGAACATGACGCCGACAAACAGCAGGATGAACACCAGGTCCAGCACCAGCATCAGGGTGGAACCGGTGAGGAACTGGCGGATCTGGGCCATCTCCTTGACCCGGGCTATGATCTGGCCGGTCTGGCGCGCCTTGAAATAGTCGATGGGCAGGCCGACCAGATGGCGATAGAGCTTGCCGGAGAGCTCGGCATTGACCTGGTTGGCCAGATGGCCGAACACCTGGCCGCGCAGAAAGCTGTAGAGCGGCTCGGCGCAGGCCAGCGCCAGCATGGCCAGGGCCAGCACCTGCAGGCTGCCGAGGCTGCGCCCCACCAGCACCTTGTCGATGATGTTCTCAAACAGCAGCGGGCTGGCAAGGGCAATGAGCTGCAACACAATGGCGAAGCAGAAGACGTCTCGCACCTGCTTCTGCTGGCGCAGCACCGCCGGGCTGAACCAGCCCAACCCGAACTTGACCTCGGCCGGGGTGAGATCCTGCTGGGCCAGCAACAGATAGTGCCACTGTTCCGCCTGTGTGGGGTTCGGCAGCAGTTGCAGGCTGCTGTTGCCTGTCGCCGGATCAAACAGCTGCCAGCCCTCAGGCTCGATGGCTGTAATGGTGTACCAGCGCCCCTCCCGCTTGAGCAGGGCCGGCAGTGGCAGCGCCGCCAGCGGGCAGCCCGGCCCCTGTGACAGGGCGCTGCGCAGGCCGAGCCGGGCAGCGGCCTCGCGCACTGTCAGATCTTCCGGCGCCAGATCGCAACCCATGGCGTGGGCCAGTTGCCCGGCATCCGCGGCCATCATCAGCTGATGGGCCGCGTGGGCGAGGGCTGCGAGGGCGCCATTGGCGATGGGGGCTGACTCGTTCACGGGAGCCTCGAAGGCCGGCAAAGCCTGTGTCATTGTCATCGCTCCCGCAGTGCCTCGGCCTGGTACTCACGGATCGGGCTCAGCAGGTAGTCGATCACCCGGCGCCTGTCCGTCTTGACCTCGGCCACCACCGACATACCCGGGGTGAGCCGCACAGGCTGATTGTCTATCTGCATCTCGCCCCGGCTAAGCTTGACCCTGGCGGGAAAGACCAGCCCCAGTTGCTCATCTGTGGTGGCATCGCGCGACACGCTGACCAGCTCGCCGTCTATGGTGCCGTAACGGGTATAAGGAAAGGCATCCACCTTGATGCTGACCGTCTGCCCTTCGTGCACGAAGCCTATGTCCTTGTTGAGGATCTTCACCTCGGCGTACTGGACTCCCTCGTTGGGCACTATGACCAGCAACTGCTGGGCCGGCTGCACCACGGCGCCCTGGGTGTGGATTGCCAGCTGCTGCACTGTGCCCGCCACCGGGGCGCGAATGACTTCCAGGTGCTCCCGCTCGCTCAGCTTGGCGAGCTCCTGCTCGATGGCGGTCAGCTGCAGCTGGGCCTGCTGGCGTTTTTCGATCCACTCCCGCTGTTTCTGCGCCTTGAAGCCGGCCAGCCGCTCCTGCAGGCTCTGCTGCTGGGATTGCAGCACCTCGAGTTCGGCTCTCTGCTGGGCGAGCTGGCGCTGGGTTTCCAGCAGCTCCTTCTCCTGTTCCAGATACTCGACCCGTGAGATGGCCTGGGACCGACTCAGGGTCTGGCGCGCTTGCAGGCGCGGCCGGATGTTGGCCAGCAGGGTGGTGAGGGAGGCCATGTCTCCCCGTCGGGCGGCCTGATTGGCCTGATTGACCCCAAGCTCGGCCTGCAGGTTGTTGAGGGTGCTCTGGTATTCGTGCAGCTCGCTCTGGTGGTTCTCCGCCAGCGCCTGTTGCTGCGTCAGGGTGAGTTTGGTGTAGTCGGGGTGCTGGGTGACGGCTTGGTTGCCATAGAGCGCCTGATAACGGATCAGGGTCTGATACTGGAACGCTTGTTGCTCACGCAACCGGCTCAGATCCTGGCTGACCCCCAGGGTGTTGAGGGTCAGCAGCGGCGCGTTGGCGGCGACCGCCTGGCCATCTTCCACGTGAATGGTGATCACCCTGGCCTGCTCGTAGGACTGGATCATCTGGCTGCGGCCAAATACCAGCAGGCGCCCGCTGGCGGTGGCCTGGATGTCGAGCTGGCCCCAGCAGGCCCAGAGCAGGGTGAGCAGCACACCGGCGCTCAGGGTGAGCGCCGTGATGCGGGCAAAGGGGGAGGGCGGCGTCTCGGCCAGCGCCAGATGGGCGGGCAGGAAGCCGTAGTGGGTCTCCTGCTGCCAGGCTGGACCGGGTCGGCGCCAGCGGTTCAGCCAGGTGCGCAGATTCATGGGGTCTCCTCGTGCAAGTCTTGTTGCAGCTGCCACAGGCGGGCGTAGTGCTGCCCCAGTGCCAGCAGGCTGGCGTGGTCGCCCTGCTCCACTATCTTGCCGCGCTGCAGGACTATGATGCGGTCGCAGTGGCGCACTGTGGAGAGGCGGTGGGCTATGGTGATGACGGTGCGGCCGCTGGCGATGTGGCGCATGTTGTGCTGGATCAGCGCCTGGGATTCATCATCCAGGGCGCTGGTGGCCTCGTCAAAGATGAGGATCCTGGGATCGGCCAGCAGGGTGCGAGCGATGGCCAGCCGTTGGCGCTGGCCGCCGGAGAGCGAACTGCCCCCTTCCGCCAGTACAGTGTCGTAACCAAGGGGCAGTCGCAAAATGAAGTCGTGGGCGCCAGCCAGGGTAGCGGCTCGGATGATGTCGTCCAGGCTGGCGTGGGGCACCGACTGGGCTATGTTGTCGCGTACCGACTTGTTGAACAGGTGGTTTTCCTGCAATACCACCCCCATTTGCTGGCGCAGGTGGTGGAGGGGGATCTGCTGGATGGGCTGGCCATCGATGAGGATCTGCCCCTGCTCCGGCTGATAGAGCCGCAGCAGCAGGCGGGCCAGGGTGCTCTTGCCCGAGCCGGAGCCGCCGACAATCCCCAGCGTCTCGCCGGGCGCCAGGGCGAGGGAGAGATCGTCGATGATGAGAGGGGCATCCGGCTGATAGCGAAAATGCACCCGCTCGAGCACTATGGCGCCGGCGTGGATGCGGCCATCTCCATCGCGCTTATGTTCCGGGGGGAGGTTGAGCATGTCGCCGAGTTTGTCTACCGCGATCCGGGTCTGGATGAACTGGCCCCACAGCTCGACCAGGCGCGATAGCGGCTGCGCCACATGACTGGCCATCATGTTGAAGGCGATGAGCTGGCCTATGGTGAGCTGCAGCGCGATCACCTCGCTGGCACCGAGCCAGAGCACTATGACTGTCACCAGTTTTTGCAGCCACATGACCCCGTGCTGGGAGGCATTGTTGAGTTGCTGTACCCGGTAGCCGGCCTCCACCATCTGGCGGGTCTGCTCATCCCAGCGCCGCACGAAGCGCGGCTCCAGCGCCAGGCTTTTCAGGGTCTCGGCCCCGGCGACCGTCTCGTTCAAGAAAGCGGTGTTGGTGGCCGCATGGCCGAATTGCTGCTCGACCGCCTGTTGCATGCGCGGCGTGATCCACCAGGCGATCAGCACATAGGCGGGAATGGAAAGCAGGATCACCAGGGTCAGCATGCCGGAGAGGCTGGCCATGACGGCCAGGAAGACAAACATGAACAGCACGTCCACCGTCAGGGTGAACAGGGTGCCGGTCAGAAATTCGCGTATGGTGTTGAGCTCCTGCACCCGGGTCACAATGGCGCCCACCTGGCGACTCTTGAAATAGAGCAGGGGCAGGGCAAACAGGTGCTGCACCATGCGCAGACCGAGCTGGATATCGATCCGGTTGGCGGTGTGGGCATACTGGTATTCCCGCAGCCCCCGCAGACAAACCTCCACCAGGGCCGTGATCAGCAGCCCGAACACCAGCACATCCAGGGTTGCCCAGGCCTGATGCACCAGCACCTTGTCCATCACCACCTGAAAGAAGAGCGGTGAGATGAGCGCCAGGATCTGCAACACCAGCGAGAACAGCAGTATCTCGCCGAGCAGGCGTTTTTGCTGCAAGAAGGCGGGGATGAACCAGCGGATGTCGAAGCGACTCTGCCGTTTGCCGACCTCGAGCAGGCGGCCATCCCAGCGTGCCAGCAGTCTGTCTTGTGCTATGACTTGCGGCTTGCCCACGGCCGGATCCAGGATCAGCGCCTGCTCACCCTGGCGCTGGGCCAGCACGAACGCCTCGCCAGAGGGGCTCAGCAGTACCACAGGCAGAGTCAGTTTATCGAGTTTTCGAGGGGGGATATGACGCTGACGAATGCGGGTTCCTGTCTGTTGCTGTAGCGTATCGACAATATTGTCAAAGGTGTCGTCTGGCGTGGGTGCTATATCTTTAGAGGGACAACCCAGCATCCCGATAATAATATTGATACACGCTAAAACAGACTCTTCACTCGCCGTCATAATAATATCCGTTTGCCGCTGTGACACCCCTCCTGTTTATATGGGGCAAGGTGGCCTGTTGCAGGCGGGGCGCGCATACTAGCGAGCCATTATTTTACTGTCAAATATTATATTGGCTGATAAATCTCATAATAGAAGTACTGGCTTGAGTACCGTATCAGGCTAATCTTTGGATATGGATGTATTAACCTTAATGATTGAGTTGATATCTTTATTGACGTATTTGCTCTATTTTTTGGGTCATTGTTTAATTGAACATGATAATAATTTCAAATATGGTAAATATAGTGAAATGTGAAATGCGAAATGTTAAGCCCATGTTGTCTCGCTTGGGGTGTTATTTTTCATTTTTGTTTTTCTTTATATTTATTGATAATGGAATTTATATGACAGAGCAGTTTGTACAGACAGTATCCAGCGTCAACTATAACAAGGGGATCTTCTCCCTCTATTTCGTCGGACAAGATCCGCTGAAGATGGCGCAAGGGGTCATGGCAGAAAGTGACAACGAATTGGCGCTGAAACAGACGGTCCATATGCCTGCCGCTGGCTTTATGTATATGGTTTCAATGATAAAAAATATGCTTGAAGATCCGCGAATGGCCGCCGAGTTTGACAAGTTGATCGCCGCAGGCCTGATCCCGGCAGCCCCTTCTGACGAGCAGCAAGCCGCACCGGCTGCCACAGCACAGGCCGCGCCGCGCAAGAAAAAATAATGTTCCGGTTGGGGATCCAATGAGCTTGGTATTGCAATCAACGGAACCGAACTGGCAACAAAATCAACATATGCTGGGGGGAGTCATGCTGCTGAGTCAGCACTCCTCCCTGCACCGGCGTTATTCCGTCGCCGAGTGGCAGCAGCGAATATTGCCTGCCTTCGAATTGAACCAGTTCAGCTATTATGAAGACTCACACGGGCGCCCGGTTGCATTTTGCAACTGGGCGTTTGTCTCTTTATCCATTCGTGACACCTTGCTGGCCGCCGAGCGGGAGCTGATCCGTGAGGATTGGCAATCCGGCGACCATATTTTTATTCCGGAGATGATAGCGCCATACGGACATGCCCGCACCGTGGTGAGCGATCTGCGTCGCCGGATATTTCTGCCATGGAAAGGGCAGCGGGTCTGTACCGTGCGTGGTCATGTTCATGCCGAACTTGGCCATTGTGTGCGCAGGGTGCAGTGGTTTTCCATTTAATCATAATGAGTTAATACATGGGAAAGAGTGTATGGAGAAGTATTGAGTACTTCTTTACCGGTAATTACACGGCAGATGATGGCAATAATGACATCAATGCCTTTGGCTTCGGTGGCGTCATCCGTGCCTATGGCGGTGACGACACCATCAAGGTCGGCTCCATTGGCGCCACTGTTTATACCGGCACGGGCAATGACAGCGTGTACGGCGGCGCCGCCTACCTCAAGGTGGTCGACGACTCCGGCAACCTGACCGTCAAGGGGGCGGCGGGCTACGCGGACATCAGCAAGTCCGAGTCAGGCAATATCCACTTTGCCGGCGCCAGCGGCGGCACCAATATCGATCACCGAGGGCGCGAGGGCGACATCCGCTATCAGGGGGCGGCTCTTGCCAACTTCCTGACCCGCAAGGGGATCAGTGGCAACGTCAGCTTCGAGGGGGCCGGGGGTTACAACAAGCTCTGGCACCAGACCGACAGGGGCGATCTGACCTTCAGCGGTGCCGGTGCGGCCAACAAGATAGATCGTACCTGGCACAGCCAGTATCAGGGATCGCACGGCAACATCAGCTTCTATGGCGCTGGTGCGGCCAACATCATCAGCTCCCAGCTGGAATCCGGCAACATATCCCTGAACGGGGCCGGCGCCTACAACAAGGTGTTCCGCAAGGGACGCGAGGGGGATGTCGCCTTCAACGGCGCCGGTGGCTGGAACGAGATCTCCCGTTTGCGCCATGAGGATGATGCCTATCTGCAGACCCGTGGCGACATCCGTTTCAACGGCGCCGGGGGTTACAACCGCCTGTTGTCCGATGTGGCCGAGGGCAACATTCACTTCAAGGGAGCCGGGGGATACAACCACCTTTCCCGCAAGGGGTCTGGCAGCGACAGCTCGCCCTTTGCGGGTGCCAGTGCCGACGAGATAGTGCTGACCACGGCCACCATGGGCGGTAGCTGGATTCAAAAGTCCCAGGCGGTCACGGCCATCAAGTCGACCCTGCAACCCAATACCTACCTGTTTGCCTTCTTCGATGGCATGTACACCAAGATAAATCGGGTCGAACTCTCCAACGAGGGCGAGCAGGGTCCCCTGCGTTACCTCTCCACCTCCTGGTACAAGGAAGGCGATCACCTCGCCAGCCTGGCCAGCCGCCAGATCAATGAACAGCAAGGGTTTACCTCGACCCGGACCGACGGCGCTTATCGCCTGACGGATCTGGTGTTTGAACGGCGTCAGCGCATCACACTGCAGGCGGTGGAAGCGGATCTGACCGAAAACAGCTGGATCAACTACGGCGGTGGCGTGACTGTGGCCGCCGCCGATGTCACCCTCTCCACGGCCAACATGAGTGGTCATGCCATCTATGAAGATGGCACCAAGGTCGCTGTCAGCGCGGTGAAATCCCGGGTACAGGCCAACACCTATGTGTTTGCCAAGCAGCTTGGCCCCTACACCAAGATAGTGGTGGTGGAGCTGGCCAACGACAGGGAAACCGGTGCGCTCAAGTACCTGGCCAGGGCCTGGTACAAGGAGGGCAACCACATTGCCAGCCTGGCCGATCAGGTCATCTCGGAGCAGACGGGTTTCAGCGCCATGGGCACGGGGGGCTACTCCCTGAGCGAGGTGCACTACCAGCTCGACACAGTGACAGCTGTGTCGGATCGGCTGCCTGCCACCCGGGAGTTTGACTCCCAGCCGTTGCTCCCCCGCCAGCAAGGCGGCGGCAAGAGCAAGGGCGACATCTTCTTCGACGGCGCCGGTGGCGGCAACGTGATCGAGTCCGACGTGACCGAGGGCAACATCCACTTCAACGGCGCCGGGGCCGCCAACGTGCTGATCAAGCGCGGTCAGCTCGGCGATCTGGTGTTCCGTGGCGCCGGTCTTGCCAACGTGCTGGTACATCAGGGCGCGCAGGGGAAGATGGATGTCTATGCCGTTGGCGCGGCCAACGTGCTGGTACGCAGCGGGGACGGGGAGTATCTGGCCCGCCTGCTGGCCTATGGCAACATCTCGGTGCAGCAGGGGCGTGGCGACAGCCAGGTCGTGATGCTGGGCGGTTACAACACCCACACCCAGATCGGCGATGGCAATGGTCTCTGGCTGGCTGGCGGTGGGGCAAACGTGCTGACCCAGGCCGGTAAGGGGCAGCTCGATGCCATGCTGGTCGGCGGTGCCAACGTGCTGACCAAGCTGGGTGCCGGCCAGCTGACCGCCGGACTGCTGGGGGGCGCCAATGTGCTGACCCACATCAGCCAAGGGGATGAAGCTGCCGATACCCGCGCCGTGCTGCTGGGGGGCGCCAACGTGCTCACCAAGAAGGGCAACGGCAAGGTGCAGGCCATACTGGGGGGCGGCGTGAATGTGCTGACCCAGATTGGCCGGGGTGATACCCAGGCGCTGCTGCTGGGGGCGGCCAACGTACTGACCCGGGTCGGTGACGGCGATCTCTCGGCCGTGATGCTGGGGGCGGGCAACGTGCTGACCCATGTCGGCGATGGCGCCACCCTGGGGGTCATGGGGGCCGCCGGCAACCTGTTCACCAAGGTGGGTGACGGCACGGCCATTGCCGCCATGATAGGTGCGGGCAACCTGTTTACCCAGATAGGTCAGGGCGACGCCTGGGCCCTGATGGGCGGGGTGGCCAACGTCTTCACCAAGGTGGGGGATGGCAATGCCCTGGCGCTGATGGTGGCCAAGGCCAACATCTTCACCCATGTCGGTGACGGCCTGACCGTCGCCCTGATGCTGGCCCAGGGCAACCTGGCGACCAAGGTGGGCAACGGCATGACGCTGGCTGCCATGGTGGGCAATGCCAACGTCTTCACCCATGTCGGCCTTGGCGAGACCTTCGCCGCCATGCTGGGGCAGGCGAACCTGATGACCAAGGTGGGCGATGGCCTGACCGCTGCGCTGATGATTGGCAAGGCCAACATCTACAGCCACATCGGCAACGGCACCAGTCTGGGGTTGTTCGCCGGCGAGCTGAACGTGATGACCAAGGTGGGTGATGGCACCACACTGGCGGCTCTGTTTGGCAAGGCCAACATAGTGACCCATGTGGGCAGCGGTCTGACCGGGGTACTGGCGCTGGGCAAAGCCAACATCATCACCAAGGTCGGGGATGACTTCCTCGGCGTCATTGCCAAGGCCGATGCCAACGTGTTGACCCACGTGGGCAATGGCACCACGGCTGCGGTGTTGTGGGGCAAGGGCAATCTGCTGACCAAGATAGGTGACGGTACCACTGTGGGCCTGCTTATCTCCGAGGTAGGCAACGTCATGACCCATGTCGGTGGCGGCAGCACCATAGGCCTGGCCAAGGGCCGCGCCAACCTGATCACCAAGGTGGGCGACGGACTGGTGGTGCAAGGGGCCTGGGGGGATGTCAACCTGCTGACCCAGGTCGGTGACGGTGACCGTTACAGCTTCGCCAAGGGCCGCGCCAACGTGCTGACCAAGGTCGGCGATGGCCGCGAGCTGGCGGTGCTGCAAGGGGAGGCCAACCTGGTCACTCAGGTCGGTGACGGTGACAGTTACACAGGTGCCTGGGGTCGCGCCAACATCATCACCAAGGTGGGGGATGGCCGTCAGGTCGTGCTGGCCAAGGGGGATGCGAACATAGTCACCCAGGTGGGGGATGGCGAGAGCTACCAGGCCCTGCTCGGCAAGGCCAACGTCGTCACCCGGGTGGGAGACGGCATCCAGGTCACCCTCGCCAAGGGGGAGATCAACCAGACCACCACAGTGGGGGATGGCCTGAGCGTCACCGCCGCCTACGGCAAGTTCAACAACAACATCAAGGTCGGCGACGGCACCTCCATCAACCTGGCCTGGGGTGATTACAACCTCAACACCAAGGTGGGGGACGGGCTCAACGTCGCCGTCATGAAGGGCAAGGGCAATGCCAATGTCCAGATCGGTGACGGGCTTGACGTTACGGCGGCCTATGCCCGCCACAACGTGGCCATCAAGATAGGCAACGGCGACTTCTACAGCCTGGCCATCGCCAGCAGCAACACCAGCAGCAACAAGCTCGGTACCCTGTTTGACAACATCAAGCAGACCCTGTTCGGTGCGGCAGGCAACCAGGCGATCAACTACCTGGTACAGGGCGACGAAGAGGGCCCGGTCAAGACGCCACAAGCGGCCAGCCTGGGGGATGTACAGGCCCTGAGCGGCTTTGGTCTGGACGAGATTGGCGAGGTGAAATCCTCGCTGGCGAACGGCCTGACCGGTCAGGTGAGCCAGACCGGCGAGCGGGATGAGCAAGCCATGAACAAGGCGTTGCAGCTCGATGAGCAAGGCCTGGCCAGAGGGGGCGAAAACCTCATCGTCAACGGCGATTTCGAACAGGGCGCCCACGGCTGGCAGCATGCCGGTGACGGGATCGAAGCAGATCATTCCGCCAGCGCCTACGGGCTGGCCACCGAGGCGCACGGCGCTCGCGTCAGCGAACTCTCTACCGACAGAAATACCCAAATCTCCCAGGATCTTGCCGGCCTCAAGGCGGGCGAGACTGTCACTCTGAACTTCGATTTTGCCCGTCGGGCCAACATCTCGCTGCAGCATGGCATCGAGGTGCTGTGGAACGGCGAGCGTGTCTTTGCCAGCGAAGGCGACGCCGACAGCTGGCAGACCAAACAGTTGACCCTGACTGCCAGAGAGGGCCGCAATAGTCTGGCGTTCCGGGGCACGGGGGAGAACAACGGCCTTGGTTATCTGCTCGACAACGTGGTCGCCACTGCGGCTGGCAAGGCCGAGATAGGCCAGGTGAGTGCCCAGCTGGCGCAAGACGGCAACGCCGCCCAGGCCCAAGCCGATCGGGCCAGTGCCGATGCCGACAAACAGCGGCTGGAGCAGGAGAAGGCGCAGCAGCTCGCCGCCATTTCGGGCACTCAGGCCCAGCTGGAGGCTACCGACCAGCAGAAGCTGGCGGAGAATGGCCAGCAGCAGCGTGCCACCATCGAGGCGGAAGCCCGCGACATGACGGCCCAGCTCGACACCCTGGCCCGCCAGTTTGAACAGCTCAAGCAGCCCGAAGCGGCCACCATCCCGTCCGGCCAGCACTGGCGCAATGGTTTTGCCGACCGCTTGTTGACCGATGCACAGGAAGATCTGGAAGAGGCCAGCGGCAGGGCAGGCGAGGCGATCGCGGATGCCAAAACCCGCCGCGAGCAGCAGAACCAGCAGGTCGAGGCCGCCCTTGCCCAGTCCAAATCTGGCCAGCAGCGCAGCGAACAGTTGCAGGGCGAGGCCTTGGCGCAGGGGCAGAGCCGGACCGAGCAGGCCGAGCAGCATCGTCTCGATGCCCTGACACGCGAGGCCGATGCCCGGCAGCGGCAGCAAGAGGGAGAGTCGAGCGCGAGCCAGGCCCAGGCCGCAGGCGAGCAGGCCAGCAGCCAGGCCAGCCAACAGGCAACACAGGCCAGGCAGAATGCGGCAAGCCTGAAACAAAGCGGCGACAAGCCGAGCCGCCAGGGAGTGAATAACGGCCAGAGCCCGATGGCGGCACCCCGGTTGCCGCAGGTTGGTGAGCTTGATGTGCCCAATGCCAGCGGTCTGTCGACCGACGCGTCGGCCAGCGCCCAGCCATCGGCCATCGATGCCGCCAATGGCTTGAGTGAACAGGAGCAATCCGTCCTCGATGGCGCCCTGGCTGCGGTCAACCGCCTGCAGATCAATGCCGGGAACCGTACTCACGGCACGCCCGCCATCACCCTGCCCGATATGGTCGGTGAGCACGAGTCGGGTGCCACTGTGCCGACGAGCCATGCGTCTTCGCGCCGCAGCGCCGAGCTGGGCCTGTCCGGGGTCTTCCTGGCCGGGCTGGGAAGCCCGGTGCGAGGCCCGGCCGTAGCCGTCCCCGAGACCGCCGGTTTTGCCTTCCAGCTGCTCAAGCGCGAAGACAGTGACTTCATTGACTCTACCCGTCGCCAGCTGGGCAAGCTCTCGACCGACTTGCCAAGCGATCGACTCAAGGCGGTACGCGAGGCCGTGGTTCGGGTGCAACAACAGCCATCGGAGGCGAATCTGGGGCTGCTGGAGCAAAGCCTGTCCCAGTGGCAGGTTCGCGACCCCAAAGAGTTTGCCCTGCGCGGTGAACAGGTGAAGGCGCTGCGCTTCGAGGTCGCCTCCTTGCTGAGCCACACCTTCGCCTTCAGGGCCAAGGCTGCCGGTGTGCATGGTCTGGCACTGCCGCCTGAACAGACAACCCGCTTTGAACATCAGCTGGTGTTCGACGGCATAGGCCGGATCACAGGAGTAGTGGGTGAGTTGAGTGCCACCGACATAGCCCGGGTGACCGAGCTCAGCATTCGTCCGCTCACCGACACCAACTCCAACGCCGAGCGGCAGGCGCCCCGTACCGAGCATGACAGTCTGATCGCGTTTGCCCATCAGCTGGGTCAGTTCGACACGCCGCAAACCCGCCAGCTGGCCGCAGAGGTCAAGGCGCTCTGGCTCTCTGGCGAGGTGAATGGACCTAGTACCATCGCCTTGTTTGAGACTGCCTGCAAGACGCTGTGGGATCAGCCGCAGCTGCAGGTGCTGGCACAAGCCTTGCTGGCCGATGCGAACAAGAGCAAGGCGACCGGCCAGTACATAGACAATCTGTTTGGCCGTCGTTTCGACTCAGAGATTGCCCATGCGCTGGTGACCTCACCGTCGCAGGTGGCGATCGATACCTCGGCGCAACTGGGCGCCAGGCTGGTGAAGGAGTTCGGCGACTGGATCCAGACACTGCAGCTGGACGAAGCCACCCAGAGCCAGCGCATCGACAAGAAGATGGCGGCATTCGCCGAGGCCATCAAGAAAGACACCCGTCCCTGGTTCAGCCGGGTGCCCAGCCTGACCGATTTCCTGGCCGAGCCGAATCTGGCCAACTTCAAACAGATGATGACCCGGGTCGACAACGGCTTCGATGTCATCAAGGTGCCCTTCCTGGCGGTGAAGATGGCCACCCATCCCGAGCTCGGCATGGACACGGCCGACTGGAAGAGAGAGGGGGATCGCTTCTATGGCAGCGTCATTACCAAGGCGCGCTCGACCAGCACCGAGATCGCCTCTGCCAAGGACGGTCTGCTGCAAGTCGACTTGCCGGGTCGCACCACCAGCGACTACGGCACGGGTCTGCACTATCAGCCCGGCGGCGACAAGTACGACGACTTCCTGAGCGGGCGCAGCGTGGCCGATGGCCGCATACTGACGCCGGGCAAGGAGACCACCTTCGAGCGCAACGCGCTGGACAAGGGCTTGCCCGTGGTGACCGGGGCCTCCGGCTCCACCAACATCATGGTGCACCTGAACAACTACCTAGCGGCGAAGGAGCCTGGCTACTCCCCGAGTCAGGCCTACCTCAACACCCTTGCCTTCCTGGTGTTCGATGGCGGCCACTCGGTGAACGAGAGTCTGGCGGTCTATCAGGCCTTGCAGGCGAGCGGGGATGCGCGCAAGCAGGTGCTGGAGAGCTACACCGCCAACTACCGGGATCTGGTGGATCTGGCGGGTGATGCCGGCAAGGCGGCGGTGCAGGATGCCCTCGATCGTGCCTTCGGCCGCACCCTCGATTTTTATCAGCAACACGCCCACTCGGCGCAGCTGGCTGAGCTGGCCGCACTCGGGTCGCCGCGCAAGGTCAGTGCCCCTGTCGAGGTGGTTGACCCCGCCTCATCCGGCAAGCCCGTCTCCATGGAGAACGACGGCTCGGCACCGGTAGACAGGCAGCCGCTCAATCCCCTGACCCGTTTCCTCAACGACAACCTGTATGGCACCCGTGATGAGCGCCGCCAGGTGGGCGACATCACCCGGCAGCTGCTCGACCATGCGGTGAGCAAAGGGGAGGCTGCACAAGTGACCCTGCAAGGGGACGCCGGCCGCCTGTCCGGTTACCTGCACAAGGGGACCGAACGGCAAGGGACGCAGGAAGATGGCAAGCCCGAGGTGGTGCTGTTCCTGCATGGCTCAGGCTCTTCTGCCGAGGAGCAGGCCGATGCCGTTCGCAGTCATTACCAGAAGCAGGGCATCGACATGCTGGCGGTCAACCTGCGCGGCTATGGGGCCAGCGATGGCGGCCCCAGCGAACAGGGGGTCTATCAGGATGCCCGCACCATGTTCCGCTATCTGGTGGAAGAGCGCGGTGTGGCGCCCGGCAAGATCCTGATCCACGGCTACTCCATGGGCGGCCCCATCGCCGCCGATCTGGCCCGTTATGCCGCCGAGCAGGGCAAGCCGGTGGGCGCCCTCTTGCTCGATCGCCCCATGCCCAGCATGAGCAAGGCGATCACGGCCCATGAGCTGCCCAATCCGGGCGGTCTGGTCGGGGCGATCGCCAAGGCGGTCAACGGCCGTTTCTCGGTAGAGAAAAACCTCGACGGCCTGCCCAAGAGCACGCCCATCATGCTGCTGACCGACAACGAAGGGCTTGGCAGCGAGGGTGAAAAACTGCGGGCCAAGCTGGCCGTGGCCGGTTATCAGGTTAGCGGTGAGCAGACCTTCTATGGCCATCTGGCCAGCAACCGCTTGATGGGCCAATATGCCGAGCAGATAGTCGGCGATCTGTTCAACCGCAGTCAGTCAGAGGCGGGTGCCGAGGCGCCGCTCAAGGGCATCGAGGGTATCAAGCGCGATCTCAAGCGCTACCAGGAGGCGCTCGCCCCACAGGTGGGCAGCAACGGCGTGGCCAAGGACATACGTACCACCAAGGCGTTCCTCGCGGGTTACCAGCAGGGGCTGGCCGGCAAGGTGGTTGACGGCTTCCAGCCCGACATGAGCATGACCCAGCTGGTCGACTTGTTCACCCAGCCGACCCTGACGCCACAGCAGCAGGGGGCGCTCGCCTGGGAGATCGAGAACCGGGCGCTCAAGAGCACCATCAAACCCAAGGTTGAACAGTTCAACCGCCTGTTCCGTGACGTGGCCTCGCAAGGGGGCGCAGATCCGCTGGCAAGGGAGCATCTGGCTCCCCAATTGCTACTGCTGAATCTGGCGGATGACGGCTTCGGTGGCCGCTGCGATCCCCTCTCCAAGCTGGTGCTGGTCGCCAAGCAGCTGGAGAGCGAGGGGCAGCCGGATCTGGCGCGGCGCATGATGGAGAAGCTCTACTCAGCGGCCGCCGTCATCAACAATCCGGATCGCTACTCGGCTGCCGAGCTGGACAACGCCCGCAAGCTGGTGGGCAGTCTGGCCGAGATCCACAACAACACGCCGGCGTCCTACAACTACGACAGCCTGCGCAGCATCAAGTACGACATCGTCAAGGATAAGTGGGAAGGCAAGAGCGCCATCTCGCTCGATAGCGTGCTCGGCAAGCTGACCGCCAAAGGGAATGCCGCCCCCGTGCTGCTGGAGCTGGATGCGCCGGGCCACGCCATGGCCGCCTGGTCCAAACAGGGTGAGTCGGGCCGAGTCTACGGTTTCTACGATCCCAATGTGGGCATAGTCGAGTTCTCCTCCGCCGAGAAATTCAGTCGTTACATGACCCGCTTCTTTGGCAAGGAGGGGCTCGACATGGCGAACGGCTACCACCTGACGCCGGGAGCGGATGGCAAGCCGCTGTTCTTCCGGGTGACCGAGATGAACGGGGATGCGCTTGCCCGCTTCAAGCCGTCCAAGGATCTTGCCAACAAGGTCACGCTGCAGGAGATCCTGCAGTTGCCGGTGTTTGATGAGAGCCCGATGACGGGGCTGCCGGGCAAAGTGGTGACGCAGGAGCGGGCAACCAGCCTGTTTGCCGACGCCTACAGCCCGGATGAGCTGAAAAAAGCCGCCCAGGTATTTACCAAGCCCATTGGCGAGTCTTATCAGGGGATCCTGGATCAGCTCGCCGTGCTGCACGGCGCCACCGGTCAGGCGCAGGTGGAGGCCGCATTGCGGCTGAACAAGCTGATCGACGACTACCAGACCAGGCACGAAGGCTCCGGCAGAAACCCGGCGCTGACCCAGTTGCAGAGCCAGCTCAACGGCGGGCTCTATCGCGGTGAGCTGGCGTCGCTGCAAACCGATGTCGCGACACTGGCCAAGAGTCGCCCCGATCTGGCTGCCCTCGTCATCGGCAAGGCTGCCGAGGAGGCGAATGGCAAGCATCCGGGTCTCACCCAGATGTTGCTGCGCTGGGTGGCACAAGATCCCTATCTGGCGGCCAAGGGGGGATACCAGGGGCAGGCGCCTGCGGATCTGCCGTTTGATGCCAGCTTCCATGTCGCGCTCGGCGAGCAGTATGGCGAGCTGAAGACGTGGCTGGCAGATGCCCAGTCGAAGGGGCTGCTGAGCAAGGCCGTGCTGGACGAGACCGGCAAGGTGCTGCACCTGGGCTACTCCTATCAGGAGTTGCAGGATATGACGGGGGATCAGTCTGCCCAGATGACTGTCTACTTCATCAAGGAGGCAGCCAAGCAGGCGGCGCCCGGCTCCGAGCTCTCTGCCGAGATGATCATGCTGGACAAGTTTGCCGACCGCCGCTATCTCGGCGAGCTGGAGTCCCGCCGCATCGAGCAGGTTGAGAACATCTATCACAGCAGCAAGCAGACAGACATAGCGGCCTGGGATGCCCGCTATGCTGGCAATGCCCTGCGGGATCTGAACGATCAGGTGGCGCAGGAGAGCACGCTGGCAGGACAGCTGTCACGCCTGCTGGAGAACCGCAACGGCCTGCTGATCGGGGAAACCCATGGCAGCGACGTGAATGGTCTGCGCTTCGTCCACGAGCAGATGGATGCCCTCAAGGCGCAGGGGGTGACCGTCATCGGTCTGGAGCACCTGCGCGGCGAGCTGGCACAGCCGCTGATCGACCGCTATCTGGCGGGGGGAGACATGTCCCCCGAGCTGGCAACCATGCTGAAAACCAAGCATCTGGATCCCTCCCTGTTCGAGCGAGCGCGTGAGAAAGGGCTGCGGATTGTGGCGCTGGACGACGGCAGCACGGCAAGACCCGCGATTGCCGGGACTGAGCACGGCCTCATGTATCGCGCCGGGGCGGCCAACAACGTCGCCGTCGACGTGCTGGGCAAGTTGCCGGCTGGCGAGAAGTTCGTCGCCATCTACGGCAGCGCGCACCTGGCCTCCCACAAGGGGATCGAAGGCTTTGTGCCGGGCATTACCCACCGTCTGGGGCTGCCCGCCCTGAAGGTGGATGCGGACAACCGCTTCCGCTTGCAGGAGGATGACGCCAGCCAGCGGGTCGAGTACGGCGATGTCGCCAGGAAATGGACGCCGGTGGCGGGCCTGGACGGTGCGGATCAGCCGGTACGCAACCAGCAGGTTACCCAGTGGCAGCAGCCTGAGGTGACACCGGGCCGCCAGGGGGGCGAGACCCGCTTCGATGGCCAGATCATCATCCAGACCGAAGATGATCCGGTTGCCGCCAAAGCGGCGGCCAGTCTGGCGGGCAAGCACCCCGATCGCAGCCTGGTGGTGCAGCTGGATGCGGATGGCAACTATCGGGTGGTGTATGGCGATCCTGCTCAGCTGGCTGGCAATATTCGCTGGCAGGTGGTGGGTCACGGTCGTGACGGTGACGAGCAGAACAACAGCCGACTCAGTGGCTACAGTGCCGATGAGCTGGCCGGGCGTCTGCGCCGGTTCGGCGAGCGCCTGCAAGAGGCGGGTGTGGCGATCAAGCCGAGCTATGTCAGCCTGGTGGGTTGCTCCCTGGTGAGCGACGACCAGCAGACAGGGTTTGCGAGCCGCTTCATCAAGGCATTGAAAAACGAGGGGATCAACGCCCAGGTATCGGCCCGCAGCAGCGAGGTGGCGGTCGATCTGGCTGGTCGCAAGCACACCCGTGGTGAAGATGATGTCTGGGCCCGCAAGGTGGCCGGCAACAAGGTGGTGCTGACCCTCAACGAAGCCGGCGAGCCTGTGGCGCACACCGAGTTGGTGCGCGGCGGCGTGGCCGAAGGGGATATCGATCTGGCCAACGTGGGCCGGGGTGACGGCGAGAGTCGCGCCCGTGGCGCGATCGCCGACAATGACGAGACCTTTGTCGCCCCCGAAAAACAGCGTCAGTCCGAGCCTGCCGCCGGAGAGGCCGACAATGCCGTCAGCTACTCCGGCAACATTCAGGTCAACGTGGGGGATGGCGAGTTCACCGCCATCAACTGGGGTACCAGCAACCTGGGTGTCAAAGTGGGTACAGGGGGCATGAAGTCGCTGGCCTTCGGCGACAACAACGTCATGGTGCACATCGGGGATGGCGACAGCAAACACAGCCTCGACATCGCTGGTTACCAGGCGTTGGAGGGGGCCCAGCTGTTCGTGGGCCAACGCAACGTCAGCTTCAACCAGGGGCGCAGCAACGATCTCATCGTGATGCTGGAGAAATCCATCCCCACGCCGCCCATGGTCAACCCCTTTGGTGGGGCGGCCCGTATCGCCGGTGCCCTGCAGCAGATAGCCGGTGACGGCTTTCAGCCGAACTGGGTTTCCAGCCAGTGGGAGCAGTGGACCCTGGCTGGGGCCAACAAGTTCGTGGCGGACATGGCCGGGCTGGATCAGACCAGCAGCGTCAAGTACGGCTCGCTCACGGCTCTGGACAGCGACCATGAGCGCAGCAGTCGCGGCCTCAAGAGCGATCTGGAAGCAACCCTCAACAAGGCGTTCAACCAGCACGTCTTGGGCGGCGGCCAGGGTGAAAAGGGGCCTCTGAGCCGGGCGGACAAGCTGCGCCAGGCCAACGAGAAGCTGGCGTTCAACTTCGCGGTTGCCGGGCAGGGGGCCGATATCCAGGTCACCACGGGCAACTGGAACTTTGTGTTTGGTGACAACATCCAGGCTATGCTGGACACCAACCTGGGTTCCCTGTTCGGGATCCTGACCCAGGAGTTCACGTCGACCGGGCAGGCCAAGACCACCTTTACCTTCACTCCGACTGATTTGCCGCGCCAGCTGCAAAACCGGCTGCTGGGACGACTGGCCGGGGTCGGTGCCGACACCACGCTGGCAGATATCTTCGGCGTGGATTACAACGCCCGGGGTCAGCTGGTGGCGCGCGATGGCGCAGCCATCAATGCGCCTGCGCTGTTGCAGGAGATGCTGGGGGTCATCGCCGAATTTGGTGGCGATCAGCTCAAGAGCCTGACCGATCCTGCCAAGTGGCTCGACAGCCTCAAGGCCGGGCTGGATCTGGGCACAGATGCCCTCGGCGATTTTGCCCGCACCCACGGCTTGCAGGAGGCGGCCCCCGAAGAGGCCAAACCAGGTGAGGTGTCGGTGCAGCAGGGGGAAGGCCCAGCCAAGGCCGCTGCCCAGCCGGCCACCGCACAGGAGAAAGCGTTCGGTTTCAATGCCCTGAGCCTGCCCAACTTGTTTGCGGCCCTGTTCAACGGCGACAAGCAGGCGGAGCTCAAGACGCTGGCCAGCAACCTCAAGCAGAACCTGACGGCCGATCTGCTCAACATGAAGGAGCAGACCTTCGACTTCCTGCGCAACAGTGGTCACCTGCAGGGGGATGGCGACATGCACGTCTCCCTTGGCAACTACAACTTCAACTGGGGGGGAGACGGCAAGGATCTGGGGGCCTACCTCGGCGACAACAACAACTTCTGGGGTGGTCGCGGTGACGATGTCTTCTATGCCACCGGTACCTCCAACATCTTCACCGGCGGTGCCGGTCAGGACACTGGCATCATGATGGGACGGGAGAACATGATGTTTGGCGGGCAGGGTGACGATGTCGCCGTGCTGGCCGGCCGTGTCAACCGCGCCTTCATGGGCGAGGGCAACGATCAGGCCTTCATCTTCGGTGAAGAGGGGATAGTGGAAGGGGGCGCTGGCCAGGATTATCTGGTCACCTCCGGCAACTACAACCAGATCGATGCCGGCGCGGATCAGGACTTTGCGGTGACCATAGGCCATCACAACCAGATCCGGCTGGGTGAGGGGGATGACGTTGCCATTGTGTTTGGCAACCACAACCGCCTGCTGGCGGAGCATGGCAACAATCAGGTCAAGCTGATGGGTTATCACGCCAGCATCCGGGGCGGTGACGGCCGGGATCGGCTGATCGCCGACCGGGTCGCCAAGTTCAGCCAGCTCGATGGCGGGGACGGCGATGACCTGCTGGTGCTGGGGGGTTATCAGAACCGCTTCAGTGGCGGCACCGGTGTTGACAGCTTCGTGTTCAGTGGCGAGGTGATAGAGAACCTGGTGCAGGACATCGGCAAGGAGGACTTCATCGTCTTCAACGACGTCAGCTGGCGGGATCTCTGGTTCAAGCGCAGCGGCTACGACTTGCAACTGCTGGTCAACCGTCACACCGACGGGGCGAGCGAGCAGGGCAAGTTCGAGCAACTGGGCAGCGCCACCTTCAGCAACTACTTTGCCGACAACCGGGCCCAGCTGGTCATAGGTCTTGGCGAGCAGCAGGCAGAGGGCGAGCGCGCCTACACGGCGCTCTCTCACCATGCGGTCGACAGCCTGATCCAGGCCATGAGCAGCTTCGCCCCCGAAGCGGGCGACATGGGACTGCTCAATCGCCTCGACAGTCAGGCCAACAGCCTGGTGCAGTCTGCCTGGGGGGATGTGATACAGGGTCGGGCGCACGTCGCCTGAGCGACCTGAAACCAACTCAATGACATGCAAAACCTGCTCTTCGGAGCAGGTTTTTTTATGGGAAAACGGTGGGCGTGAGCTTCCTTGCCGGTGTGTAACGGCGGGAGAGCGCGCCTTGGCTACCGGCTCCTTAGTACAGCCTGCTCGCCGCCCATCACAGGCTCTGCCAATGGATGGGGCTGCGCCTGCCTTTCCAGCCATAGGCGCCTTCCACTCTCAGGCTGGTTATGATATCCATTCGATAACCTGGTCTGGGGCAAGCGGGTCCATGGGGACGCGCTGCCAGCGGCCAGGGCGCCGCCTGTCGGCGCTACCCGGGGCTTGGCCTCGCCGTGTTCATTCCTCCCTGCAGGTCATGGGTTATACGCAAAAGAGGCTTTATGGAGTTGTTGTTACTGGCGGATGCGCCATCTGCCGCAGGCGTGGTTGCCTCATGGTATTTTGACGAATGGTGCCGCGACAGTGGTCGCTTTACTCAAGAGCAGGTGCTGGCCAAGGTCACGGCGGCCACCCAGGTTGACCGGGCTCCGCTGATGGTACTGGCCCGCCTGGCCGGTGAATGGGTGGGGTCTGCGGAGCTCAAGATCCGTGAAATGGCGATGTTTCCCGAGTACGAATATTGGTTGGGTGGGGTATATGTCGTTGAAAAAGCGCGCGGGCAGGGTGTCGCCTCCTTGCTGGTAACAGAGATCCTCAGCCGTGCTCGCAGGGCGGGGATCAGCAAGCTGTACTTGCAAACCGAGAACCTGAGCGGTGGCGTTTATTGCCGTCATGGTTTCAAGGCCGTTGAGGAGGTCAATGATAAAGGCGTTCATGTTCTGGTGATGGTGGCGGATACCGGCCTCTAATCCTCGTCAGAAGCGCTGATCTGGTGACGTCTGGCACAGCAGCTTGCGGCCTGCTTCGGCGCGCATAACCATTTAGTGCGATCAATAAAAAAGCCAGTCAGGGTCACTGACTGGCTCTTTTATTGGCACCTGCCGGGCAGGCGCCATCATGGACTGCGGACTTAGCCTATCAGGCTGGCCCACAGGTCGTATTCGTCCGCTTCATCGATGCGGACCTTGACCAGATCGCCGGGTTTGAGGCCGGTTTCACCGTTCAGGTAGACCAAGCCGTCGATCTCGGGGGCATCGGCGAAGGAGCGGCCGGTGGCACCCTCTTCGTCCACCTCGTCGATCAGCACTGTCATCTCTTTGCCGACCTTGCGAGCCAGCTTGCGGATGGAGACCTGCTGCTGCAGCTCCATGAAGCGCTGGAAGCGCTCTTCCTGAACGTCTTCCGGTACCGGATCCGGCAGCTCGTTGGCCTTGGCGCCTTCGACCGGGCTGTATTTGAAGCAGCCGACCCTGTCCAGCTCCGCCTTGTCGATGAAGTCCAGCAGCATCTGGAACTCTTCTTCGGTCTCGCCGGGGAAGCCGACGATGAAGGTGGAACGCAGGGTGATCTCGGGGCAGATCTCGCGCCACTTCTGGATGCGCTCCAGGGTGCGCTCGACGGTACCCGGGCGCTTCATCAATTTGAGGATGCGCGGGCTGGCGTGTTGCAACGGGATGTCCAGGTAGGGCAGTACCTTGCCGTCGCGCATCAGCGGTATGACGTCATCCACGTGCGGGTAGGGGTAGACGTAATGCAGGCGTACCCAGATGTCGAGCTTGGCCAGCTCTTCGCACAGGGCCACCATGCTGGTCTTGACCGGCATGCCGTCGTAGAAACCGGTGCGGTGCTTGACGTCGACGCCATAGGCGGAGGTGTCCTGGGAGATCACCAGTATCTCTTTGACGCCGGCGTCTTTCAGGCGCTTGGCTTCGGCCAGCACTTCGCCGATGGGGCGGCTCACCAGATCCCCGCGCATGGAGGGGATGATGCAGAAAGTGCAGCGGTGGTTGCAGCCTTCGGAAATCTTCAGATAAGCGTAGTGGCGCGGAGTCAGCTTGACGCCGTGGGCCGGCACCAGGCTGGTGAAGGGGTTGTGGGTCGGTTTGGCCACGTATTTGTGGACGTGACCCAGCACCTCTTCGTAGGCGTGGGGGCCGGTGATCTCGAGCACCTTGGGGTGGATCTCGCGGATCTGGTTCTCTTTGGCGCCGAGGCAGCCGGTGACTATCACCTTGCCGTTTTCGGCCAGGGCCTCGCCGATGGCTTCCAGCGACTCTTGCACCGCGCTGTCGATAAAGCCGCAGGTGTTGACCACCACCAGCTCCGCATCGTCATAGCTGGGCACCACATCGTACCCTTCGGTACGCAGCTGGGTCAGGATGCGCTCGGAATCGACCAGATTTTTGGGGCAACCCAAGGAGACGAATCCTACTTTGGGGGCCTGTTTTGTGTTGGACATCGCTCAATCACTCTTAGGTGGCTCTCTTATAAGGGCGCGGATTTTACCGGAATGGCTAACCAAAAACTATACAGCCAGCACGGTAGAACGGAACAATATCTCTGGCGGAGGCAGATTCCCCTACACAGCACCCAAGTACTGCGCCAGCCAGGCTACCCCTTTTGGGTGCGTCTCGACGGGGCCAGTCGAATCGTCGACCCGCTCACATCTTGTTGAGTTTTCAGTTAACGAGATGGGGGGCTGCTGATGGGCGTCACTATACTCCCAACAGGCACACCAGCAGGGAGGACGGGATGGAAAGCTCATTTGGCGAGAGAATGCAGCATGTGCATGCCACGCTCAGGCAGCGCTTTGACAAGTTGAGCCGGGTGGCCATCGCTATCTATGACCCGCATACGGACAGGCTCAAGACCTTTGCCCACAGCACTGAGGGGAGCTCTCCTCTGGTGCAGTACGAGGTCAAACTGAGCGAGGTGCCCTCCCTGCGCTATCTGGCGGAACACAAACAGCCCAGGGTGCTCGACAGTCTGGACTCCCTGCTGGGGTCGAGCTCGGAGCACAGCCGCAAGCTGCTGGAAGCGGGGTATGCCTCCAGCTATACGGAGCCGCTGCTGTTCAACAGCAAGCTGTTCGGCTTTCTGTTTTGCGATGCGATGGAGCCGGGTTACTTCAGGGAGCCTATTCGCAGCGAGTTGTCAGCCTATGCCCAGGTGCTGTCGGCCATCATAGCGGTGGAATTTTTCTCCATTCAGACCCTTGGCGGCGCCCTCACCACGGCGCGGGAGTTCAGCCGTTATCGGGATGAGGAAACCGCCAACCATCTGCACCGGATGTCGGCCTACTCCCGGCTGATCGCCCGCTCTGTGGCAACGCGCCATTCGCTCAGCGACGAGGAGGTGGAGTTTATCTACCTCTTCTCCGAGCTGCACGACATCGGCAAGATTGCGGTGCCTGATGCCATCTTGCTCAAACCGGGCAAGCTGACGCAGGAAGAGTTCGAGATCATGAAGATCCACCCCGGCAAGGGGCGGGAGATGATTGCCCTGATGATCAGTGAATTTGGCCTCGATGGCATTCACCATACCGACATGCTGACCCATATCATCGCCTGCCATCATGAGCGTTTTGACGGCACCGGTTACCCGGAGGGGCTGGCGGGGGAGGCTATTCCGCTGGCGGCGCGTATCGTTGCGGTGGCAGATGTGTTCGATGCTCTCACCAGCGAGCGTCCCTACAAGCAGGCCTGGCCGTTTGACAGGGCGTTTGCCTATCTGGAGGAGTATGCCGGCAGCTAGTTTGACCCCGTCTGCGTGGAAGCCGCGCTTCGCAACAAGGAGGCGTTTCGCATCATACATCAGCAGTATCAGGAGCCCGCCACCAGCCCGGTCGGCAGCGATATTTCGAGACCTGGCCGTGGTTCAAGCCACTGATGTCAGCAATTTGCCCCAGTCTTGCCGGTTCTCACCTTTCTACTTGGGTCCTGGTTCGCTTATCTGGTACAGGTGATCGGTGCAGGCGCTCGCGCAGCCACAGGGGCGCACCGCTTTATCCGCGCGCTTTTGCGCCAGCCTGTACTGGCTCCACCAGAGCAGGGAGCCCATGGCGACGATCAGCACAAAGGCGGCCAGTATGGTGATCAGCAGCAGTGACATGAGTTTGCCTCCTTGGTGTTGTGGCACCCTGTGTTCCCTTCGCCGCAGCAGCCTCCCTGACAAGGGGGACGCTCAGCGCCGTCATGGCCATCGCGTCTGATGGCGTAGATGACGGGTTTGCCAGCCTGGCGCTGTGACCTGCGGCCCTGGCTTGGCTCGGTCAGAGGTTGCAAATTGCCCTCAGCCAGCAGTGCCGGCCACGGCAGTCGCGCCGAGCGACACTGCACCACCTGCATGCCGCCGGTCAACAAGCGTCCCAGCATCCGCTCACCGATATTGCGTACTACTACCTGATTGACCTGATGAGCCTTGAGGGTGACCAGCAGCGCCTGTTTGCCGCCACAACCCTCACCGGCTGCCGGGTTGGGCAGGGTGGCGAGCACAGTGCCCTCGGGGCTGACTATTTGCAGCTGTTCGGCGCGGGTAAAGTGACTGGCCAGCTGGCCCCGGGTCAGCATGACGGCGCGGTTGGCTGCTGGCGCCATTATCAGGCCATGCTCTGTATTCATAGGGATATGTCTCCACTGGTATCGGGGTCGCTCGCCTGCATCATCAAGGCTTTGCCCTGGCTCAGACAGTCCACCACCTTGTAGCGGGCTTTTTTAAGGATGTTGGCCAGGGTCTGACGAGATACCCCCATCACGACGGCGGCCTCCTGTTGCTGCATGCCTTCCAGATCCACCAGGCGCAGTGCCTCGAATTCGTCGGCAGCGAGGGCGACCTGTTCCAGCTGGTGCATGGGGCGGCCATTGGGTTTGAAGCAGCTGTTGGCGGGACGGCCACAGATCTGGCGGGCAATCTTGGGTCTGGGCATAAGCACTCCTATTTGGCATATGCTATATATACGCCGGGCAATCAGGGTATGCAAATGAATAAAACATGTGTTTTCATTGCATATCAGGGACGAAGGCCCTGTTACAGTGCGCTGGTCGCAAGATGGTTGGGTCTGGTTGTGCAACGATCAGTGCTCGTTCCCGGGAGGAGCGAGCTGCTTGTCTCACGCATGTTAATCGTACGTATCTTGCTGAAATAATGAGTTATTGATGAAAATTCAAGGTGAATGACATGAACAAAGCGATGGCCACCAAGGTGTTTGAATCCCTCTCCTCCGGCATTCGGCTCGATGTCTGGCGTCTGCTGGTGAAAGCGGGCCTGGAGGGACGGGTGGCCGGGGAGCTTTCCAGCAGTCTCGATATCGCCCCCAACACATTGTCATTTCACCTCAAGGCCATGTTGCACGCCGGCTTGCTGTCGGTGGAGCAAGAGGGTCGCTTCCTGCGTTATCGCGCCAACATCCCTCTCATGCTGGCATTGATAGGCTACCTCACGGAGGAGTGCTGCGCCGGTCACCCCGAGGCATGCGGCATGATGCGTGCCGAGTCCAGTTGTTCCCCTCATGTTCTGCCTGCCAACGCCTGCTGCGACAAGGAATAACGCCAGCGCCGTCATGGGGGAACTGACCCTTTCAACCAGGCTTGCCGGGCATCTCGGATACCGGATCAGGTGCTCAGATGTGCATATGAGGTCAGGCCGTGCGTCATCCACTGACTGGTGTTGTGGGCCTCACACTTATCCGGCGGTCCCTTATTCTGCTACTGTGAGGGTCAGCTCATCACAGATGGTGGAGAACCCATGAAGATTCGATTCCTGGTATTGGCAACGACATTGGCGCTGGCCTCGACCCCCATACTGGCCGATTGGGCCAAGGTAAAGGAGGCCGCCGCCGATCTTGGCACGGCTGTGAGCGACACCAGCAAGGAGGCGTGGCGGAGCGTGACCGATTTCTCCAAGGCGACCTGGGCGTCCGTCTCCCAGTGGGGCTCGGAGGCGTTCAATACCGCCGGGGCCTGGACCGACAAGAGCATAGCAACCGGCAAGGAGTGGCTGGTGGTAGCCGACAAGAAGCTCGACGAGATGCGTGAGCCCAAGACGGCGCCAGAAGCGCGACTCGCCCTCGATACCATGGCCGACACAGCCCTGGTGAGGCTGTTCAACGAACAACCCTCTGCCAAGTTGCTGTTTGACCAGGCGTATGGCTATGCGGTGTTCGATTCACGCAAGTTCTCCCTGATGTTGCAAACCAATCAGGGGGCAGGGGTGGCGATCAATCGCGGCAGCGGCCAGCACACCTACATGAAAATGCTGGGCGCTGGCCTCTCGGCCGGCCTTGGCGGCAAGTTCTACCAGCAGGTGATCCTGTTTGAAGACAAGGCCAGGTTCGATGCCTTCGTGACCAAGGGCTGGGAGGCGACCTCAGAGGTGGGGGCGGTAGCGGGCAAGGAGAGCGCCGGGCTCACCGCCAAGTACAATGGCGGCATGGCCATCTACCAGATCGGCGAGACGGGGCTGCTGCTCGATGCCAGCATCTCGGGATCCAAGTACTGGGTGGACAAGGATCTGACTGAAAAAAGCCGATAATCGAGTCGTTATCAGCTGGTCACAGCAGGTAATGATTTTGCCATGACCTATTCATGAAGGCCCGCATAGTGGGCCTTTTTCCTTTCTCTGGATTAGAGGGCCTGATAGACCCGTTTGCCTTTGAACATGGTCCACAGCACCTTGGTATCCTTGATCTGCTCGCTCGCAACCTGCTCCAGATTGCGATCCAGCAATACCAGATCAGCACTCTTGCCTACGCTGATCGAGCCTGTCTGTTTCTCCTGTCCAATCACCTTGGCGGCGTTGAGCGTGTAAGCCTGCAAGATAGCCTGGCGGCTGATCTGCTCGCTGGCGGGGGGCAGCAAGCCAAGTTCGCCCTGGCGGGTGATCGCGGTATATATCGCAAGGAAGGGGTTGGGGCTGGATACTGGCCAGTCACTGGCACCGGCGAGAATGGCGCCGCTTTGCAGCAGGCTGCCTGCCGGATAGAGACGGGACAGCAGGGCAGGGGGCACTTTCCCCTCCAGCAGCATGGTGGTCGCCACGTTTTTCCCGGCCCACAACAGTTGCATTGAGGCAGCTACATTGAGTGGTTTGAAACGGGCAATGCTGGCCGGGCTCACCACCTCCAGATGGGTGATGCTGTGCAGCAGGCGGCGATCTTCATTGTGGGCCCGTGCATAGGCGATGGCATCGAGGGATTCACGGACGGCGCGATCGCCGATGGCATGGAAGTGAGCGATCAGTTGATGGGCATCCGCCGTGCGGATCAGCTCGTTGAAACGCTGCTTGTCCAGATCGTCTTTGCCGCTGTAACCGGGGCGGTTGAGATAGGGCTCGCTCAACTTGGCGGTCTGGGATGGAAACTCGATGACTCCATCTTGCAGGATCTTGATCCCCACCAGTTTGACGTCCGGGGCATCTTGGAACTGCCGCTGGAGCGCCAGGACGTCATCAATGATGGCGGGAGAGGCGTTGATCCCCACCAGTGCCAGGGCGGATACATGCCCGGTCAGCTTGCCTTCCCGGGAGAGCATGCTGTATGCCGGCAACAGGCCGGTGTCACGGCGATCCGGCTCGGCGTTGAAGACAGGCGCGAGGGGGCGAATATTGCTGATAGGGTCCATCCAGGCGGTAATGCCAACCTGATTGAGCTGCTTGGCAGCGGTCATGATGGCACTGGCAATCGTCTCGTCGCTGACCGGTGGCAGGGCTTTGAGGATGGCATCCCAGCCTCCTTCCGAGGCAAAACCATTCAGCTTGCCGGATGGGGTGAGGCCAAAATTGCCTTTCAGCGTGGCATAACGACTGGCAAGGGCCTCGCCATCAATGCCTGCCTTGCGCAGCATGGCCTGATTGGCCCAGCCGGTGTGGGCATCCGATCCGGCCAACACTACGGGGATTTGCTGGTATTGCGGACCATTGAACACCTGATCGAGCAGGGGTAGCTGATGCCAGTAATCGAGCGAGACATTGCTGTATAGCTGCACGTCACCGAGTGTCAGACGGGGGTCATCCTGGCTGCTGGTCAGAAATTGTTGCAGTTGCTTAACCTGACTCATTGCATCGGGAAAGTTAACCGTCATGGCCTGAAATCCGGCAAAGGCCGCATGCACATGACTGTCGATGAGCCCCGGCATCAGATACTTTCCTTTCAGATCAATCTGGTTGGCATGGCTGCCGAGCCGGGCACTGACCTCCTGGTAACTGCCGACCGCCACGATCTTTTTACCTTCAATACCGACTGCCTCCGGGTGAGGGTTCGCCGGATCGCCGCTGTAGATGGTGCCGCCAAAGATCAGGGTCTGGCTCTGTGACTGGGCATTGGCTGCCATCGGAAGGCTCACCAGCAGGCTGGCAAGAAACAGCGTTTTGACATTCATGGGCATGACTCCGTCGCTTCGGCGCCCGAAGGCACCGAAGAGGGTGAATGGAAATGGGGTATCGGCTTATGGGTTGATAAGCGGGATACAGATATCAAACACGTAATGATCCCGGTCGGGGTCAGTGCCCGCGTGGTATTGCTCGTAACACGGACGGTCGTCGCAGCTCAGCCCTTTGCTCACCAGCCAGCCAAACGCCGTCTCCCAAGTGGTGACCAGCTGATCGCCGCGAGCGATAAACTGGCATACCGCATAGGGGCCAGCGGCGATGGTCTGGGTGGTCAACTGGCGCCCTGCGTGGATTTCGGGGCCCAATTCAATGCAGATGTCTGTGCGACAACGCGTCTCATCGGTGATGTCAGGAATATCCCAATAGAGACTCAAGGTGCCTGCCGGTGTCATCGCCTCGTCTGACGCGAACAGTGCGAGTAAATCCCGATGGGCTTGCTCGCAGGTCTCCTTGCCATAGGGCCCCATACGGCGCATATATGCAACGCGCCGGGCGGGCATCTGCTTGACGCTCGCCCCCTGCAACAGACCCTGGTGTTCAGTGACCGGGTGCATGACCAGGCCATCATAGGTTTCAAAGGGAAGGGGATCGTTTCCAATCTTGCTTTTCCAGTTTCCCCCTTGTTGCTGGCGGTATTCTGAAGGGCTCATGGCGAAGTGCAGGCGAAAGGCTTTGGCGAAATTCTGGGAGCTGGAGAACCCGGCTGCGATCGCAAGGGTAGTGATATCGCTCTGCGGTGCGGCCAGCAAGCGACGGGCCGCACGTTCCATGCGCAGGCGCCGGGTAAAGCCGGCGATAGTCTCTCCGACCATCGTCTTGAAAATGCGGTGAAAGTGAAAGGTGGAGATGGCGGCCGCCGTCGCGACCTCATCCAGACTGGGATTGTCATCCAGATGCTGGCTTATGTAGTCCATCGCCTTGAACACAGGTTTGCGGTAATCCAGAGATGACTCCTTGCCAACCATTAAAAGTGGGCGTCAACACCGGATTTAATCAGAGGCATCAGTCCTTGTCGAATCCGTCTGCTCTAGTCTGGCCACGCATCCTCACGCCACTCCTAACGCATTGGCACTCTAATTGCTTATACCGTACCAGCGTCAATGATTTGTCTGGGGATGAGATATGGAAATTAGTGCAAGCAGCCTGATGCAAGAGATGCAGGCTCTCAAGGTTGAAGCTGGTGCCACGCCGCTGACTCAGCCCGGTCGTCAGGTCACCTCTGACTTTGGTCAGTTGCTGCAGCAGGCGCTCGGCAACGTCAACGAACTGCAAGGCGCCGCCAATGATCTGCGCACCCGTTTCGATATGGGTGACAAGTCAGTCGATCTGTCCGATGTGATGATAGCCGGCCAGAAATCCTCTATCGCCTTCGAGGCAACGGTACAGGTGCGCAACAAGATGGTCGATGCCTACAAGACCATCATGAACATGCCGGTATAAGAGATTACTGAATATCATGCACATGTCAGCAATAAGGACATAAATCGTGGCTACTGACCAAAATGGCGAACTGCTGATCAACGAGGAGAGCTCCGCTGCCCTCGATGAGAACGAGCAAAAGAGTTCAGCTCTCGGCTTCCTGTCCAACACGGATGTGCTACGGCAAATTACCCTGATCCTGGGGCTGGCCATCTGTCTGGCGATCGCCGTTTTCATCCTGTTGTGGGGCAAGGAGCCGGACATGCGTCCCCTTGGCACCTACAGCACCCAGGAGCTGGTCAAGACCCTGGACTACCTTGACGCCCAGAAGATCCCCTATGAGGTGGATGGCAAGAGCGTGCTGGTCAGCGCCGAAAAATATGCCGATATCCGCCTGCGCCTGACCCGCGCCGGCCTTGCCACCAATACCGATGCCAGCAACGATGGCGAGTCCATCCTGCTCAAGGACTCCAGCTTTGGCGTCAGCCAGCGCATGGAGACGGAGCGCCTCAAGTTAAGCCGTGAGCGCCAGCTGGCGAGCGCCATCGAGCAGTTCCAGAACGTGGCCAAGGCCCAGGTGCTGCTGGCCATTCCCAAGGACAACGTATTCGCCCGCAACGAGCGCAAACCCAGTGCGACCGTGGTGCTGAGCCTCAAGGGCAATGCCCTTGGTCAGGGGGAAGTGGATTCCATCGTCGACATGGTCGCCTCCGCCGTACATGGCCTGGAGCCGACCCGTGTCACTGTGACCGATCAGAACGGTCGCCTGCTCAATTCCGGTTCGCAAGATCCTGTCTCTGCCCAGACCCGCAAGGAGTTTGCGATGCAGCAGAAGCAGGAAGTGGAATACAAACAAAAAATTGACGCCATCCTGATACCCGTACTGGGCGCCGACAATTATACGGCGGAGGTTGACCTCTCCCTCGACTTCTCCCAGCAGGAGCAGACCCGCAAGACCTATAACCCGGACCTGCCTGCCGTGCGTTCCGAGATGACGCTGGAAGAGAACAGTGCCAGCGGCAGCAACGGCGGTGTGCCGGGTGCTCTCACCAATCAGCCACCCGCAGCCTCGAATATTCCCGAGGAAGCCGCAGGCGGAGATGGCGGAGCCGCCTCTTCCTCCGGTCGTTCCCGCAAGGAAGCAACCCGCAACTTCGAACTGGATACCACCGTCAGCCATATTCGCCGCCAGATGGGGGGTATTCGCCGCATGACAGTCTCGGTAGCCGTGGATTACAAGTCCATCGCCGGTGCCGATGGCGCCGTCACCCGTGAGGCCCGTTCCCAGGCCGAACTCGATACCCTGCGTCGTCTGTTGAGCGGCGGGCTTGGCTTTGATGTGACCCGCGGTGATACTCTGGAAGTGGTCGCCATTCCGTTCAACCGTCCCGAGCTTGAAAATGTGGCCGACGCGCCCATCTACGAGCAACCCTGGTTCTGGCGTGCGGTGCGCATCGCGGCCTCAGTGCTGGTCATCATAGTGTTGATCGTCACAGTGGTACGCCCCATGCTCAAGCGTCTGCTTTACCCGGATGCACGACCGGAAGGGGATCTGGATCTGGACAACAGCATAGTGCTGGGTGGGGATGACGAGCTCAGTCTGCTGGCCGCTCAGGCCGAGTCCGAGCCGGTATTCGGCGTACGTGACGGCCATTTGAAACTGCCGGATCTGCACCGTGACGAGGATCTGCTCAAGGCGGTACGTGCGCTGGTGGCGAACGAACCGGATCTGGCCGCACAGGTCATTAAAGAATGGGTAAGCAACAAAGATGCCTGAAGAAATTAAGACCCAAGTCACCGGTAATGACATTACCGAGGGACAGCGCCTGATCCTGGATCAGATGAGCGGGATGGAGATGGCGGCCGTATTGATGCTGAGCCTCAATGAAGAGGATGCCGCCCAGATCTTCCGTCACCTTGAGCCCAAGCAGGTACAGCGACTCGGTATGTCGATGGCCTCCATGTCTGACTTCAGCCACGATCGGGTGGCGGCGGTGCATCGTCAATTCATCGACGATATCCAGAAGTACACCAACATCGGCATCGGCAGCGAAGACTTCGTGCGCAAGGCGCTGGTGGCGGCCCTTGGCGAAGACAAAGCCAGCAACCTGGTGGATCAAATCATATTGGGTTCGGGCTCCCGCGGCCTCGACTCCCTCAAGTGGATGGATGCACGCCAGGTGGCCAGCATCATCCTGAACGAACACCCGCAGATCCAGACAATCGTATTGTCCTATCTGGAGCCTGAGCAGTCGGCCGAGATCCTGAGCCAGTTCCCGGAGCAGGTGCGCCTGGATCTGGTGATGCGGATCGCCAACCTGGAAGAGGTGCAACCGGCGGCGTTACAAGAGTTGAATGACATCATGGAGAAACAGTTCGCCGGTGCGGCGGGTGCCCAGGCAGCCAAGATGGGCGGCTTGAAGGCGGCAGCCAACATCATGAACTACCTGGATACCAACATCGAAGGCCAGCTGATGGACTCCATCCGCGAGTCGGACGAAGAGATGAGCCAGCAGATCCAGGATTTGATGTTCGTGTTCGAGAACCTCATCGACGTGGACGACCGCGGTATCCAGACCATGCTGCGGGAAGTGCCGGGCGAGCTGCTGCAACGGGCGCTCAAGGGCTCGGACGATCAGATGCGCGAGAAGATTTTCAAGAACATGTCCAAGCGGGCCGCCGAGATGCTGGCGGACGATCTGGAGGCCATGGGGCCAATACGGGTCTCCGAGGTGGAAGCTGCCCAGAAAGAGATCCTCTCCATCGCCCGCCGTCTGGCGGATGCCGGCGAGATTATGCTGGGCGCCGGTGGCGGCGAGGAGTTCCTCTAAACCATGAACCATCAAGTGTTCGGTTTCGTTGGCCCGCAAATGACCGTGGCGAGGGGCGCATTTAAAGCATGAACAACAAGCTGCGTGGTTATGTTCGCCCTGACGGGGATGATACCCGGGTCGAGGCGTGGGGTTGGCCGGAGATGGAAGTCGAGGCCGCTGTCGAGACCAATGCCCTGGGTTATTCTCCCGACTGGTATCAGCAGGAAGAAGAAGTGCCGGTGGAAGAACCGGTTCCCGAACCTACCCCCAGCATAACGGCAGAAGAGCTGGAAGCCATCCGTCAGGCCGCCTGGGATGAAGGCATGGCCGAAGGTCAGGCCAGCGGATTCGCCAAGGGACTGGAGGAGGGCAAGCTGGAAGGCTTGCAACAAGGCCACCAGGCCGGGCTCGAGCAGGGCAAGGAGGAGGGGCTGGCTCTGGCCCGCGAGCAGGTGGAACAGCAGATGGCCCATTGGCAGTCGCTGATCGACCGCCTTGCCAATCCTCTCCATGAGCTGGATCAGGCGGTGGAGCAGCAGCTCATCTCGCTGGTGATGCAACTGGCCCGCACCCTCATGCGGCACGAGGCAGAGACCTCGCCCCGTATCCTGCTGGAAGCGCTCAAGCAGGGGCTGGCCTTGTTGCCGGCCGCCGAGCAGGGCGTCACCCTGATGCTGCATCCTGATGACATTGCCCGAGTCGAGCAGGCGTTTGGGGTGGAAGAGTGCGCCAAGCGTCACTGGCGGTTGCAAAGCGATCCCACTCTCTCCCCCGGTGATCTGCAACTGGCGACCGAGCTTTCCAGCGTCGATTTGACCCTGCAGGGGCGTATCGATCAGCTGCTGCGCAGTTTCTTGCGAGACAATGCGTCTCGGGACTTGCCGAATAATTGACACCGGGCTGGCGCCAGCGGGCCCGGTTGACTTTTCTCTCTCAGGAGGCCAGATGAGCGGCTCGTTACTCACTCGGTTGCAAGGGTATCGGGTCCGCGATACCGCGCCCAAGCCGCCCGTCGCCGGTAAATTGACCCGGGTGGTGGGACTCACGCTGGAGGCCATTGGCTGCCGCGCGGCCATCGGTGCCCTCTGTCGCATCGATACCCAGGATGGCGAGTTGGAGGCCGAGGTGGTGGGCTTTTCTGGCGATCGCCTGTTCCTGATGCCAAGCGAACAGCTCAAGGGGGTCATTCCTGGTGCCCGTGTGGTACCCATGACCGAAGAGCACGGCATTCCGGTCGGCATGAACCTGCTCGGGCGGGTCATCGACGGTATAGGCCAGCCGCTGGACGGGCTTGGTCCCATTCTCTCGTCCCAGACGGTGCAATTTGCCCAGCACCGTATCAATCCGCTCTCCCGTCGCCCCATCCATCAGCCGATGGACGTAGGGGTGCGCGCCATCAATGCCGTGCTGACGGTAGGGCAGGGCCAGCGGATGGGACTGTTTGCCGGCTCCGGCGTCGGCAAATCCGTGTTGCTCGGCATGATGACACGCGGCTCGGTGGCGGATGTGGTGGTGGTGGGCCTCATCGGTGAACGGGGCCGGGAAGTGAAAGAGTTTATCGAAGACATATTGGGGGAGGAGGGGCGTGCCCGCTCCGTGGTGGTGGCGGCGCCGGCCGATGCCTCACCCCTGATGCGCCTCAAGGGGTGCGAGACGGCGCTCGCCATCGCCGAGTATTTTCGCGATCAGGGCCTCAATGTGCTGCTGCTGATGGACTCCCTTACCCGCTATGCCCAGGCCCAGCGTGAAATCGCACTGGCGGTGGGTGAGCCGCCGGCGACCAAGGGCTATCCGCCATCGGTCTTTGCCAAATTACCGGCGCTGGTGGAGCGAGCGGGCAACGGTAGCGACGGTCAGGGCTCCATTACGGCGTTTTTCACCGTCTTGACCGAGGGGGATGACTTGCAAGATCCCATCGCCGATGCGGCGCGGGCCATCCTAGACGGCCACATAGTCCTGTCGCGGGAGCTGGCCGATGCAGGCCACTATCCGGCCATCGATATCGAAAAATCCATCAGTCGTGTCATGCCCATGGTCACCTCACCCGAGCACATGGATTTGGCGCGCACCCTCAAGCAGTTTTACTCCCTCTATCAGCAGAACCGGGATCTCATCACCATAGGTGCTTACAGCCAAGGATCTGACCCTCGCATCGACCGTGCCATCGTTCACAAACCTTACCTGGATCAGTTCTTGCAACAGGGTATGCGCGAGGTCATTCACTATGATGAGGGCCTGCAATCCCTGCAACTGGTGGCCATGCCACTGATGCGTTGACGATGTAGTAAGGGTGGAGCGCGCTCATGAGTAAAGGGTTGGTGATGTTGTCCGAGCGGTTGCTTGAGGCCGAACAGCAGGCGGGGTTGGCACTGGCCAAGGCCCAGCAGGATCTGAAAATCTTCATGGAGCAGCAGGAAGCGCTCAATCAGTACCGCCAGATTTACCATCAACAGTGGACCGACCGTGGCTTGCAGGGCATAGGTGCCCAGCAGAATGCCCAGTATCACGCTTTTATCAGCAAGCTCGAACAGGCGGCCACCCAGCAGTATGAAGGGGTGAGGCAAGTGCGTCAGGCGCTGGAACTGCGACGGCAAGAGTGGCTGTCAGCCCAGCAGAGGCGCAAGGCGGTGGAGTTGTTGCTGGCCAAGCAGGCCGGGCGTGAGCAGCAGAAGGCTCAGCGTCAGGAGCAGAAGATGCTGGATGAGTACGCCATGCTGCGCCGTTTTCATCATTCTGGCCTGTAACTTGCTTTATTCTGACCATCCAGTGTGCGCCTCACCCCCTCTCTTTCGCGTGAGGGCTGCCCCCGAACCCGATTGCCGTCAGGGACCTTCATCATGATGCAGACATTGTTAACCAATACCCCCTCCGCTTCGGCTGCGCCCTCTGCCGATAAAAACGCGTCGCTCATCTCATCGTCCGATAAAGGTGATCAGTCCTCGCAGAGCGATCTGAAGGGGGGCTTTTCCGATGAGATGGTCAAGGCTCAGCAGGCGGATAAGGCAACAGGTGCCAGGCAGGGCAGCAAAGTGGCTGCCGGTGAGCAAGTCGCCTCCGATCCGCTGGTCAAGGAGACGGTCGTCACTGACAAGGGGGAAGGTCGCAAGCATGGTGATGCCAAATCTTTGGCGGATACCACAGGGGAGACGGCCGCCACGGACGACAAGGAGAAAAAAATGGACGAGGCTGAGAGCAGTGCCTCTCCCATTGATTTCTTGCAGCGTCTGCAAGACGCCCTCAAGCAGGATACCAGTCTCGTCTCCCCCGCCGTTCTCAACCTTGCCCCGGCTGTGGAAGGTGACGGCAATATGTTGCCGCAAGAAGGTGAGGCCACCGCATCTGCCGATGCGCTGGCGCTTGAGGGCAAACAAGGTGATGGCAAGCAGGCCGCGGCCGGTGAGGCCGCCTTGCTGGCGCAACAGGCAGCCAGCCTGCTCAAGGGGGCGGATGCAGGGGCCGCGGCTGCAAACGATGAAACGCCTGCTACCGAAACCGTGAATGGGGATACGTCCGCTGCCATGGCGGCTGAGCTGAGGGGTGATGAAAAGGGCAAAGACACGGCGAGTGCCGACAAGGGCGGCAAGGCCGCACTTTCCGATGCTGAACGGACCGCCTTGCTGAGCAAGATGTTGCCGACCGAAGCGGTGGATAAAGCCCCTAAAGGCGAGGGGAAAAATCCTGTCGAAGCTGATGGCAACCCCAAACCCGCCATCCCCCCTATGGGTCACAAGGAGGGGGCTGAAAAGCCATCTCCTCTGTACGCCATGAATCAGGCCGTGCCTGCTCAGGCGGGCGCCACCAGGTCGTTTGAAGAGGGATTGGGCCGGGCCGACAGTGGCACCACAACCTCGACCGATGCCGCACAGACCCAGGTTGTCACTGAAGAGGGTGAGCAAGCCAAGGCTGCCCCTGCCGCCAAATCAGATAGCCAGGCTGTTGCATCCAGCATGGCGACAGCCGCTCAGACGACACCGGTTGCACACGCTGCCGAGCCTGTATTGACGGCGCCGCAACAGGCGCTGGCCAGCAGTGAATCACAAGGGCCGCAAGCATCACTGAACGCCTTGTCGGCCGGTCTCAAGCAGATGGAAGCCAGCGATGCGCCCAAGACCAAGACGGACGTCAAACTCGATGTGAAGCAGAAGGTGGCCGAGCTTGGTAGAAACAGCGCTCTGGGCACAGAGTCCACTACCCAGGACAACAACCACAGCCAGCAGGTGCAGCAAAACAGTCAGCCCCAGGCCGTGAACAATGACAGCAAGTCGACCACAGACATATCGGCGCGGCGGGATCCCCAGCATTTGGCTCACCTCAAGCTGGCCAGTCCGGAGACCCCTGTCCAGTTGCATCAGAAGGTCAACCTGATGCTGACGGACAAGTTGCAGCAGGCAGAGATCCAGCTCGATCCTCTGGGTCTTGGCAAGATGAAAATCCAGATCCAGATGGGGGCCGACAACCAAGCCAATGTGCACTTTGTGGTACAGCATGGACAGACCCGCGAAATGCTGGAGCAAGCCATGCCCCGCCTGCGTGATATGCTGGCTGGACAGGGCATCCAGCTTGGTCAGACTCTGGTGCAACAACAGCCACAGCAGCAGTCTCAGGGACAGTCCGCTTTTTCCGGCCAGGGCCAGTCAGGTCAACATGGCAGCAGATCGTTTTCCGAAACAGGCCAAACTGAGGCAGAGGTCACGGCGGCAGGCAGTCGTTTGTCGATGGAATCGACAAACGACGCCGGAATTGATTTCTATGCTTGATGCCAGCCTGAGTAAGTTTATGATATCGAACAAGTTTGAGACTAGGGTGGACAAGGGATGGCAGATGACAACGAACTGACGCTTAAAGATCCGGCGGCAGGCAAGAAAAAGAAGCTGATCATAATCATCGCCCTGGCCGTGATAGTGCTGGCGGGCGGCGGTGCTGGTGCCTGGTTCATGCTCTCCGGCTCCGACAAGCCGGCGGCTGACGCTGCGGCCGAAGGGGCAGATGCCAAGCCGAAAGACGCGGCACCGAAACCTTCGCTCTATGTGGGCATGCCGCGTCCCTTCGTGTTCAACGTCTCGGGCGCACAGCGGGATCGATTGGTGCAGATCAAGGTGCAGTTGATGGTGCGTGGCACCGCCGACGAGAACCTGGCCAAGCAAAATATCCCCCTGATTGAAGGCACCTTGCTGCGGATCTTCAGTGCCGCCACCAGCGAGCAGCTGATGACTTTCGAAGGCAAGGAGAAGCTGCGCAAGGATTCACTGGAAGAGTGCCGTCGGGTGCTGGGTGACCTGGTCTCTTCCCCCGTTATCGAACAAGTGCTGTTTACCGGCTTTGTAATGCAATAAGGGTGAAGCGTGAGCGATCTGTTAAGTCAGGACGAAATTGATGCCCTCTTGCACGGTGTCGATGATGTCGAAGAGGAAGAGATAGGCGCAGCGGGGGATCCCGGTGTTGCCCAGTTTGACTTCTCCTCCCAGGACCGCATCGTCCGTGGCCGCATGCCGACCCTGGAGCTGGTGAACGAGCGCTTTGCCCGTCACATGCGGATCAGCCTGTTCAACATGATGCGCCGCACCGCCGAGGTTTCCATCAACGGCGTGCAGATGCTCAAATTCGGCGAATATGTACATACACTGTTCGTACCGACCAGCCTGAACATGGTGCGTTTTCGTCCGCTCAAGGGCACGGCACTCATCACCATGGAGGCCCGACTGGTCTTCATCCTGGTGGAAAACTTCTTTGGCGGCGATGGTCGCTACCACGCCAAGATCGAGGGTCGCGAGTTCACACCCACCGAGCGCCGCATCATACAGATGCTGCTCAAGCTGGTGTTCGAGGATTACAAGGACGCCTGGGCCCCCGTCATGGACGTGGGCTTCGAATACCTCGACTCCGAGGTGAACCCTGCCATGGCCAACATCGTCAGTCCCACCGAGGTGATAGTGGTGAGCTCCTTCCACATCGAGCTTGATGGGGGCGGCGGTGACTTTCACGTGGCCATGCCTTACTCCATGCTGGAGCCCATCCGCGAACTGCTGGATGCTGGTGTGCAGAGCGACAAGGGTGACACGGACGTACGCTGGAGCAAGGCGCTGCGCGACGAGATCATGGACGTCAAGGTCGAGCTCAGAGCCAAGCTGCTGGAGACGGACCTGACACTGCGCGAGCTGATGGAGCTCAAGCCCGGTGACATAATCCCGGTGGAGATGCCTGAGAACCTGCTGGTCTACGTGGAAGATTTGCCCACCTTCCATGCCAAGATGGGGCGGACCAAGGATAACGTGGCCCTCAAGATTACCGACAAACTCAAGCGCCCGGAAGGGGTCAAGACAGAGATGCATCTGGTGACCCGGGGCGGCATACGTATCGATGGTGAGGCCGAGCTGGAAGAGCTCGAGCGCAGCATCGAAGATCAACAGCGATAATCGACAGTCTGTCACGACAGATGGTCACGAATGAGCATAAGGAAGCAAGATGAGCGGAACTGATGAAGAGGATCTGATGGCGGACGCCTGGGCAGCCGCACTGGAAGAGCAGGTGATTGCCGAAGCCAAACCCGCTCCCCTCGAGGAGCTCACCGATGACGCCCCCATCAGTGCCGAGGAGCGACGCAAACTCGACACCATTCTGGATATTCCGGTCACCATCGCCATGGAAGTGGGCCGCAGCCAGATCAGCATCCGCAACTTGCTGCAACTGAACCAGGGATCTGTGGTGGAGCTGGATCGGGTGGCGGGTGAGCCGCTGGATGTGCTGGTCAATGGCACCCTGATCGCCCACGGCGAGGTGGTGGTAGTGAACGACAAGTTCGGTATCCGTCTGACCGATGTCATCAGCCAGATTGAAAGGATCAAGAAACTCAAATGACCTGCACCATTGCGCTGACCGATGTCATCATCACTCAGGCCGACAGGATCCAGAAACTCACATGATCCGCGCGCTCCCGTTACTCTTGTTGTCCTGCCCTGTACTGGCCAATCCGGGGGCGGGAGCCAATCCTCCCAGCCTCACCTCCTGGTTGCTCTCCAGCCTGATGGTGATCGGCCTCATCCTGGTGCTGGGCTTTCTGCTCAAGAAGAGCAAGATAGCCAACGCCATGGGGGGCGGTCAGATGCGTGTCATCGCCAGCCTGCCGGTGGGTTATAAAGAGAAGCTGCTGGTGGTCAAGGTGGGTGAACAGCAGTTGTTGATCGGGGTGACACCGCAGCAGGTCAATTTTCTCTATCGCCTGGATACGCCGCTGGACGAGAGCCAGCCCCAGGCGTTTTCCCAGCAACTTGGCAAACTGATGGGCAAACATGAAAAAAGCTGACGGCTTGAGGTTACCAATGGGGCTGCTGGTCGGCCTGTTATCAACGCTGGCGCTGTTCTCGCCGCTGGCGTTGGCCCAGGATGGCATGTCGGCCGTGACCATCAAGACTCTGGCGGATGGCAGTCAGGAATACAGCCTGACCCTGCAAGTGCTGGCGCTGATGACGGCGCTCTCTTTCTTGCCTGCGGTTGTCATCATGATGACCTCGTTTACCCGCATCATCATAGTGCTTGGCATATTGCGCCAGGCGATCGGTTTGCAGCAGAGCCCCTCCAATCAGGTGTTGATCGGCATTGCCCTCTTCATGTCGTTTTTCATCATGTCCCCCGTGCTTGATCGCATCAACGACGAGGCGCTGCAACCCTATCTGGCCGAGACCATTCAGGCCAGGGAGGCGCTGGAGAGGGCCGAACTGCCCATCCATCAGTTCATGCTCTCCCAGACCCGGATCAAGGATCTCAATACCTTCATGGAAATCGCCGACGTGCAGGTGGATAAACCCGCCGAGGTGCCACTGCGCGTGCTGATCCCGGCGTTTGTGACCAGCGAGTTGAAGACGGCATTCCAGATAGGCTTCATGTTGTTTTTGCCCTTCCTGGTGATCGATCTGGTGGTGGCCAGTATCCTGATGGCCATGGGTATGATGATGCTGTCACCCATGCTGGTTTCCCTGCCATTCAAGTTGATGCTGTTCGTCATGGTGGATGGCTGGAACCTGATACTGGGCTCTCTGGCCAACAGTTTCGGCCTGGGCGCCGGTGGTTAAGTCGGACAAACGCAAGGAGCAAGGAGCATGAGTCCGGAAACCTTTGTCGACGTATTCCGTGAGGCACTCTGGCTGGTGACTATCATGGTGTGCGCCGTGATTTTACCGAGTTTGATGATAGGTCTGGTGGTGGCCATCTTTCAGGCCGCTACCTCCATCAACGAACAGACCTTGAGCTTCCTGCCGCGTCTCATCGTCACCCTGTTTGCACTGGGGGCGGGGGCGCACTGGGGCTTGCAGAGCCTGATGGATTTCTTCCTGCTGATGGTGAGTCAAATTCCCCAGGTGGTGGGATGATGCGCTCCACGGCGTTGCCAGGATTGCCGTCTGACAGCCTGCTGCTGATGGCGGTACCTTGCGATAGTCCCAAGGTGGCGGTATGACCTACACGACCGCTCTTATCATGGAGTGGTTGTCTTCCATCCTCTGGCCGTTGGCGCGGGTGAGCGGCCTCTTGATGGTGATGGCGGTGTTCGGCAGCCGCCTGACGCCGGCCCGGATCCGCATCGGGCTGGCGCTGGCAATGACCTTCATGATCGCCCCCTTGTTGCCTCCCATGCCCAAGGTTGAGTTGTTCTCCGTCGGCAGTTTTCTGGTATTGGCCCAGCAGCTGCTCATCGGCATTGCCCTCGGCCTCATGACCCAGTTTCTGATGGAGAGTTTCGTGATGGCCGGTCAGGTCATCGCCATGCAGACCAGTCTGGGTTTTGCGACCCTGGTGGACCCCATGAATGGCCAGTCGGCCCCTGTGGTAGGCCAGTTCTACCTGATGCTGGCAACCCTGGTGTTTCTGGCGGTGGATGGTCACCTCATCATGTTGCGCATGGTAGTGCTGAGTTTCGAGACCTTGCCGGTCTCCGATACCGGACTCACCCTGCCTGCCATCCGCAGTCTGATCGGTTTTTTGGGGGTCATGTACCAGGCCTCTCTGGTGATGGCGCTGTCGGCCATAGTCGCGCTGCTGCTCATCAACTTTGCGTTCGGTGTCATGACCCGGGCGGCACCCCAGCTCAACATCTTCAGTATCGGTTTTGCGGTCAGCATGATGTCCGGCCTCTTCATCCTCTGGCTCACCATAGGCGGTTTTCTCGGTCACTTCGATTCCATGTGGGAGCGGGTGCAGGAGACCAGCTGCGAGCTGATTAATGTCCAGTGCTTCGGTGATCAGAATGGTTGATTGCGCGCGGCTTGGTACCGAACTGCTTCACTTCCTCTGGAGGCTAGTGCCGCTGAGCCGCGTCCGGTGTTGCGGAGGTCAGCAAGATGGCTGATACCGATCAGGAACGTACCGAACAACCCACGGGCAAACGACTGCAACAGGCCCGGGAAAAAGGGCAGATTGCACGTTCCAAGGAGCTGGGTACCGCCAGCGTCCTGTTGTCGGCCGTTTTCGGTCTGCTGATGATCAAGGAGAGTCTGGCTGGCGCCATGGTCAAGATCCTCACCATTGGCTTTACCCTGGACCGGGATCAGGCTTTCGATCCCAACGCCATGGGCGCCATGTTGCCGGCCTTGCTAAGGGAGCTTGTCTATCCGCTTGGCTTGCTGTTCATGCTGGTGGCCATAGCGGCTTTCATCGGCAATACCCTGCTGGGGGGGATGAACTTCTCCTCCGAGGCCATGATGCCAAAGTGGAGCAAGCTGAGCCCGCTCAGCGGCATCAAGCGGATGTTCGGGGTGCAATCCCTGATCGAACTGGTCAAGTCCATTGCCAAGGTGGTCTTCATCAGTTTGTTTGCCTGGTGGATGTTGTCGAGCCAGTTTAACCATCTGCTCAATCTCTCCATGGAGGGGTTTCCCGGTGGCATCATAGATGCGCTGGACCTGCTGCTGTGGATGCTGATCATCCTCTGTTGTGCCCTCATCCCCATAGTGGCCATAGATGTACCCTTCCAGACCTGGAACCACACACGCCAGCTCAAGATGACCAAGCAGGAAGTGAAAGACGAATTCAAGGACAGCGAAGGCAAACCCGAGGTGAAGGGACGGATACGGCAGTTGCAGATGCAGATGGCGATGCGACGCATGATGGGAGATGTGCCAAAGGCTGACGTCATCATCACCAACCCGACCCACTACTCGGTGGCACTCAAATACGACATTGCCAAGCCGGGGGCCGCGCCCAAGGTCGTCGCCAAGGGCACAGACGAAATCGCCATGAAGATCAGGGAGATAGCCAGGGAATACGAGATCCCCATCATGCCATCCCCGGCACTCACCCGCGCCATCTTCCACTCCACCGAGATTGGGCACGAGATCCCGGAAGGCCTGTTTGCCGCCGTGGCCCAGGTGCTGGCTTATGTTTATCAGCTCAAGAAGTTCCGTCGTGGCAGTGGTCGGCGCCCCAATCCGATCGCCCGTGATCTGCCCATTCCGCCTGAATTTCGCAAATGACAAACTTCTGACGCAGTCAAAATAAAATCATTTAAAATCAATGCATTGAATTGTTGGCTTGATGTTTGCTTTAATCTGACACCAGCGGTTTAAGATTGAGAAAAACGATGAAATTCCAGGCATCATTGGGCCGATTGAAAGAGCACAGGGGATTGCTGACCAAGGGGGTGGGGACACCGCTGCTGGTGCTGGCGTCTCTTGGTATGGTCGTGCTGCCCATCCCGCCGCTGATGCTGGATGTCCTCTTCTCCTTCAATATTGCGCTTTCCATCGTGGTCTTGCTGGTCGCCGTCTATACCCGCCGCCCTCTCGAATTTGCTGCCTTTCCAACCGTTTTGCTGCTCGCTACCTTGCTGCGTCTGGCGCTCAACGTGGCGTCAACCCGGGTGGTCTTGCTGGAAGGTCATAATGGCAGCGCGGCGGCCGGTCATGTGATCGAGGCCTTCGGTAACGTGGTGATCGGCGGCAACTATGCGGTCGGTATCATCGTCTTCACAATCCTGATGATCATCAACTTCGTGGTGGTCACCAAGGGGGCTGGGCGGATCGCAGAGGTAAGCGCCCGTTTCACCCTGGATGCCATGCCCGGCAAACAGATGGCTATCGACGCGGACTTGAACGCTGGCCTCATCAACCAGGAAGATGCCAAAAAACGTCGGCAAGATGTGACTCAGGAAGCCGACTTCTACGGCTCCATGGATGGTGCCTCCAAATTTGTGAAGGGGGATGCGATAGCAGGCATCATGATCCTCTTCATCAACATCATCGGCGGCTTCATCATTGGCATGATGCAGCACCAGCTCACCTTTGGTGAGTCGGCCGAAATATATACCCTGCTTGCCATTGGTGACGGTCTGGTTGCCCAGATCCCCTCCCTGCTGCTCTCCATCGCCGCTGCCATCATAGTGACCCGGCAGAATACGGATCAGGACATGGGCACGGCGGTACTGGGTCAGTTGTTTGACAATCCCAAGGCGCTGATTATTTCGGCAGGTATTCTGCTGATGATGGGGCTGGTTCCCGGCATGCCACATTTTGCTTTCCTGAGCCTGGGAGCCATCTCTGCCACCGGAGCCTGGTGGCTGCTGCGCCGTGAGAAACGTGCTGCGGCCAAGGCCGCCAAGGGCGAGCTGATGCCTGCTACTTCAGAGCAGCCTCATGAGCAGAAAGAGCTGAGCTGGGACGATGTGATGCCGGTAGATATTATCGGGTTGGAGGTAGGCTATCAGCTCATCCCTCTGGTGGATCGCAATCAGGGCGGGGAACTGCTCAACCGGATCAAAGGGGTGCGCAAGAAACTTTCCCAGGAGCTCGGCTTTCTGGTCCCTGCCGTCCACATTCGGGACAATCTGGATCTGGCGCCCAATCAATACCGCATCACCTTGATGGGGGTCAGTACCGGCGAGGCCAATGTTTACCATGATAAGGAGATGGCCATCAACCCGGGCCAGGTGTTCGGCCAGATCCAGGGCATTGCCACCCGTGATCCCGCCTTCGGGCTGGAGGCGGTGTGGGTCGCCAAGGAGCAGGTCTCCCAAGCGCAGACCCTGGGTTACACAGTGGTGGATACCGCGACCGTGGTCGCTACTCACTTGAGCCAGATCCTCTCCAACCATGCCGCCTTGCTGCTGGGGCATGACGAGGTGCAGCAACTGCTCGACATGATAGGGAAGCACCAGAGCAAACTGGTGGAAGGATTGGTTCCCGAGGTCATCAGCATGGGTAACCTGGTGAAGGTATTGCAGAATTTGCTCAATGAAGGCGTGCCAATCCGCGATATGCGCACTATCCTGCAGACCCTGGTGGAATATGCCCCGCGCAGCCCTGACCCGGAAGTGCTCACGGCCGCCTGCCGTATCGCCCTGCGCCGCCTGATAGTGCAGGAGATTGCCGGCCCGGATCCCGAGTTACCGGTGATCACATTGTCGCCAGAATTGGAACGTATATTGCATCAATCCCTGCAGGCAGGGGGTGGTGATGGCGCCGGCATAGAGCCGGGCCTGGCGGAGCGGATGCAACGCTCGCTGGTGGAAGCCACTCAACGACAAGAACTGGAAGGCCAACCGGCCGTGCTTCTGACATCAGGGATACTGCGCAATACCCTGGCGAAATTTGTCAAGAATGCCATTCCTGGATTGCGCGTTCTGTCTTATCAGGAAGTGCCTGATGACAAGCAAATCCGCATCGTCAGTGCGGTAGGACAGAACTAGTTAGCGGAGATGACGGGTGAAGATTAAGCGGTTTTTTGCCAAGGATATGAGAACGGCGCTGGCTGAGGTCAAGGAGACTCTCGGGCCCGATGCCGTCATCATGTCCAACAAGAAAGTCACCGGAGGGGTGGAGATAGTCGCCGCTGTCGATTATCAATCCCAGGTTCCGGGACCCAAAGATGCGCCGGTTCGCCGTCAGTTGAACGATGAGAGCGTCAATATCTCGTCTGCCGGACGGCAGATGACGCGCCCTGTGCCCACCCCGGCCAAGGAACAGAACGAACACTATGCCGATACCCTGGCCGCGCTGCTGGCACGCCAGCAGAAGCTGAATCCATCCAACCCGGCCGGTCTAAACGGTGGGGCCCCGATGGCGGCTGCCGGATCCGCGCCTCGCACCCTGGCCGAACAGGGCCAGTGGGGAGCGGCGCCCGAGCCTGCCAAGCCCAAAGCCAGAGTGGCGACCCCGGGTCGTGCTCCCCAGCCTGCGCCGCGAGAGCAGGAGATGGAAGGGATGCGCAAGGAGATGGCCAGCATTCGCAAGCTGCTTGAGCACCAGATCTCCGGATTGATGTGGCAGGAAGTGGAACGCCGTGAACCTATGCGGGCCCTGCTCATCAAGGAACTCAAGAAGATAGGTTTTGACGATGCGTTTGCCGATCAGCTGGCGGGCCTTATCCCTGAGGATATGTCCATCCATCAGGCCATGGCCCAATTGGCCGAGGTGCTGACCGCCCAGCTCAAGATCAGCGAAGACGACATTTTACGACAGGGTGGGGCCGTTGCCCTGCTCGGACCGACCGGGGTGGGCAAAACCACCACCATCGCCAAATTGGCGGCGCGGTTTGCCATGAAGTATGGCGCCGAGCAGGTGGCGCTCATCACCACGGACAACTACCGGATTGGTGCCCATGAACAGTTGCAGACCTATGGTCGCATCATGGGGTGTCCGGTTCGGCAGGTCAGGGATGCAGAAGAGCTGGCCAATGCCCTCTATCAGTTCCGCCATCGTCGGCTGGTACTCATCGATACCGCAGGGGTCGGGCAGCGGGATATACGGCTGACCGAGCAGCTCGATACCCTGGTGAAAAATGCCAAGGTTCGCATCCGCAGCTACCTGGTGATGTCAGCCACTTCCCAGCGTCGGGTGATGCAGGAGGCGGTGGACCATTTCCGGCGTATTCCATTAAGCGGCTGCATACTTACCAAATTGGATGAGAGTCTGAATCTGGGCGAAGTGATTAACGTGTGTATCCAGAATGCATTGCCTATCAGCTATATCACTGATGGACAAAGGGTTCCGGAAGATATTCAAGTTGCCAATGCGGCGCAGCTCGTCGGGGCTGCCATGGGCTCGCTGGAGCAGGAAACAGAAGAACCCTATTTCTGGGGGGCAGGCTTTGGCGAGGCCGAAGATTCGGAGTTTTATGAGTAACATACATATGGATCAGGCGAGTGGTCTGCGCAAAATGCGTCAAAACAATCGAGTAAAAGTGATCGCCGTTTCCGGTGGCAAGGGTGGCGTGGGCAAGACCAACGTGACCTTGAACGTGGCCGGTGCCATGGCTGCCCAAGGCAAACGGGTGATGGTGCTGGACGCCGACCTTGGCCTTGCTAACGTTGACGTCATGCTGGGGCTGCGGGTACACCGCAACCTCTCCCATGTGCTGGCCGGCGAGTGCACCATAGACGACATCATAGTCGAGGGGCCCTACGGCATGATGATAGTGCCGGCGACATCCGGCACCCAGTCCATGGTGGAGCTCTCCCCGGTGCAGCATGCCGAACTTATCCGCGCCTTCAGCGAGATGAAGACCCAGGTCGACATCCTGATGGTGGATACGGCGGCGGGCATTTCCGAGATGGTGCTGAGTTTTACTCGCGCCGCTCAGGACATCATGATAGTGGTGTGCGACGAGCCTACCTCCATCACGGATGCCTACGCACTGATCAAAATCCTCTCGAAGGATCACGGCGTGTTTCGCTTCAAGGTGGTGGCCAACATGGTGCGCAGCCTGCGCGAAGGGCAGGAGCTCTATGCCAAGCTGACCCGTGTAACCGATCGTTTTCTGGACACCTCGTTGGAGCTGGTGGCCTGCGTGCCTTACGACACCAACCTGCGGGCTGCCGTGCGCAAGCAGAAGCTGATTGTCGAAGCCTTCCCCAAGTCACCTGCAGCGCTGGCGTTTCGCGCCCTCGCCAACAAGGCGGCAAGCTGGCCCATTCCTAACCAACCCGGCGGTCATCTCGAATTTTTCCTGGAAAATTTGCTGCAAAAGCCGGTCATAGCACAGGAAGGTTCCCGTGAATAAAGCCCAAGCGTACTTGCGTCATCAGGATTCCTATGTGCTGGTCGAGCGTCATGCTCCACTGGTGAAGCGGATTGCCCAGCATTTATTGGCTCGCCTGCCAAGCAGTGTCTTGCTGGATGACCTGATCCAGGCAGGTATGATTGGGCTGCTCGAAGCTTCCCGCAACTTTGACGGCAGCAAGGGCGCCAGCTTTGAAACCTACGCCGGGATCCGCATCCGTGGCTCCATGCTCGATGAGATACGGCGGGGCGACTGGGTGCCGCGTTCCGTGCACCGCAACAGCCGTGCCATCGCCGAAGCCATCGAAAATGTTGAACAAGCGCACGGCCGTGATGCCCGCGATACCGAGGTGGCGGTCCAGATGGGAGTCAGTCTCGGCGAGTATCACACCATGCTGCAGGATGTCTCCTGCGGCAAGATCATCGGCATCGAGGACCTGGGGGTCAGCGAGGATGTGATTGGTCATCCCGACGATGCTGGAAGCAACAGTGGTTTTGACGAACTGGCAGCCGAGCGTTTTCAAGGTGCTCTGGCCGAACACATTGGACGCTTGCCGGAACGGGAAGCGTTGGTACTCTCCCTTTACTACGATGAAGAACTGAACTTGCGTGAAATAGGCGAGGTATTGAACGTAAGCGAGTCTCGTGTGAGTCAGATACACAGTCAGGCAATGCACAGATTACGCGCTCGTTTAAGAGATTGGCATGTATAAGTGTTTGTACTAGCTACACTGAAACAAAACTCTAAGGCATAATCCGCAAAACAAAACCTGCGATCTGCATCATGTAAGTGAGCCGCTATGGCGGCTATTTAGGAGGGAATTTTGGACAAGAACATGAAAATCCTCATTGTTGACGATTTTTCAACGATGCGCCGGATTATCAAGAACTTGCTGCGTGACTTGGGATTTAACAATACCCACGAAGCAGATGACGGCAACACGGCCTTGCCAATGTTGAAAAATGGTGATTATCAGTTCGTGGTCACCGACTGGAACATGCCCGGTATGCAAGGTATCGACTTGCTCAAGGCGATTCGCGTCGATGACAAACTCAAGCATCTGCCGGTGCTGATGGTAACGGCTGAAGCCAAGCGCGAACAGATCATTGAAGCCGCCCAGGCAGGCGTCAATGGCTATATCGTCAAGCCTTTCACCGCTGCAACGCTCAAAGAGAAACTCGACAAAATCTTTGAACGAATCGGCTAAGGAGCAGCAGGGATGAAGGCCAAAACGAGTGCAATGATTTCGCTCGATCAGGCAAGGATGCTTGTTGCCCATCTTGAGCAAGGCGAATTTGAACAGGCCGATACCATCATTGCTGATGCATGTGCCCCCAATGCCGCCGCTCTCTTTGACAAAGTGGGTCAACTGACCCGACAACTGCACGATTCCCTACAGGATTTCCGGCTGGATCCGCGGATCCCCGACCTGGCGACCCATGATATTCCCGATGCCCGGGAGCGTCTCAGCTATGTTATCGACATGACTGACAAGGCAGCCAACCGCACCATGGATGCGGTGGAAGCCAGCCTGCCGATTGCTGACCGGCTCAATGACAACATTCAGCTGGTTCTGCCTAACTGGAATGCCCTGATGAGCAGGGACATGAATGTCGGACAATTTAAGTCTTTATGTCACCAACTGGATGATTTTATTAAGGCTTCTGAATCTGATGCCGATAAATTACGGCAACTGCTGACAGAAATCCTGATGGCGCAAGATTTTCAGGATTTGACTGGCCAGATGATCCGCAAGGTCATCAAGCTGGTTCAGGAAGTTGAAACAAAATTAATAGAAATGCTGACTATGTTTGGTGAGGCTGCGGCTGAGCATTCATCTCAACGCCTTCCTGTAAGCGGGATTGAAGCCGAAGGCCCCATCATGAACCCTGAGACGCGTTCCGATGTGGTCAATGGTCAGGATGATGTGGACGATCTGCTGTCTAGCCTGGGATTCTAATGGAGTGACGCATGGCCTTCGAAGTTGATGAAGACATACTGCAAGACTTTTTGGTCGAAGCATCCGAAATATTGGAACAGTTGTCCGAACAACTGGTCGACTTGGAAAAGCGACCCGATGACAAGAATCTGTTGAATGCCATATTTCGAGGCTTTCATACCGTTAAAGGCGGCGCCGGTTTTCTCTCTCTGGGAGAATTGGTAGACGTCTGTCACGGTGCCGAAAACGTGTTCGACATCTTGCGCAATGGCAAGCGAACCGTCACTGCCGAGTTGATGGATGTCATTTTGCAGGCACTGGACGCCATCAATGTGATGTTCGCCCAGGTGCAGAATCGCGAACCACCAAGCCCTGCATCCGCCGAAATCCTGCATGATCTGCATGAGCTCTGCAAGCCCGAGGGGCAAGAGCAGCTGCTGACTGCTTCCGCTGGCAATAATGCCCCTGCCCAGGGGGAAGAACCGGTTGAGACTGCTGTCGTGGTTTCCGAACCCGAGACGGTTGCTGCACCATTGCCCGTCAATGGTGGTGGCTCCATCGATGAAATCTCTGCCGATGAGTTCGAGCGTTTGCTCGATGAATTGCATGGTGCTGGTGGGGCGCCGACCCCGGTTGCCAATTCCATATTGACCGGCACCGGTGACATCACCGATGACGAATTCGAAGCCTTGCTCGACCAGTTGCATGGTCAGGGTCAGCATAGCGGTGCCCTCGAGGTCAACCCCTTGACGTCGGTACAAAAAGAAGTCGACGAACTTATCGATGACGATGAGTTCGAACGTCTGCTTGATGAGCTGCATGGTCGTGGCCAGGGACCGAAAACCAGTATCACGCCACCTGCAGCAACCGCCCCAACACCAGCAGCTCCGGTGAGCGCTGCCCCCGCGGCCAAGCCGACGCCTGCGCCGGCACCAAAACCCGCCGCCGCGCCGGCTGCTGCCGCAAAACCGGCACCAGCCCCCGTCAAACAACCGTCAGCACCGGCAGAAAATGCAGTGCAAAGCGATACCACGGTTCGGGTAGATACCAAGACATTGGACGTCATCATGAACATGGTGGGTGAGCTGGTGCTGGTTCGTAATCGTCTGGTGAGCCTCGGCATCGCCAGCAACGATGAAGACATGTCAAAAGCGGTTGCCAATCTGGACGTGGTGACGGCCGATCTGCAAGGCGCGGTAATGAAAACTCGCATGCAGCCCATCAAAAAAGTATTTGGTCGCTTCCCGCGCGTCGTGCGCGATCTGGCTCGCACTCTCAAGAAAGACATTGAGCTGGTGATGGTCGGGGAAGAGACTGATCTGGATAAAAACCTGGTCGAGGCCCTGGCTGATCCGCTGGTTCACTTGGTGCGCAACTCCTGTGACCATGGGGTCGAGATGCCGGATGTGCGTGAAAAAGCGGGCAAGCCACGTCAGGGCACCATTACCCTGAGTGCCTCCCAGCAGGGTGACCACATCCTGCTTTGTATCGAGGATGATGGTGCCGGCATGGATCCGGAGAAGCTCAAGTCCATCGCTATCAGTCGTGGTGTGCTGGATGCAGACAGTGCGGCTCGTATGAGTGACAACGATGCCTACAACCTGATTTTTGCGCCTGGTTTCTCTACCAAGTCAGAGATATCCGATATCTCAGGCCGTGGTGTCGGTATGGATGTGGTGAAAACCAGTATTGTGAGCCTGAATGGCTCCGTCTATATCGATTCTACCTGGGGTAAAGGGACCCGCCTCGAGATCAAGGTGCCTTTGACGCTGGCTATCTTGCCGACGCTGATGGTGGAAGTGGGTGAACAGACGTTTGCCTTGCCGCTGGGGTGTGTGAACGAGATTTTCCATCTGGACCTCAAAAAGGCCAATGTGGTGGATGGTCAGCTCACTATCATAGTGCGTGACAAGGCCATTCCGCTCTTTTACCTGCACAAGTGGCTGGTGAAAGGGACGAACAAGAAATCACGGCAGGATACGGGCCATGTGGTGATAGTGCAGATTGGCACCCAGCAGATAGGTTTTGTCGTGGATAACCTGATTGGCCAGGAAGAGGTGGTGATCAAGCCGCTGGACAACCTGTTGCAAGGAACCCCTGGCATGGCCGGGGCCACCATCACCAGCGATGGTGGTATCGCACTCATTCTGGATGTGCCGAGTCTGCTCAAAGCGTATGCGCGTAGACATTGATAGCTCAGGCCCAAGGAGTTAGAAAAATAACAATGGCAGTCAAGGTACTAGTTGTCGACGATTCGAGCTTCTTCCGCCGCCGGGTCAGTGAAATCATCAATCAGGATCCCATGCTGACGGTGATAGACACGGCCCAGAATGGACGGGAGGCAGTAGACAAAGCGCTGGCTCTGCGACCTGATGTGATCACCATGGACATAGAGATGCCCGTGATGGATGGCATCAGCGCCGTACGCGAGATCATGGCCAAGTGTCCCACTCCGATCCTGATGTTCTCCTCTCTGACCCATGAAGGGGCCAAGGCCACGCTCGATGCGCTGGATGCTGGTGCCCTCGACTTTCTGCCCAAGAAATTTGAAGACATTGCCCGTGACAAGGACGAGGCGATCCGGCTGTTGCAACAACGGGTCAAGGATATTTCGCGCAAGCGCTTCCTGATGGCGGCACCGGCTCGAGCCAAAGCGCCGGAACCTGCTGCTCGCAGCCCATTGGGCAGTTCGCTGTCACGTCCTGGTGATCGTCAGGCCGAGCCACAGCGGAGTGTGCCGTCGGCGGCGTTCAAGCGCAGTGGCAAGACTTATCAGTTGGTGGCTATCGGTACCTCCACCGGCGGTCCGGTTGCATTGCAAAATGTGTTGACCAAGCTGCCCGCTGATTTTCCTCACCCCATATTGCTTATCCAGCATATGCCGGCGACCTTTACCGCCGCCTTTGCCGCTCGTCTCAATGGCCTGTGCCAGATCGGGGTCAAGGAGGCGGAAGATGGTGATGTACTCAAACCCGGTCATGCCTATCTGGCGCCCGGTGGCAAACAGATGCTGCTGGAAGGGCGTGGTGTCGGTGCCCGTATCCGGATTGTCGAGGGTAACGACAAGGTCAACTACAAACCTTGTGTCGATATTACCTTTGCTTCAGCAGCTAAAACCTATGCCGACAAGGTGCTTGCTATCGTATTGACCGGCATGGGGGCCGATGGCCGGGATGGCGCTCGCCTGCTCAAGGAGCAGGGCTCTACCATCTGGGCTCAGGATGAAGCGTCCTGTGTCGTATATGGTATGCCGCAAGCCGTTGCCAAGGCGGGTATCGCCACTGAGTCACTGCCGCTGGATCGGGTGGCACAGCGTATTCTGGTTGAGCTGGGTCGCTAAAGATGGGCATGTTCGGCCTGATCCTGGCGCTGGGAGCGATTGCCATTGCCCAGTTGTGGCATGGCGGCACCCTGCTCACCCTGCTCGATGGCCCTGCCTTTGTCATCGTGGTGGGTGGCACCTGGGGCGCGGTCATTTTGCAGACACCGCGCAAGTATCTGCTCGAAGCAATCAGGCAGTTGCGCTGGATGTTGATCCCTCCTGCCTGGGATCTGCCCAATCAAGCCGAGCGGCTGCAGGGATGGGCGGTATTCGCCCGCCAGCAGGGACTGCTGGCACTGGAAAATCAGGCCGATCAGGAGAGTGACGAGTTCACCCGTCAGGGCCTCACCATGATAGTGGACGGGGTATCGATAGAGGATATCCGCATGTTGCTGGAAGCGGACATCGATATCGAGCAGGAGCGCAACGAGCACTCCGCCCGGGTCTTTGAGGCCATGGGGGGATATAGTCCGACCATTGGCATCATAGGTGCAGTGATTGGTCTGATCCAGGCCATGTTCAATCTGGAAGATCCCGCTGCTCTTGGGGCTGGAATTGCCGTTGCCTTTGTTGCCACCATCTATGGGGTTGGCTTTGCCAACCTCTTTTATCTACCGATTGCCAATCGTCTGCGCGCCTTTCACTATCATTACGCTCTGTTTCAGGAGATGACGCTGGAAGGTTTGATGGCGATTGCTCACGGCGAAAATGGCCCGCAGGTTGAACGGCGGTTGAAGGCTTATCTGAAAGGAGAGTAGCCATGCGCAAGCGCTATCGTTTGCACCTGCAAGGTCGAGAGCACCTCGATCGGTGGCTGGTTTCCTATGCCGACTATATGACGCTGATCTTTGCTCTGTTCGTGGTGCTCTACTCGGTGGCGCTGGTCAACAAGGACAAGTATCGCGCCGTCATTGATGGCATGACTCAGGCTTTCAGCGTCATGCCGCCACTCAGTGATGGCTTGCTGGAAGGGCAGGGGACATCCCTGTTGAACGGCGAGGTCTCTGCCACATCTGCAGTGCTGGAGAGTGCCAGACAAGACTCCCCTTCGATTGCTCCCATCTCTGGTGTCCCCATCAAGCAAGATGGTACGACTCTTGCGACGATAGATACCCAATTGCAGGAAAACATGGGCTCACTGGTGGAGGCGGGCGTAGTCAAGCTCACGCTGGATGACAACTGGTTGACGATAGAGCTGAGCTCTGGACTCTTGTTTGGCAGTGGCAGTGCCTTTATGAGTACTAATGCCGAGCCTGTGCTCAATACTCTTTCAAGTATTCTCAAACCGGTCGATAACTATGTGAGAGTGCGGGGCTACACAGATAACCAGCAGATAAATAATGAAATTTTCCGTTCCAACTGGACGTTGTCAGCGGCAAGAGCGGAGGCCGTGCTCACGGCTCTCATCGCCAAGGGGGTTGCCCCCCAGCGGCTTGCTTACGAGGCCTACGGCGAGTTTTCTCCCTTTACCGGGAATGACAGCGAGCAGGGACGTTTACAGAATCGCAAGGTGGTGGTCGCTATTTCCAAGTTCGCCTGGGTGCCACCCGCCCCCGCTCCCGTCAAGCCTGTGACGGTGGAGCCGGTTCCCGCAGTGCAACAGGCAGTCGAGGCAGGCGAGGTCAAGGTGATCACTCTGCCAGGTGGTGGCATACGTATAACAACAAGGCAGGATTGATACAGTGATTGTTTGGACGGTTGCCAACCAAAAAGGTGGGGTCGGTAAAACCACCACAGTGGTCTCGTTAGCCGGTATTCTGGCTCAGCGTGGACAGCGTGTGCTATTGATTGACACTGACCCCCATGCTTCCTTGACTGCATATCTCGACTTTGATTCAGACCGGCTGGACGGCACTCTCTATGAGTTGTTTCAGGCTGCCAAACCTACTGCCGAGCTGGTCAATAAACTGACGCTGAGAACCAAATTCGACAATATCCATCTTCTGCCGGCTTCCATCACATTGGCTACTCTGGATCGGGTGATGGGAAACCGGGAAGGGATGGGATTGGTGATCAAGCGTGCCCTGCTGCGTATTCAGGATCAGTATGACTATGTGCTCATCGATTGCCCGCCGGTGTTGGGCGTCATGATGGTCAACGCTCTGGCGGCCTGTGATCGGATACTGGTACCGGTACAAACCGAATTCCTGGCTCTCAAGGGGCTGGAGCGGATGATGAAAACTTTCGAAATCATGCAACGCTCCAAGCGGGAGAAGTTCCGCTTCACCGTGATCCCTACCATGTTTGACAAGCGAACCCGCGCCTCCCTGATGACCCTGAAGTCCATCAAGGAACAACATGGCGATGCCGTATGGAACGCCGTCATCCCCATCGATACCAAGTTTCGGGATGCCAGCTTGCTCCACATTCCCCCTTCTATTTATTCGCCGAGCAGCCGCGGCACTTATGCCTATGAGACTTTGCTCAACTATCTTGATGCCCAGGAGCGTCAACGTGCTCATGAGGTGACATCATGAGAGACACTACTCAAGTGAGGGCAATGGATGATTACTTTCATTCCCTGTTGCTGGATGAGGTCCTGCAGACGGAGCCGTCAGAAGCGCTTGAACCTGCTCCCGTGATCTTGTTGCAACGCCAGCCTCTGGCTGCTCCCGAGGTAGTCGTTCAACCCTATCTGGAAGCGGATGAACGGCTCGAACAGCTGAGCGAGTTGCTCGCCCAAGTGGGTCAGGTGCAGTTTGAAATGGATGCCCTGAGCCATGAAGAGGTCGTCAGCGAGCCCTTGCAGATCGAGGCTGAAGATGCCTTGTTGCCGGTTGAGCCCGTCTGGCCAGAGGAGATGCCGGCCCCGGTGGTGGCCGAACCGTCAACGCTGGTGATGACAGAAACGATGGTAGAGCTGGCGCCTCAAGAAGAGGTGGCACCATCGACCTGGGAAAACATCGATACCGGCAAGGAATTTCAGGCGCTCTTCTTCGAAGTTGCCGGCGTCACCTTTGCAGTGCCCCTGACCGAGCTTGGCGGGATCCATCAGATGGGCGAAGTCTCGTCACTGTTTGGTCAGCCCGACTGGTATCGTGGCATCATGACTTCCCGCGAGCAGAAGATGAACGTGGTGGATACCGCACAGTGGGTGATGCCGGGTCAGCATCTGGAGATACCGGATTACAAGTATCTGATCATGTTGGGTGAATCTCCCTGGGGGCTCGCCTGCCATCATCTGAAAGGCACGGAGTTATTGCATCGTGATCAGGTCAAATGGCGCCATCAGGAGGGTAAACGTCCCTGGCTGGCTGGCATGGTCAAGGAGAAGATGTGCGCCCTGCTGCATGTCAGGGAGTTGCTCCTGTTGCTGGAGCGCGGGGTCAACATAGAAGGTCGCTGATAACTTCTGCATTTGTGCTGTTTTATTGCTAGTTTTACCAGTAGACGTTTTCATAAAAGGAATAAAAACATGACAGAAAAGCGCAATATTGCACAGAATCTGGCCGAAGATGAAGTGCTGCAATGGGTCACCTTCCAGCTGGAAAATGAAACCTACGGCATCAACGTGATGCAGGTGCAGGAGGTGTTGCGCTACACCGAAATCGCCCCTGTGCCGGGTGCGCCCGAGTATGTGCTAGGTATCATCAACCTGCGCGGCAATGTGGTGACTGTCATCGACACCCGTTCCCGTTTCGGTCTGCCTTCCGGCGATGTGAGCGAGAACTCGCGCATCGTCATCATCGAGGCGGAGAAGCAGGTGATTGGTATCATGGTCGACAGCGTGGCCGAGGTGGTCTATCTGCGTTCCTCCGAGATTGATGCCGCCCCTGCAGTGGGTACCGAAGAGAGCGCCAAGTTCATTCAGGGTGTCAGCAACCGTGATGGTCAACTGCTGATCCTGGTCGATCTGAACAAGCTGCTCTCCGATGAAGAGTGGGAAGATATTGGTTCCCTCTGATAGAAAGGTGATGTTTTGATTATTGAAATAGCTGCCTTGGGGGTGTCCTTGTTGGCGTTGGTGCTGGCCCTGTACGGGGTGGTCAGCAGCCGACGTGGTCAACGAGAGTCCGAGGCCAGGGTGGAGACGCTGCAAGGCCAGCTCGAGAGTCTGCGCAAGCAGATGATGGAACTGCACACGGGGGCCATCGGCATGGGCCAGCGTTTGCAGTCGGTCGAAGGGGCCATGCAGCAGGTCAACGATCGTCAGCAGGAGCTGACCCTGCAGGATCCTGAACGCCGCCTTTACAGCCGTGCCGCCAAGATGGTCGAACTTGGTGCCGACCTTGACGAGGTCATGAACGAGTGCGAATTGCCAAAGGCCGAGGCTGAACTCTTGATTTCATTGCGAAAAGGCCGCTCATAAATCATCAGGAAGGCGCTCGCCTTCCTGATTTTCATCTCCCGCTTTGCGCGCCGAAAAGGCGGGATCTTCCCCACAAATCCTGCTGATAATTGGCATCTTTGAAAAGACGCATTCTAATACTGTGTTAATATGCAGGCCGCCTCTTTTCATCTGATTACATCCTCATGCTGCTTCAAGTTAACAATCTGAGCTGCGTGCGTGAAGATCGCACTCTGTTTGAACACCTCTCCTTTGCGGTGGCTCCCGGCGATCTGGTGCAGATTGAAGGTCCCAATGGCGTGGGCAAGACCAGCCTGTTGCGCCTCTTGACGGGTCTGTCCCAGCCGTTTGCCGGTGAAGTGTGCTGGAATGGCGAAAATATCCGCCACTGTCGCGATGAATATCATGCCAACCTGCTCTATCTGGGCCATCAGCCCGGTGTCAAGGCGGCGCTGACACCGCTCGAAAATCTCGCCTTCTATCAGAAACTGCATCATCCGACCCAAACCGGGGTGGATCTGTGGCGAGTGCTGGCCCAGGTCGGGCTTGCCGGTTTCGAGGACAATCCCAGCGGGCAACTCTCCGCCGGTCAGCAGCGCCGGGTGGCACTGGCAAGGCTTTGGCTCAGTGATAAACCGGCGCTCTGGATCCTGGATGAGCCCTTTACCGCCATCGACAAGCAGGGGGTCAAGGTACTGGAACGCCTCTTCCTGGCCCACGCCGAGCGGGGAGGCATGGTGATCCTCACCACCCACCAGGACATGACTCTGATGCAGGGACGGTTGAAGACCCTGTCGCTGACCCCTTTGCTGCAGGAGTAGCTTGATGTTGCGCGCCGTAATCCAGCTTATTCACCGCGAGTTGCTGATGGCTCTGCGCCAGCGCTCCGACATTTTAAACCCGATCTGGTTTTTCCTGATCGTCATTACCCTGTTTCCCCTCGGTATAGGCCCCGAGCCAAAGCTGCTGGCTCGCATTGCCCCCGGTATCATCTGGGTGGCTGCCTTGCTGGCGGCCATGCTCTCCCTTGAGCGGCTGTTTCGGGATGATTTCAGCGATGGGGCGCTGGAGCAGATGATGCTGATGCCTCATCCCCTCGGGCTGCTGGCGCTGGCAAAAGTGATCGCTCACTGGTTGCTGACCGGGCTGCCACTGCTGCTGATCTCACCGCTGCTTGCCATCCTGTTGTCACTGGACATGAACTCCTATCTGGCCGTGGTCGCGACCCTGGCGCTGGGAACCCCTGTGCTGAGCCTGCTCGGGGCAGTCGGCGTCGCCCTGACGGTGGGGCTGCGCAAGGGCGGTGTCTTGCTGAGCCTGCTGATCCTGCCGCTCTATATTCCGGTACTCATATTTGCCACCTCTGCCATCGATGCGGCGGGGATGGGCTTGCCCTATGCTGGCCAGCTCGCTATTTTGGCCGCCATGCTGGTGGGGGCTTTGACACTGACCCCGTTGGCGGTATCGGCAGCGCTCAGGGTCAGCCTGAACTGATGATGGGGATGAGCACAGGGCTCCTGATGGGTCATTGTGGAAAAATAATGTTGCGATGGATCAAGAAGAGGGTCGCTTATTGCTTTCGGGGTATTTGATGTCACCCCGAGGTCAGTATGGTAGGCCTCGCCAAACAATTAATAACAAAAAGGTTTTGTGAGCTATGTGGAAATGGTTGCACCCTTACGCTAAACCCGAGCGAGCCTATGGGCTGGCAGGGACCTTGCTGCCCTGGTTTGCCGTGACAAGTCTGCTGTCATTTATCATCGGTACTGTCTGGGGGCTGGCCTTTGCACCGGCCGACTATCAGCAGGGTGACTCCTTCCGGATCATCTATATCCACGTGCCCTCCGCGATTCTCTCCATGGGAGCCTACTCCACCATGGCGGTGGCCGCCTTTATCGGGCTGGTGTGGCAACTGCGAATGGCCGACATGACGGTGGCGGCCATTGCGCCGGTCGGCGCCGTGTTCACCTTTATTGCACTGTTCACCGGGGCTGCCTGGGGCAAACCCATGTGGGGCACCTGGTGGGTATGGGATGCGCGCCTTACCTCTGAGCTGATCCTGCTGTTTCTCTATCTTGGTGTGATCGCGCTTTACAATGCTTTCAGCGACAAGGTGGTGGCGGGCCGCGCCGCTGGCATTCTGGCACTGGTGGGGGTGATCAACCTGCCCATCATTCACTACTCGGTTGAGTGGTGGAACACCTTGCACCAGGGCGCCAGCATCACCAAGTTTGACAAACCCTCCATTTCCCCCGAGATGCTGTGGCCGCTGCTCATCATGATACTGGCGTTTGCCGCCTTCCTTGGAGCCGTGACCCTGATGCGTTTTCGAAACGAGCTCTTGATGCGGGAGTGGCATCGCCCCTGGGTCATCGATCTTGCCAAGCAGGAGAAGTAAGCATGCACTTTGCCTCTTTCAGTGACTTCATGGCGATGGGCGGTTACGCCTTCTATGTCTGGCTCTCTTTTGGTCTGACCCTGATCTGCCTGGTTGGCATCGTCATTTCCACCCGTATAAAAACCCGCAGCCTGCTTGGCGAGTTGCGTAGCAAGCAGGCGCGAGAGGCCCGCCGCAAGGCGGCCCAGCAGATGGAGAACACCCTATGAACCCGAGACGCAAAAAACGCCTCACCATCATACTGGCGATCAGTGCCGGTTTGGCCGCCGTGATCGGCCTGGTGCTCTACGCCCTCAGCCAGAACATCGATCTCTTCTACACCCCGAGTGAGCTGGTAGAAGGCAAGGGACCGGACAAGATAAAGCCCGAAGAGGGGCAGCGTCTGCGTATTGGTGGGCTGGTGGTACCGGGTTCCGTGCTGCGAGATCAGCAAAGCCTCAAGGTAGCCTTCAAGCTGGTGGATAATGGCGGACATCTGGTGACCGTCGAGTTTGACGGCATACTGCCGGACTTGTTCCGGGAAGGGCAGGGCATAGTGGCCCAGGGTACTCTCAAGAACGCCACTACGGTGGAGGCGTTCGAGGTGCTGGCCAAGCACGATGAAAACTACATGCCGCCGGAAGTGGCCGATGCCACCAATGGTATGCATTTCAAGCCGGAATATACCGAGGCGCAGTTGAAAGGAACCAAACAATGAGTCTGGCTACCCGCTCACCGTTTTCATCGTTTCTCACCCGCGCACAGGTGTGTGCTGTCACTCAACCTGAAGGAACTCTGAAATGATCCCGGAATTAGGGCAGTTTTCACTGATCCTGGCCTTTGCCACCGCCATCTTGCTGGGGGTTTATCCCTTGCTTGGCGCTCAGTGGGGGCGCCTTGGCATGATGTCGACCGCCCGTCCGCTGGCCTATGCCCAGTTTTTGCTGCTGTTGCTGTCGTTTCTGTGCCTGACCTGGGCCTTTATCGACCACGACTTTACCGTGCAGTATGTGGCCACCAACTCCAATACCCTCTTGCCGCTGGCGTATCGGATCTCTGCCGTCTGGGGGGCCCATGAGGGCTCCTTGCTGCTCTGGGTACTGACGCTGGCAGGCTGGACGGCGGCGGTGGCCCTGTTCAGCCGCAGCCTGCCGCTCGATGCGGTAGCGCGGGTACTCGGGGTATTGGGATTGATCTCCATCGGGTTTACTGCCTTTGTGCTGTTTACCTCCGACCCTTTCACCCGGACCCTGCCTTACTTCCCTGTGGATGGCCGCGATCTTAACCCCTTGTTGCAGGATCCGGGTCTTATCTTCCATCCGCCCATGCTCTACATGGGGTATGTGGGCTTCTCGGTCGCCTTTGCCTTTGCCATCGCCTCCCTGATGACGGGGCGTCTTGACGCCACCTGGGCGCGCTGGTCCCGTCCCTGGACCATGGCGGCCTGGGTCTTCCTGACCTTGGGCATAGTGCTTGGCTCCTGGTGGGCTTATTACGAGCTCGGCTGGGGTGGCTGGTGGTTTTGGGATCCGGTAGAAAACGCCTCCTTCATGCCCTGGCTGGCAGGTACTGCCCTGCTGCACTCGCTGGCGGTAAGCGAGAAGCGGGCTACTTTCAAGGCCTGGACAGTGCTGCTGGCACTCTCCGCCTTCTCATTGAGCCTGCTCGGCACCTTCCTGGTGCGTTCCGGCGTATTGGTGTCGGTGCATGCGTTCGCCTCCGACCCGACCCGAGGCCTGTTCATTCTGGGCTTCCTGCTGGCGGTGATCGGCAGTTCGCTCCTGCTGTTCGCCTTCAAGGGCTCGCAGGTGAAGAGTCACGGCAAGCATGAGCTGTGGAGTCGCGAGACCCTGCTGCTCGGCAACAACATCATGCTGGTGGCGGGTCTGTTGACCGTGTTGCTCGGCACCCTGTTGCCGCTGGTGCACAAGGAGCTGGGACTTGGCAGCATCTCCATCGGCACTCCCTTCTTCAACCATATCTACAGCTGGCTGATCATTCCGTTTGCCCTGCTGATGGGGGTTGGCCCGCTGTTTCGCTGGCGCCGTCAGGGGCTGGGCGAACTCAAGGGCAAGGTGATCCTCGCCCTGGTTCTGAGTCTGGTCGCCGCCATCTTGCTGCCACTGCGGCTGGCCGAGGCGTTCAAACCCTGGGCTGCTGTGGGAATTGGTCTGGGGACCTGGATCATCATCACCAGCATCCAGGAGACCTGGGTACGCGCCACCCACAAGCACCCCTTCGCTACCGGGGTGCGCAAGCTGGGCAACAGCCATTGGGCCATGATCCTGGGTCACGTGGGGCTGGCCGTCAGCATCATAGGTATCGCCTGTACCCAGAACTACAGCATCGAAAAAGATCTGCGCATGCAGGCCGGTGACAGGGTGCAGTTTGCCGATTACGAGTTTGTTTTCACCGGCATTCGGGAAAAGAACGGCCCCAACTACGACGGCTTCAAAGGTGTGCTGGAAGTACACCAGGATGGCAAGCAGGTGGCCCTGCTCAAACCCGAGAAGCGGATGTACACAGTGAGCCGGATGCCGATGACGGAAGCGGCGATTGACGCCGGTTTTACCCGGGATCTCTATGCGGCGCTCGGCGAGCAGCTGGATAACGGCGCCTGGGCTGTGCGGATTTATTACAAACCCTTCGTGCGCTGGATCTGGTTCGGTGGCGTCTTCATGGCCATTGGCGGCGTGCTGGCCATGCTGGACAAGCGTTACCGTTTTGGCCGTCGTGAAGAGGAGGCCAAGGAATGAACAAGAAAACCTGGCTGTTTCTGATCCCCTTCATTATTTTTCTGTTGGGTGCTGTCTTCCTGTTCAAAGGGCTCTATTCCGACCCCACCAAGCTCGAGTCAGTGATGGTGGACAAGGAAGTGCCAGTGTTCACCCTGCAGGACATCTACGACCTGAACAAGCAGCATGATCGCAGCATCCTCAAGGGGCGCCCCATGCTGCTCAACGTCTGGGCTACCTGGTGCCCGACCTGCTACGGCGAACACACCTACCTCAAGCAACTGGCGGAGCAGGGCATCCCCATTGTCGGCATGAACTACAAGGATGAGCGGGACAAGGCCATCCGCTGGTTGACCGAGCTTGGCAATCCCTATCAGGTCAACCTGTATGACCCGGATGGCATGCTGGGGCTGGATTTGGGTGTCTATGGGGCACCCGAGACCTTCTTTATCGACAGTCAGGGCATCATTCGCTATCGCCATGTGGGGGATGTGAATCCACAAGTCTGGGCCACTACCCTCAAGCCCATCTTCGAGTCCATGAAATGAGAATGCGCCTGATGAAAACACTGATTGCCTCCCTGCTGTTGCTGGCGGGATTGGGTGGCGCAGGACCAGCCCTGGCTGCGATTGATGTCTATACCTTTGACACTCCCGCGCAAGAGCAGACTTTTCGCGAGCTGACCCGCGAGTTGCGCTGCCCCAAGTGTCAGAACCAGGACATCGCCGATTCCAATGCAGGGCTTGCCAAGGACTTGCGGGACAAGACCTACCAGATGGTGCGCGAGGGCAAGGAGAAGCAGGAAGTGGTGGACTACATGGTCGCCCGCTACGGCAACTTCATTTTGTATAACCCGCCGCTGATGGCGTCGACCCTGATCCTCTGGCTCGGCCCGCTGCTGGTCATCGTCATTGGCGCCGTCACTGTGGTGGTGCGCAGTCGCCGTCGTCCCGTCATGGCCAAACAGGCGGATAGCGCCCTGAGCGCACAGGAGCAGGAACGTCTGGCTGCCCTGCTCAAAGAGGAAGAGAAACAATGACCGCATTTTTGATTGTGATCGCGGCCTTGCTGGTGTTGGTGAGTCTGACCCTGGCGATGCCGCTGTGGCGTGGTGAAGGCAAGCAGAGCATCAGCCGTTCGGCTCTCAACAAGCAGCTTTATCGTCAGCGTTTGCTGGAAATCGGCGAAGAGCGCGAGCAAGGAATATTGGCGGAGGAGCCGGAATCCCTGGTCGAGCTGCAACGCAGCCTGCTGGATGACATCCCCGATGTGGAGCAGAGCGCCCGTGGCGGCAAGAGCCTGATCTGGATCCCGGGTGTGCTGGTGCTGGTGGTGGTGAGTCTGGGGCTCTATTACAAGCTGGGCGCCTGGCAGGAAGTCCAGCGCTGGCAGGATGCCAGCAGTCGACTGGGTGAGCTGAGCAACCGCATTCTGGTTGAGCGGGATGTCCAGGTGACCGAGCAGGACCTGCTGGATTTCATGCTGGCGTTGCGCACCCGTCTGAAAGACGAGCCGAATGATTACCGTGGCTGGCTGCTGCTGGGTCGTTTGTCGCTGGATGGCAGTGATCCTGACATGGCCCGCGAGGCCCTTGAGCGCGCCTATGATCTGGCTCCGCAGAAGACCATGGTAGCCGTGCCCTACGCCCAGGCGCTGATGATGACTGGGGATGACGCCCAGGCCGATGAGCTGCTGCGTAGCGCCATCGCGCTGGATCCGGCCAACATAGAGGCCCGCTCCGTCTATGCCTTTATGGCGCTGCAAAAAGAGGACTTCAAGACAGCGCTGATGCGCTGGCGCGAGATGCTGCCGCTGATGGAGAAGGGCTCGACCCGCTACGCCATGGTGGAGCGCTCCATCGACTATGCCGAGCAGCAGTTGAAACAGCGTGGCATAGCGGTGACGACCCCTGGTGCAGCCAACAAGAGTGATGAGCAGGGGCAACAGCTGGAGGTGAAGAAAGGGGAGTTTCCGATCCATGTCACCCTGGCTGCCGGTATTCAGATGCCGGAAGATGCTCATCTGTTCGTTTTTGCCGTGGTGCCCAATGGGCCGCCCATGCCCATCGCCGTGAAGCGCATCGCAGGACCCACTTTGCCTGTTACCCTTTCCCTGGGGGATGGTGATGCCATGATGGAGGGCAGCAAGCTTTCCGCCTATCCGCAACTGCAGTTCAAGGCACGGCTTTCTCGCGGCGGCAACGTCATGAACAAGGAAGGGGCGTTCGAAGGGGTATCGACATCTGTCCCGACTGATGCAATTCCTTCAGCGCCGATTGACATCCGTATCGATCACGCCCTCTAATACCCCTTTGCCCCGCCCCTCTATGGGGCGGGTGCCTATAATTCGGATTAATCACAATAAAAAACTAGGACTTCCATATGTATGTGCGTTCAGTGGCATTGATGGCGGCATTGTTGTTGGGAGGCTGTGCGGGTGGCCCACCCAAGCCGGGCCCCGAGAGTCTTGATCTCAATGAAGCACCGGGTCGGCCCGAGGCGACCAGCACTGCCAGCGATGGCCGCGACCCCTTCCAGGGGGCAAACCGGGCCATGTGGGTGGTCAACTACGATGTGCTGGAGCCCTATGTGGCCCGCCCCGTGGTGCATGGCTATGCCCGCTATATTCCGCAAGGCATGAAGGATGGCATCGAGAACCTGGTTGAGAACTTCAACGAGCCGAGCAGCATGGTCAACCACCTGATCACCGGTGACTTGCAAGGCGCGGGGACCAACCTCGGCCGCTTTACCCTCAACACCACTATCGGTTTGCTGGGTATCTTCGATGTGGCCAAGCATGCCGGGCTCGAACGCGACAAGCTGGAACTCAATACAGTACTGGGTCGTGCCGATATCGGCGATGGTGCCTATCTGATGGTGCCCGTCTACGGACCTACCACGACGCGCAAGCTGGTGGGGGATACCATAGATACCATCTACTTCCCCTATGCTCTGTTGACGCTGCCGCTGCGAGTCACCCACTGGATGCTGGATGGATTGGGTACCCGATCCAAGCTGATCGATCAGGAGAGGATCATCGACAACGCGCTCGATCCTTATGCCCTGACCAAGGATTTCTATCTGCAGCACAACCAGAACAAAGTGACCGGTCGTCAGACCGAGTTCAAGCAGACGCCGGCGGAGAAAGCCGACGATGCCAATCTGGATGACTATCTGGACGAGATAGACCAGTGATGCCACTGGCTGTCGATAACAGGCGCCTTCGGGCGCCTTTTTCATATCCGCTGCCGGCTCATTTCTGCCATAAAAAAACGCCCCGCAGTGCGGGGCGTTTTGGCAAGAAGCGGCTATCAGGCAGCCAGGTTCTTGGCCACGAATTCCCAGTTCACCAGGGTCCAGAAGGTTTCCATGTACTTCGGACGCAGGTTGCGGAAATCGATGTAGTAGGCGTGTTCCCACAGGTCGACGGTCAGCAGCGGCGTAGTACCGGCTTCGGTCAGCGGGCAACCGGCGTTGGAAGTGTTGACGATGGCCAGGGAGCCGTCGGCTTTTTTCACCAGCCAAGTCCAGCTGGAACCGAAGTTGCCGATGGCAGACTTGGTGAAGGCATCCTTGAACTCGGCGAAGGAGCCAAACGCCTTGTTGATGGCATCAGCCAGGGCGCCGGTCGGCTCGTTGCCACCGTTCGGGGAGAGGCAGTGCCAGTAGAAGGTGTGGTTCCAGATCTGGGCGGCGTTGTTGAAGATGCCGCCAGTGGAGGTCTTGATGATCTCTTCCAGAGACTTGCCTTCAAACTCGGTACCTGGCACCAGGTTGTTCAGGTTGACCACGTAGGTGTTGTGGTGCTTGCCGTGATGATATTCCAGAGTTTCCTGGGAGATGTGCGGTTCCAGGGCATTGATTGCGTAGGGCAGAGCGGGAAGTTCGAAAGCCATTTTCTACTCTCCATTGGCTGGCCGTGCGAAGGCGACGGTTGCAAGACATTGCGTACTCTTTTCTATTTTGAAAAGAATTGTTCTTGAAATGATGGGGCCAGATGGCCCAAAGCCCGTCGATTGTACCAGCATCAAAGATGGGCTAACAACTCTTGATTCTCGCCATGATCCGGATCAAGCTACGGCGTATTGATTCATCACTTCTTGCATCCAGGACGGTTTGTCAGTTTGTGGTCTGCAAGGATTGCAGTAGAATGGCCGCCGAAATCGCTCTAGTGAGGCACCTATGGAAACTATTGAAAAGATCAAACAGCAGCTGGCTGACAATCCCATCATCCTGTACATGAAGGGTTCCCCCAAGCTACCCAGCTGCGGTTTCTCTGCCCAGGCCTCCCAGGCTCTGATGTCCTGTGGCGAGCCGTTTGCTTATGTCGACATACTGCAAAATCCGGACATCCGTGCCGAGTTGCCGAAGTTCGCCAACTGGCCCACCTTCCCGCAACTGTGGGTAGAGGGTGAGCTGGTCGGTGGCTGCGATATCCTGATCGAGATGTTCCAGGCCGGCGAGCTGCAGACCCTGATCAAGGAAACTGCCGCCAAGCACAAGCAGGATGACGTTGCTGCCGAATAAGGTCGCATCTGCATCATGCAAAAAGGGGAGCCAATGGCTCCCCTTTTTTTATTCACGGCAGACGGGATCAGCTGATGCGCTCGATGCGAGCCATATAGAAGCCGTCAAAGCCGGTCGCTGACGGGCTGACGGTGTGGTCATCCCGCAGACGATAGTTGTCGTTGGCAGCCAGGAACTTGTCTACTTGCTGACGGTTCTCCTGGGGCAGGATGGAGCAGGTTGCATAGACCAGCAGACCCCCCACCTTCACCATCTGGCTGTAACGCTGCAGTATCTCCTCTTGCAAGGCAACCAGCACCGGCAGTCGCTCGGCGGTGTCGCGCCATTTGGCATCCGGATTGCGCTTGAGCACGCCAAGACCGGAGCAGGGCACGTCCAGCAGTACGCGATCGGCAGTGCCTTTGAGGCGCTTGACAGTCTTGCTGCTCTCGATGACGCGGGTTTCCACGTTGTGGGCACCGGCACGGCGGGCGCGCTGCTTGAGGTTTTCCAGCTTCCACTCTTCCACATCCATTGCCAGCAGACGGCCCTTGCCTTCCATCATGGCGGCGATGTGCAGGGTCTTGCCGCCGGCACCGGCGCAGGCGTCGATGACCCGCATGCCAGGGGTGACTTCCAGCGCCGCCGCAACCAGCTGGGAGCCTGCGTCCTGCTGCTCGAACCAGCCATCGGCAAACGCCTTGGTACGAAACAGGGCGGCATCAGAGGTGACCTGCAGGGCGGTAGCGACCCCTTCAACCGGAATGGTGTTGACCTGCTCCTTGGCCAGTGCGGCTTGCAGCTGTTCCCGTGTGCATTTGAGGGTGTTGACTCTCAGGTAACGCTTGGGCATCCAGGCCAGGGCGGCGCGCTCTGCAGGCCAGGCCTCGCCCAACTGCTCGCTGCCCAGCTTTTCCAGCCAGGCAGGGCAACCATCCATCAGCACCGGATTTTTCTTTGCTTCTGTCAGGCGGCGACGGAATGCCTCTTCGTTGAAGCGATCCAGGGTCGGGTGGTTGGACTGAACTATCTTGTGGAAGGCGTGCCAACTGTGCAGCAGTGGCCAGACGTTTTTTTCGGCCTGACGCACCTGAATACCGGTCAGGGCGCAGTAGAGGCTGAGGCGACGCAGCAGGTCGCCGGTGACCAGGGCAATCCTTGCCTGTTCTTGTGGCTTGATTTCGATGCCGGAGAAGTGGCGTGCATAGGCTCTGTCCAGGGTGAGACCCTGGCCTAATACATCGTCAACTATGGCAACGACCAGATCCCCGGAACGGGGCAACAGTGGGGACTTGAGCATAAGATTAACCTTGGCCAGATAAAGATGAACCGCCTTCCTATCGAGCGCGGTTCTAAAACTGATAAATCCGCGCAATGATAGGGGTTAGACAGGGTTGGCGCAACACTCCCCATTCGGGGAATGTACAGACGATGGCGCTGGACTAATCGGACCAGCAGGAAAATGATGCCGATGGTTGTTCAGCTGAGTGCATTTAAAAGGACTAAAAAGATGCAGTTGATGAAATATTCGCCCCTGGCGCTGGTTGTGGCCAGCCTGATGAGCTCTGGTGGCCTTGCGGCCAATGAGTGGAGCACTGTAGCGGCGCGCGCCACGGTGACTGACGGTTATGACGTGCGGGCGAACCAGTTTCGAGTGGCCAAGGTGCCCCTCGATTACTTTGCCGGACTGCAGGCCGGGGGACGCCAGCTGACCTTGCCCCTGCCTGACGGGGGGGAAGTGACCTTCGTGCTGCAGGCCTATGACCTGCTGCCCGCCGATCTTGCCGTCAAGTATCCCGATATCCTGACCTTCAAGGGTCATAATCCGGCTGCGCCGGTAGAGACGGGCCGTTTCGATCTTGGTCCGCTGGGCTTCCACGCCATGTTCAGCCATCAGGGCAAGATGGTGTTCGTCGATGCGCTGCCCAATGCCGAAGGCTATGCCGTCTACTACCAGCAGGATGCCTACAGCCGGCTGGAAGAGGAGGCCGACAAGGTGATCGGTCATGACGCCAACACCCTGGCCCGCAAGGTGCAGGTGGATGGCAACGAGCGCAAGCGCTATACCATCGCCATTTCGGCAGCCGGAGAGTATACCCAGTTCCACGGTGGCTCCAAGGTCTTGACCATGGGAGCGATTGCCACCTTGCTCAACCGGGTGAACGAGGTATATCAGCGCGACGTGGGGGCCGAGTTCCAGCTGGCCAGCGGCAATGACGCCATCATCTTTACCGATCCGGCGAGCGATCCGTTCAGCAATGACGACACGGATTTCAATGTCAACGGCCTGGTACAGGCCACTGCGCAGACCTTGCCTAGCGGGGCGCTGGGGCCATTCGACATAGGTCATGTGGTCAATACCGGCGGTGGTGGTCTGGCCGGATTGGGGGTGCTCTGTACTGCCACCAAATCGAACGGCATGACAGGCTCATCCAACCCAGTGGGAGATGCCTTCTTTATCGACTATGTGGCACACGAAATCGGCCACCAGTTCGGTGCCGACCACACCTTCAACGGTACCACCAACAGTTGCGGCGGTGGCAACCGGGTAGCCAATCAGGCCTGGGAACCGGGCAGCGGCACTTCCATCATGGCCTATGCCGGTATCTGTGGGGATGAAAACATCCAGCGGCAAGGTGATCCCTATTTCCACAGCAAATCAATCGAGCAGATGCGGGCGCACATGGCCACTGTGCCGACCTGTGGCACCACACTGAGCCTCAGCAACAACGCACCTCAGGCCGCAGCGGGTGCCAATTACGCCATTCCTGCCAATGTCCCTTTTGTGCTCAGAGGGGCAGGGGCGGATCTGGACAAGGATCCCCTGACCTACACTTGGGAGCAGATCGATCTGGGCACAGAGTCCAGCAGTACCCTCGACATGATCGACGATGGTACCCGCCCGCTGTTCCGGTTCGTCTCGCCCACCAGCTCGCCAGAGCGGATCCTGCCCAGCTTGCCCTCCCTGCTGACCGGTACACTGGCCAAGGGCGAGGCCTGGCCCACCACCAACCGGGAGCTCAACTTCCGGCTCACTGTGCGTGATGGCCAGGGCGGCGTCGCCAGCGATGATATGAAGGTGCAGGTGGTCAACACCGGCAGCGCCTTCCGCCTGACCAGCCCGTTGGGTGTGACGGTGGCGCCGGGGGCCAGCCAGGCCGTCAGTTGGGATGTGGCAGGCACCAATGCTGCGCCAATCAACTGCAGCAAGGTAAACCTGTTCGTGACTCAGAATGAGGGGGCAAACTGGTCGACCCTGGCCACCAGCCAGCCCAACAGTGGCTCAGCCACAGTGACGCTGCCGACCAACCTCACCAGCAGCGTCAGGCTGAAGGTGGCCTGTAGCGACAACATCTTCTTCGCCATCAGCCCGCTCAAGTTGCCGGTCGCGCAAAGTGGCGGCAGCTCGGGTGGTGGTGGCGGTGGTGCTCTTGGCTTCTGGGCACTGGCGCTGGCGCTGTTCGGCTGGCAACGGAGGCGGGCATGAGAGCCACCGGCTTGCTGCTGCTTGCTCTGCTTGGCGGGTGTCAGGCGGATGCCGACACCCTGGAGCAGACGGTCAGCGCCAGCCTTGCCAGGCAGGATTACCGGCTGATAGTGCGGGCCGGGCGCGGCGAAGTGGCGCCCGGCATTGCGGCAAGTGAGCAGGAAGCCGCCAAGGCGCGTTGTGGCGTGCGCTACCTCGATGGACTGGGGGATGTCATCAGACCCGGTCAGGAAGAGGCTCAGGCCAGGCTGAGGGCCTATGCGGCCGAGTATAACCAGCGCATGCTGGCCCATTGTCCACCGGCTGCCGGCAAGCAATAAGCCCGCCGCCGGGTGTGGGCAGAAAAGGGGAGGCGCAAGCCTCCCTTTCTTTTTTGGCGCTGGCATTTGACCGCCCCGAGGCTTGTACCCATGGCGTGCTCGTCGCACAATGCCTGCACGCATGGCCGCATCGGCGGCAAAAAGAAAGAAGGAAAATCAAGATGATGGATGTGGCTGATCTGCGCCGTGAATACACCCGGGGCGGATTGCACCGGGCCGATCTGCCGGCCGACCCCCTGGCCCTGTTCGAGAAGTGGCTGGCCCAGGCCTGTGAGGCCAAGTTGACCGATCCCACCGCCATGGTGGTGGCGACCGTGGATGCCGAGGGGCAACCCTGGCAGCGCACCGTGCTGCTCAAGCACTACGACACCCAGGGTATGGTGTTCTACACCAACATGGGCAGCCGCAAGGCACACCAGCTGGAAGGCAACCCCCGCATCAGTCTGCTCTTCCCCTGGCACACTCTGGACCGCCAGGTGCACGTCACCGGCCGGGTGGAGAAGATGAGCACCTTCGAGGTGATGAAGTACTTCCATAGTCGCCCCAAGGATAGCCAGATAGCTGCCTGGGTCTCCAAGCAGTCGACCCGCATCTCGGCCCGCGGCGTGCTGGAGGCCAAGTTCCTCGAGCTCAAGCAGAAGTTTGCCAATGGCGAAGTGCCGCTGCCGAGCTTCTGGGGCGGCTATCGGGTGGTGATCGACACGGTAGAGTTCTGGCAGGGGGGCGAGCATCGCCTGCACGATCGCTTCTACTACACCCGCGAGGTGAATGGCTGGCACATAGAGCGGCTGGCACCCTGAGAGTCTGTTTTATCCCGTTCAATCTCCTGCGCTGACAAGGAGTCTGTATGCGTCTGTATGGCGACCTGAGATCCGGCAACTGTTACAAGGTGTGGCTGCTGGCCCGTTGGCTCGAGCTGCCTCTGACCTGGGTACCGGTGGATATCCAGGCAGGTGACACCCAAACCCCGGCCTTTCTGGCCATGAATCCCAACGGCAAGATCCCCGTGCTGGCGATCGATGAAGGGGATACGTTGGCGGAATCCAATGCCATCCTCTTCTATCTGGCACAGGGTTCGGCGCTCTGGCCGGCGGATCCCCGCCAGCAGGCCGAGGTGCTCAAGTGGCTGTTCTTCGAGCAGTACAGCCACGAGCCCTACATAGCCGTGGCGCGCTTCATCGTCCACTATCTGGGCCGGCCGGAATCCCAGGAGGCACGGCTCGATGGCCTCAAGGCCGGTGGTGAGCAGGCGTTGGCGGTGATGGAGCAGCAGCTGAAACAGAGTCTCTACTTGTGCGGGCAAACACCAACCATCGCCGACATGGCTCTCTATGCCTACACCCATGTGGCAGAGGAGGGGATCTTCTCCTTGCAGGGCTGGCCTGCCATCCGGGCCTGGATCGCCCGCATTGAGGCTCACCCCCGCCATCTGAGCCTGCCTGCAGCCTGTCAGGCAAGCTGATGGAGCTGCTTATCGAGCGGGCGCTGTGGCAACCCCATTGGTCTCCTGTGCTGCAAGCCTGGCAGCAGCAGGGTCATTGCTGGAAACTGCTGTTGTGCAAAGAGAGCGCACCCCATCTGGGGCAGGGGGCTGACCTCTGGTCTGGCTGTCCCCCTGATGGCATCTTGTCCGCCAGCGGGCTGCTGGCGGCATGGCTCGATGGCGATCTGAGCGCGGATCCTCATGTTGACCCCAGCCGTCAGATCCTGATCAGCGCGTCCCCCTCTCTGCTGACCCTGGCCAAGGAGAGCGGCTTGCTCACCCTGGGGCCGCTCGGGGCCGATCTGGTGTTGACCGCGGATGACGACATGGGCGCCGTGCTCAAGCGCCTGCTTGCCCGCCGCTTGACCGTGCCCCTGCTGCGTGAATCCGGTCTGGCGTCACCCTCTGGCAGCCCCCTAGTGTTGCGGCCATTGCTGGCCGACGATGAGGCCGAGGTGGTGCGCTACTGCGCCGACGAGGCGCTCTCCCGCTATACCCTCAATATTCCTCACCCTTACCCGCCGGAAGGTGCCCGTGACTGGCTCGCCAGCAGTGGGCGCAAGGGCGCGCTGGGGCTGGGCTGGAGCTGGGCCATGACGCTGCTGCAGGGGGCTGAAGTGGCCCCGCTGGTCGGGGTGATTTCGCTGCACTGGAACGGCGAGCTGGCCTGGTGGGTCGGCGTCCCCTGGCAGAACCGGGGGCTGGCTACCCGGGCTGCGCAGCTGGTCAAGTCATTTGCGTTCGACACCTTGCAACTGCCGGCGTTGACCGCCCGTCACATGCCGGGCAACCTCGCCTCCGGTCGGGTGATGGCCAAACTCGGCATGCACTATCGCGGGCTGCGCGCCCGAACTGTCCAGCAGCCGTGCGAGGTAAGCTATTGGCGACTGGACAGGGCCATCCCCCTGCCCGAGCCAGTGACGCAGCAACTGGCGCCCTGGCTGGCGAACGAGCGGGTGGCCGTGGCTATTTTACATGGTGCCGATGCACAGGCCGGGTTGGATCATGACGGCTCGTTGCAGCTCACCCTGTTTCTGGATGACAAGTGCATACCCACCTTGCCAGGTGCAGCCCCCTATGATGGGGCCCAGTTCGACATTGTGTGCCATCCGCTCAGTCAGCTGGAGCAGGTCGAGCCCGATCAGTTGCATCTGCTGGGTGGCTTGCTGCTAAAAGACAGGGACGAGCAGGGGCTTGCCTGCCTGCTGCAACTGACCAGTCTGCTGCGCCAGGGGCCCGTCCTGCTCACCCGCACGCAGCGGCAACAGCGGCTCGCTTGGATTGACAAGATGGCGCGCCGCACAGGGCTGCCCGCGGCAGGGCGCCTTGATGGGGCTAAGGTCGCGGGGCGTTATCATCAGCTCTGGCTGCTGGTGGAGCTGCCAGAGCTCATCGATGAGCTGGCCGGGCGCTGGCATCAGGGACCCGAGCTTGCTTTGGCAAGGTTGGAACAGGACGATGCCGAGCTATTCGCGGCCTACGGTGAGGCCATCACGGCCATGACGCCGGTGGCCTTGCAAGGGGTACTGCGGCTGCTTGCGGCTCGCTTTCCTGAGCCCACCCTCCCATTTCTGGACAAAGGTACTCAGGCCGACCGGCACTTTGTGGAATAATGCCCGCTCTGCTGTACGAGGAGTAACGCTGTATGCTGAGAACCGAGCGCCCCGGCGACATGCTGCCGGTCTATGAACTGGTGAGCGCCGCCTTTGGCCGTTCCGATGAGGCCGAACTGGTCAACCGCCTGCGCGAATGTGGCGCTGCCGTGGTGACCATGGTCGAAGAGGAAGAGTACGAGTTCATGGGGCACCTGATGCTGAGCCCGATCACCATTAACGGCATGGAAGGGCCCTGGCTCGGTCTGGCGCCTGTTGCCGTCCATCCGGACTGGCAGGGGCAGGGTATCGGCTCGGATCTGGTGCGTGAGGGGCTGGATACGGCGCTGGAGATGGACTGGAAGGCGGTGGTGGTGCTCGGCGATCCGACCTACTACGGTCGCTTCGGTTTTCGTCCCGCCAGCGAGTTCGGTCTGCACTGCATCTATGAAGTTCCCGCCGACTGCTTTCTGGCGATGGAGCTGCAGGAAGGTGGCCTGGCTGGCATGGCCGGCGAAGTGCTCTACCACCCCCTGTTTGACGAACTCCCCGAAGACGAGTCCGAAGAGGTTGGCGAGGCATAAGCCGCCGCTCATGAAAAAGGCGCCATCAAGGCGCCTTTTTCGTCTTTGTCAGCCAGCCCGATTAGCTGAAGAACCAGTAACCGCGGTTGACCAGACGGGTCAGCAGCTGCAGGAAGCCGGCCTGATCGGTAAGCTCCACCATGTCGGCCTGGGTGATGATGTCTTTGTCACACAACAGGGAGATGGCGGCCGCATCGTCGCTCGGCAGGGTCCAGGCTTCTCCGTCGATATAGCAGGTACGGCTCTCGCCGCTGAACCAGACGGAGCGCAGGCCCGGCACCTTGATGGCGGGTTCGCCCTGGGTCAGCAGGTCGGCCACTTCCTCGGCGCTGTAGTCAGGTTCCATGGGGCTGACGTCCAGATCGTGCTTGGCCTCGGAAATCATGGTGCCAAACCACTCCTTGAACAGGGTCTCGTCGTCCAGAGCCTGCTGCATCAGTTCGCGCAGGCGGTGCAGCTCATGGGGCTGGATCTCGCCGTGACGGACGCGGGGCTTGAGATCCCCATCGCCGTAGCGCTCGGTACGCATTTCGTTGTCGATCAGGTGATCGGCAAAGGAGGAGATGAGTGCCTTGGCATCCGGCGCACGGAAGCCTACCGAGAAATTCATGGAGGGCTCGATGGCGTAGCCTTCGTGCGGGAATCCGGGCGGAATGTAGAGGATGTCGCCCGGCTCCATGATGACGTCGATGATCGCCTCGAACGGTTCGCAATGCAGCAGGGCGGCGTGGGCGGCAAACTCGTTGAGAGGCTTGGCATCGCCCACTCGCCAGTGACGCTTGCCCTGGCCCTGGGTGATGAAGACGTCGTAGTTGTCGATGTGGGGGCCGACACCACCATGAGGGGTGGAGAAGCTCACCATCACATCGTCAAAGCGCCAGCCCGGAATGAACTGGAACGGCAGTGCCAGCTCATGCACCTCGGGGGCCCAGTGGTTGCAAGCCTGCACCAGCACAGTCCAGTTATCTTCCCCCAGGTGATCGTAAGATTCGAAGGGACCATGAGCCGCTTCCCACTTGCCGTCGAAGCGGGTCACCAGACGGGATTCGATGACCTCTTCCATGGCAAGACCCGCCAGCTCGTCGGGGCTGATGGGATCCTGAAAGTCGGTGAAGCCGCCTTTTATAAGGAGCGGGCGTTTCTGCCAGTAGTGCTCGAGGAAGTGAGCGATATCCAGATTGAGTTCGTACATGCTGTTTCTCGTGTCTCGCAAAGAGGTTTTGCCCAAGGCGGGCTTGGGAAAAGCCACTCGGGATCCTGCCGTGGCAGGGAAAATAACAGGGGCCCTGTGGCGTATCGTGCACAGGGCCCCTTCGTCAGTACCGGTTGGCTTACTTCAGCAGATCAACCAGACGCTGGGCCTGACCGATATAGTTGGCCGGGGTCAGCTTCTTCAGCTCGACTTTCACGTGCTCGGGGAGCTCGAGGGTGTCGATAAAGGTACGCATGCCTTCGGCATCGACGCGGCGACCACGGGTCAGCTCTTTGAGCTTCTCGTAGGGCTTCTCGATACCGTAGCGACGCATCACAGTCTGGATGGGCTCGGCCAGCACTTCCCAGTTGGCGTCCAGATCGGCTGCCATGGCACCGGCGTTGGCTTCCAGCTTGGAGATCCCCTTGAGGGTCGCCTGATAGGCAATCAGGGAGTAACCGACGGCCACACCCAGGTTGCGCAGCACGGTCGAGTCGGTGAGGTCTCGCTGCCAGCGGGAGATGGGCAGCTTGGAGGCCAGGTGCTGGAACACGGCGTTGGCCAGACCCAGGTTGCCTTCGGAGTTCTCGAAGTCGATGGGGTTGACCTTGTGCGGCATGGTGGAGGAGCCGATTTCGCCCGCCACAGTGCGCTGCTTGAAGTGACCCAGGGAGATATAACCCCACACATCGCGATCGAAGTCGATGAGGATGGTGTTGAAGCGGGCCATGGCGTCGAACAGCTCGGCAATATAGTCGTGGGGCTCGATCTGGGTGGTGTAGGGGTTCCAGTTCAGGCCGAGGGAAGTGACGAACTCCTCGGAGAACTGGTGCCAGTCCACTTCCGGGTAGGCGCTCACGTGGGCGTTGTAGTTGCCCACGGCGCCGTTGATCTTGCCGAGGATCTCCACCGCCATGATCTGCTTGTACTGGCGCTCCAGGCGATAGGCGACGTTGGCCATCTCCTTGCCCATGGTGCTCGGGGTGGCCGGCTGTCCGTGGGTGCGCGACAGCAGCGGCATGTCACGGTACTCGTGAGCCAGACGCTTGAGCTCGCTGATCAGCTTCTCGCAGTAAGGCTTGATGACCTCGTCACGGGCCGTTTTCAGCATCAGGCCGTGGGAGTTGTTGTTGATGTCTTCCGAGGTGCAGGCGAAGTGAATAAACTCGCTGACGGCGGCCAGCTCAGGGTTCACTTCCACCTTCTCTTTGAGGAAGTACTCCACCGCTTTCACATCATGGTTGGTGGTGCGCTCTATCTGTTTGATTCGGGCGGCGTCACTCTCGTTGAAGTTGCTGACAATACCGTCGAGCAGGGCGTTGGCGGCCGCGCTCAGGGCAGGGACTTCCGGGATCCCGACGTGGCTGGCCAGTTTTTGCAACCAGCGCACCTCAACTTCGACGCGAAAACGCAGCAGACCGAATTCGGAGAAGATAGGGCGCAGGGCATCGGCCTTGTCGCCATAACGACCGTCAATCGGGGAAACAGCAGTCAGCGCGGACAGCTCCATGGGGTGAACTCCTGATGATTGGTGTGGGGGATTCTCATCAACTCGCGCTCCTGTTACTAGACCGTTATCAAGGCTCATGTGCTGCTCGGCATCCTTATTTATCGACATAAACTCCGGTACCTGCGCTGCTCTTCACCTTGCTTCCGGCCTCTCACTACGGAGCTCGAGCCGATTCTTAGAAACGTTTGGCCAGTTCGACCATTTTCTTGCGAGCGAAAATGATCTGGGTACGGCTGCCGCCAAGCTGGCGCCACAGCACGCAGGCACGGATGCCTGCCAGCAGCAGGGCGCGCACCTTGTGCTGCACCAGGGGCTGCTGCAGGAACAGCGGGGTACCCGCTATCTGGATGCGCGGCCCTATGGGGCTGATGAGATCGCTGTAGATGCTCGCCATGTTGGCCAGGATCTGCTCGTCGAGAAGATCGAAATGCTGTTGCTGGCGGCCGATCTGGCTGATCCGCTCCCCCAGCATGTTGAGAATGTCCTTGCGCTTGGCCAGCTTGCGCTCCAGCGCAATCAGGCTCACCACGTAACGGGTCAGCTCGGCATTTTTCTGGCTGCCGTCGGATCCCAGTTGCTCGACCAGGGCGCGGTAGCCATCGCGAATGGCCAGATGGTTGCCAAACACCTCCAGCGGCTGCTTGGGATCGGTCACCAGCACGCTTTGCAGGCTCTCGCGCAGGGACGCTTCATCGCAAGTGCCATCACGGGCCACTTTTTGTACCAGATAGGCCGCCTGGCAGATGCCGGCAAAGGCCATGGTTCTGTCTTGAAATTTGTCGCTCATCGTTTCACAGCCCTGTTATGTTGGTTCACCGGCTGATGCCGCAGCAGGCCATGATCCGGCCCTGGAATTGGTCGCTCACGTTCGCTGCCTTCTTTGTTGGCCCAAACCGCATGGCTGACGCACTGTTTCAGCGTGCTTGCAAAGGCCATGGTTCAGCTCTGGTATTTGTCGATCATCGATGTCACTGCCGTCAGGATTTACACCGGATGGCTGAAACGCTGCTCGATGATGCCGCCGCCCAGGCACACTTCCCCGTCATAAAAGACGGCGGATTGACCCGGGGTCACGGCTGCCTGTTTCTCGTCGAAGATGACCCGTATGGTCTCGTCATCGATGGGCTGAATGAGGCAGGGGATATCCTGCTGGCGATAGCGTGTCTTGACGGTGCAGCGACGCGGTGCGCGGATCGGGGTGCGATCCACCCAGTGCAGCTGGCTGGCAATCAGGCCGTCTGAGTAGAGACGCGGGTGCTCGCCCTGCGCCACCACCAGGGTATTGCGCTCCACCTCTTTGTCCACCACGTACCAGGCCTCTTCGGTGGCGTCTTTGCGACCACCAATGCCGAGCCCCTTGCGCTGACCCAGGGTGTGATACATCAAGCCCTGATGCTCGCCGATCACCTTGCCGTCCACGGTTTCGATGGGGCCGGGCTGGGCGGGCAGGAACTTGGCCAGGAAGTCCTTGAATTTGCGCTCACCGATAAAGCAGATACCGGTGGAGTCTTTCTTCTTGGCGGTGATGAGATCCAGTTGCTCGGCGATGCGGCGCACCTCCGGCTTCTCCAGATCCCCGACCGGGAACAGGCTCTGACCCACCTGGGCTTCGCTCAGGGTGTAGAGGAAGTAGCTCTGATCCTTGTTGGTATCGAGACCGCGCAGCAGGCGCGGGTGGCCTGTGCTGTCGTCACGGCGCACATAGTGGCCGGTGGCGATGTAGGTGGCACCCAGCTCTTCGGCGGCAAATTCGAGGAACGCCTTGAACTTGATCTCCTTGTTGCACAGGATATCCGGGTTCGGCGTGCGCCCTGCCTTGTACTCTTCCAGGAAGTGCTCGAACACATTGTCCCAGTACTCGGCAGCGAAGTTGATGGTATGCAGCTTCATACCCAGCTTGTCGCAGACGGCCTTGGCATCAGCCAAATCCTGGGAGGCAGAGCAGTACTCGTCCGTGTCGTCTTCTTCCCAGTTCTTCATGAACAAGCCTTCGACCTGATAACCCTGCTGCTGGAGCAGGTAGGCCGAGACGGAAGAATCCACGCCGCCGGACATGCCGACGATCACCTTGATTTGGCTGTTGTCTGTCATTAGTCGAAGTTACCAGTTCGTTTAAACGGGGCGTATTCTACCAGAGTTTTGCGCCCTCGGTCACATCTCCCTGTCCGCTTCCCCTTGAGGGGTAGCAAGGCAGGAAATCGTTTTTCTGTCAGCTGGCACGCCAGCAATAAATCGGTGCCAAATGGCCTCAGATAAAGGCCTTGAGCGCCGACAGCGGCAGGCGGGTGCCCCCCAGATAATCCTGAATGCACTGCCACACCAATGGGCTACGCAGGGCCGGTTTGCACTCGGCTATCTCCTCCAGGGTGAGCCAGTGGCAGGCCAGCACATCGCCGTCAGGATCCTCTGGATGGTGCTGACCCGGCGCCTTTTCAAGGTCGAAGATGACGGCAGTGCGCACAAAGGTGGCCTCGCTGTCGGCCGGTTTGTAGAGATAGACCCCGAGCCAGGCGCTGGGCGTGGCGGTCAGTCCTGTCTCTTCTTTGAGCTCGCGGCAGGCCGCTTCAATCAGGTTTTCACCCGGTTCCACATGGCCGGCAGGCTGATTGAAACGGCGCTGGCCCTTGATCTCCTCTTCCACCAGCAGGAAACGACCCTGCCAGTGCACCAGCGCCGCCACCGTCAATCTGGCCGGCATTCTCTCTTCCATCGGCGGGCGATCCATCATGATGACTCCTTGTCGGTGGTGTGACGGGCAGGACGGCGGGCCGTGCCGCGACCGCTGCTGCGGGGTTTGCTCTCGGCAGGGGGACGAGAGCCAGCCTGTTCGATGGCTGGCTTGCCTGCGCTGCGTGGCGGGTTTTTCCGACTGGACTGGGCCGGTCTGCGTGGTCTGTCGCCCGCAGGTTTGGCGGTGCTACTACCGGTTTGAGGTTTGCGCTGACGAGCAGGCGATACCGGTGCCAGCTCGGGGGCGGGCAGGCTGCGGCTCTGCCCGGGGGCCAGCCCATCGAGCGTCCAGTCGCCGATGGCGTAGCGAATAAGGCGCAGTGTGGGGTGGCCGATATGGGCCGTCATGCGCCGCACCTGCCGGTTGCGTCCCTCTACTATCTTGATCTCGAGCCAGCGGGTGGGGATCTCCTTGCGCTCGCGGATCGGCGGATTGCGTGGCCACACATCGGGCTCATCCATGAGCCTTGCCTCGGCGGGCAGTGTCATGCCGTCGCTGAGTTCAACCCCGGCGCGCAGGGCGGCCAGTTTCTCTTCGCTCGGTATGCCTTCCACCTGCACCCAGTAAGTCTTGGGTGTCTTCTCCCCGGGCTGGGTGAGGCGAGCCTGCAACTTGCCGTCGTTGGTGAGCAGCAAGAGCCCCTCGCTGTCACGGTCCAGCCTGCCGGCGGCATAGATGCCGGGCTCCTTGATGTAATCCTTGAGGGTCTCCCGTCCCGCCTCGTCGGTGAACTGGCAGAGCACCATGTAGGGCTTGTTCAAGAGCAGCAACTTGCGATCGGCGGGTGCCACCTGCGGTTTCTGCCCGGCCTGTTCAGCGGCCTGTGCATGCCGGGTGCCGGCCCGTGAGCGTGTCAGACCAGGCTGGTTGGCGTCATCTTGTGGCGTGCGGCCAGCGGCGGTCGTGCGGCCTTGGAGGGAGAGACGGGGGCGGGCAGATTTCATCGCATGCATACCAAAAACAGGGGATGCCGGAGTGTATCACAGGGGGCCGCCGTCATGGGGCATGGTCGGGCTTGTTCGCCTAACTCAACAGCCCTTCGATGACGATGGCCTGACGGGCGGGGGCCGAGCTTGCGTGCAAGAGCGCCGTGCTGATCACCTCGTCCATCATGGCGCGAGCCAGCCGGGTGAGGGGGCGCAATTGCTCGGGGGCGAGCCCGGCCGGGATCGCCAGCAATATGATGGTCCGTACCGGCCCGAGCGCCGATCCCCACTCGATGGGCTCGGCGCAACTGAGCAGCGAGAGGGCGGGCTGGCGGATGGCGGGGCAGATCACGTGGGGCATGGCGAGGCCGGGCCGTATGATGGTGGCGGCGATCTGCTCGCGCTTGGCGATGGCCTGCTCAAGCGCTGGCCTGTCGCGTACCAGCTCGGCGGGCAAGAGATCGATCAGCACCCTCAGGGCCAGGGATTTGTCCAGCGATGCCGCCGTGTGCCCCAGCTGGGCGAGGGAAAAACAGTAGTCGGGCTGGGCGAGGCCAAGCCGTTGCTCGGCGGGGGCGGCGCTCCCCGGTCGGCCAAGGGGCTGGCCCAGCTCCACACACCAGCAGGTGAAGGCCATGTGGGCCAGCTCCGCATCCAGCCCTTCGATAAGCAGCAGACAGAGATCGCCGGGCTGGGTGGCCAGGGTGAGCAGAGAAAGCTGGCTGGTCGCCTCCACGCGTTGGCGGCGGGTGACATTGATAAGCTGGATATGGGATTTGAACAGCCCGGCCAGTCGGCTCAGCTGCTTGGCCTGGGTGATGGTCAGCCCCAGCCGGCAGAAGAAGGTGAGCTCGCGGGTGAGCATTCAGACGCCTACGGTGGCGGTTTTGAGTACGGCGCTGGCATTGAGCAGCACGGATTCCAGCGACACCTGGCGAACCTGGCAGCCGAGGAAGCGATCCTTCTGCTCTATCTCGATGTCGGAGGCGATCAGCACCAGATCGGCGCAGGCGATGTCCCGCGCGGTGAGAATGTTCTCCAGTCCCATGGCGCCCTGGGTTTCAACCTTGATCTTCAGCCCCAGCTTGTCGGCGGCTTTTTGCAGCGCCTCTGCGGCCATATAGGTATGGGCTATGCCGGTGGGGCAGGCGGTGACGGCGAGGATCTTCATCGGTTCTCGAAGCAAATGGCGGTGGGGCAACAAGATAGCGCCAAGGAGCGGCTTTTGCCAAAGGCGTGGGGCAAAAATGGGATCTTGGCGGCGCACTGGTGCTGGCTTGCACAGGGATGGCGAGAATCTGGATTCATCTGCTGACGGCGGGCGTGGCAATAAAAAACCGGCCCTGCCAGAAGGCGGGGCCGGTTGTATTCAGTTAACGCGGGTTCAGACGGATTGGGTAGCCAGGGTGGCGGCTTTCAGTTCACGCTTGATACGGCGGATCTTGCGCTCCTCTGCCACAGCCACGCAGGCCATCAACACCAGACAGGCGGCGGCTGCGATGTCCAGCGCCGCGAAGGTACCGGCCCAGCCGGTCAGACCGAAGATGGGGGTGCCATCAGCGATCATGCCCAGACCCAGTTTGGCGAAGCTGTCACCTATGAGGTAGGCGAAGGTGCCCTTGACGCCATCGGCCACGCTGATGCCCTGCTTGGGTACGAAGCCCACGGCGGCGACGCCGATCAGCAGTTGCGGGCCAAACACCAGGAAGCCCAGCAGGAACAGGGAGCCCAGGAACATGAACTGGGTGGTGGCATGCTGGTAGAGACCCAGAGTGGCGATAATCAGCGCCAGTGCCACACAGGCCACCAGACCGCGACGACCGTTCGCCAGATCCGAGAGGTAGCCCCACATCAGGGTGCCGACCAGGGCGCCCACTTCGAAGAAGGTAAAGCCCTGGATGGCGATCTCCTTGGAGAAGCCCAGCTCCTGGTGAGCGTACACGGTGGACCACTGGTCGATACCGATGCGTACCACGTAGAGGAAGATGTTGGCAAAGCAGAGCAGCCAGATCACCTTGTTCATCAGCACGTACTTGACGAAGATCTGACCCTTGGTCAGCTTCTGCTCTTCGGTGGCGATGTCTTCTTCACTGGCCACTTCGTCAAACAGCTCTTCCACCTTGCCCAGACCATAGGCTTCCGGTGAATCGCTGCCAAAACGCAGGCCGATAAAGCCGACCACCAGCGCGATCATGGACGGGAAGATGAACATGCCGAGCACATTGCCATCGAACAGGTAGTTGGCACCGAACAGCGCCACACCGGCCGCACCGGCACCGCCCACGTTGTGGGAGAGGTTCCACATACCGAGGTAGGTGCCGCGCTTGTTGCGAGGTGTCCATTTGGTGATGGTGGAGTAGCTGCAGGAGCCACCACAGCTCTGGAAGAAGCCGCTCAGGGCATAGAAGAAGATCATGAAGTAGAGGCTGAAACCCGTTCCGCCCATGCTGGCACTGAAGCCGAGCATGCACAGGGCGGAGAGGATCAGCATCAGCGGCAGGAACTGCTTGGTGTTCTTGCCATCGGCATAGTAGGAGACGACCGTCTTGCCCACCCCGTAGGTGATGGAGAAGCCAAGGCCAATCATGCCAAGCTCGGTCATGGAAAGACCGTACTCCTGGATCATGTCGTTCTGCGCAATGTTGAAGTTCTTGCGGATCAGGTACATGGTCAGATAGCCAATAAATACAACCAGATAAGATTGCATAAACGGCTTGAACCAGAGCTTGCGCCGGGCTTCGACCGGCAGTTCCAGGGTCGGCACCCGGACCTGTTGGATAAATTTCAACATCTTCGTTCATCCTCTGCGAGATAGACGGTATTTCCGCCGCGCCCCTCATTTTTTGGTTGGTGTCAGAGGTCACGCCACGGAAAGGACAACAGAAAGAGGTTGGACTGTGCACCTCGCTCCCCTGTCGATTGAACCCATGCCCGAACCTGCGCCACTGCGGGGATCGGGTCACTACATCAGGTAGCGTGACTTTAATGAGGCGCGGCGCAAATGGCGTGAGAGCCATCCCTAGTGGCATTAGGAAAATTTCCTAGTTTGACGGGATCCGGCCATGAAGCGTGAAGAGGATCACACAGTGACGGCCCACGGCGGGGCCATGCTACGAGAAGAGTGGCAGCCAGACAGGGCTGGGGGGTGAGGTTGTGCTATGGGGTGAGCAGGCCATCGTCAGCAGCATTGGCGGATATCTGACGCCATAAAAGAGGCCACCCGCAGGTGGCCTCTTGTCGTATCAGTGCGAGAAGGTGATCAGGCCGCCTTGGCCAGTGCCACCTGGTCGGTTTTCTTCACCCGCAGTTTTTTCAGGGCAACCGCCACAACGCCGGTGACGATGGCGCCACAGATCATGCAGAGCAGCGCCAGCAGCGGCTTGTTGACCGCACCCAGCAGGGCGACGATGGGGCCACCGTGGGCCACGCTGTTGGTGATGCCAAACAGGAAGGCCATCACCGCAGCTGTCATGCTGCCCAGCACGTTGGCGGGGATGACGGCGAGCGGGTCACGGGCGGCGAACGGGATCGCACCTTCAGAGATACCCACCAGGCCCATGGCACCGGCGGCTTTGCCCGCTTCGATTTCGGAGGCATCGAAGATACCCAGCTTGCGACCAAGTACGGTCGCCAGCGACATGCCAAGCGGCGCCGCAGGTATGGCGCAGGCCATGGCACCCATAAACTGGGTCTGGCCGGAGGCAATCATGCCCACCGAGAACAGGAAGGCTACCTTGTTGACCGGGCCACCCATATCAAAGCCGGCCATGCCCCCCAGCACTATGCCCAGCAGCACCAGACTGCCACCGCTCATGGAGAGCAGCATGGCGTTCAGGCCAGTCATCATGTCGGCAATGGGGGCGCCGATGATGAAGATGAAGACCGCAGCGATAAACAGGGAACCGACGATGGGCGCGATCAGGATCGGCACCAGCGGCTGCACCATCTTGTGGTAGTGACGGGTGGCAATCCAGCGCACCAGATAGCCGACCAGCAGACCCGCTATGATGGCACCGATAAAGCCGGTCCCGGCGTCGGCGCCGTAGAAGCTGCCGTTGTTGGCGATCCAGCCGCCGATAAAGCCCGGGGCCAGTGCCGGACGGTCACCGATGGCGTAGGCGATATAGCCCGCCAGTATGGGGATCATCAGGGTGAAGGCGGCCACGCCCACGTTGAGGATCTGATTCCACATGCTCCCTTCCGGGATCTGCATGCCGCTCGGGGTCGGGTTGCCGCCGATGGCCAGCGCCAGCGCGATCAGCAGACCACCGGTCACCACGAACGGGATCATGTGGGAGACGCCGTTCATCAGGTAGCGATAGAGATCGGAACTGCCGCCAGTGTTCTTATCCTCTCCCCTCTTGTCCTCTTTGCCTGCCACATAGGCTGGCGCCTTCAGCGCTTGCTCAATGAGACCCTTGCCATCCTTGATGGGGGCTTTCACCCCAGTCTTGATGAGCGGCTTGCCGTTGAAGCGGGCCATGTCCACCTGCTTGTCGCAGGCGACGATGATGGCGCTGGCACGGGCAATCTCGGCCGCGGTCGGGCTGTTCTTGACACCGATGGAGCCGTTGGTCTCCACCTTCACCTCATAACCCAGCTCGCGAGCGGCGCGTTCCAACGACTCGGCCGCCAGATAGGTGTGGGCGATGCCGGCCGGGCAGCCGGTGACACCTATGATGAAGCCCTTGCTGGTGGTCGGGGCAGCGGTTTGCTCCTCCTTGCGCTCCAGCAGCAGCGCCAGTGCGGCAGCCGGGGTCTTGGCAGCCAGCAATTTGGCAATGAAACCCTCTTCAATCAGCTTGGCGGAGAGCTCGGCCAGCACCTCGATATGATGGTTGGCGCCACCGGCCGGGGAGGCAATCATGAAGAACAGCCGGGACGGCTTGCCATCCTCGGCGCCGTAGTCGATACCGTTGCGGCTGATGCCGATGGCCACCGCTGGTGTGCTCACCGCCGCACTCTTGGCGTGGGGCAGGGCAACGCCCTCCTCGAAGCCAGTGTTGTCCAGCTCTTCCCGGGCCCACAAGTCCTTGATGAACTGCTGCTCATCGCTGACCTTGCCCTGCGCGACCAGCAAGCGGGCCATCTCGCTGAAGACCTCCTCCTTGCGCGTCGCGTTCAAATCGAGATTGATCAGATGTTCGTTGATCAGTGTGGTGATCATGGCGCTCTCCCGCTCCCGTGAGGGAGCCTGTTGGCATGCCGCCCGTGCTGGCACGGCATGCAGACAAAATTGACCTCACTATTATCGCGCTGGTAGGCAAGCCACCCTATCGGACAAATGTGCGAATGACTGGATTTTTGTGCGCTATCGTCCCGAGTGTGACCCCGATCTCACAGCAGACCTGCTGACAAAATAGATCTGAATGGAATCGCAAAGTGATTTTATATCTTTAAAAATCAATTGATTGTTGTTTCGCGTGCCGACGCGTATCAGCCATGGCGCGGGCCTCCCCTTGGACGAGAGTCGCCGCCAACCTGTAAATTTGTGAGGTAAAAACGAGCTGCAGGGTGTGAGCCAACGCACACAAATGGCAGTGACTGGGGAAGAAATGAGAGGGGATCAAGAGAAGGAAAACACTGGAGAAATGGGTTTGGCACCTGGTCTGGATGCCGCTGGGCTGTGCCTTTTGCGGCTGAGTGTTGCCCCCTGAGGGAGCCAGCCAGGCGTAAATCAACGGCAACAGTTTATTGCATATGCCACAAACAAGGCGTATACATAGCATATGCCACTTACTTCACCACCAGTTAAAGCACCGCATTAGCGGATGTGCTGTGAGTAAAACAGCCAGCAAGCTTTCATTCGACACTTTCGATGGGTGGTAGCAAGGGGTAGAAAGCAGGGTCATGTCAATCTGGATCCTCCGGTGTTGTTATCGGATGGGGAATCGGACTCACAAGTGGTGATAAATGGCATGGTCTGACAATTAACCGTAATAGCAGGAGATCTTATGACCACCATCACCGCCATTCCCATGAAGGATGACCATATCGCAGGGCATTTTGCCAAGGCAGAACGCTTCGTTTTCATTGATGAGCAAGGCACCACACTAAAGGAGATTTCCAATCCGGTAGCACCCAATGAGTGCAAGGGCATGTTGGCTGATCTATTCCAGACCCATGGTGCAAACCGTGTGGTATTGAAAAATATTGGCAAGAAGATGCTCAAGAAGCTGTTGGATAACGGCTTGTCCGTCTATCAGGCACTGCAGGGACGCCTTGCCATATCAGAGATGCTGAAAAATGATTCCACCAGCCTGATCCAGCTTGTCTCTGCAGATCAGGGTCAGGAATCTGCCTGTTCCCATGGCCAGCGTCATCAGAGAGAGAGCGCCAATAGCTGTGGCGAGCATGAACATGGCCACTCAGGAAAAAAAGGGTGTGGCAAAGTCGGTTCAGCCCAACGACACCAGTGTCAGGGCGCTGCTCAACCCCATGCACATAAAAGATGCTGTGAAGAATAAACGCGATAAATAAGTAAAGTTGGAGGGTATATGTCTAATGAAAGCCTGAACATGGAGGGGGTGACATTACCCTCTATCAGCAGGATTGCCTATATGCCGGTGACGCTCTTTTCGATCATCATGGGGCTGACGGGGGCCGCCATTGCGTGTAGAAAAGCCTTTCCTGATTCGGTGATGATGCACTCTGCGGGTTTCTTTTTGGGCGTCATGTCTTCAGTTTTGCTGACTGTGTTTGTGGCAATGTATGTCTTCAAAATGCTCAAATACAGGGATGAGTTTCTGCATGAATTGAGGCATATGGTCAGGATTAATTTCTTTCCGACCATCTCGATCAGCCTGTTATTGCAGTCAGCATATTGGTCTGGGTGGCATGATATCTCGCTATATCTCTGGTCTGCCGGCGCCATGCTGCAGCTGATGTTTACCTTGTTCATCATGAGCAGCTGGATCCATAGAGAGCATTTTAATATTGCCCATACCAACCCTGCATGGTTTATTCCTGTCGTGGGGAATATTGTCGTGCCACTTGCAGGGGTAGGGCTGGGTTTTCATGAAACCAGTCTGTTCTTTTTCAGTATCGGCTTGATATTCTGGTTCTGTTTGTTGACCATAGTATTATACCGTTTGTTCTTTCATGAAAGTCTGCCTGACAAGCTGATGCCCACCATGTTTATATTGCTGGCACCCCCCTCGATAGGATTTATTGCTTACACTGACATCATAGGCTCGACAGACTTGTTTGCACACATCATCTATTATTTTGCACTGTTTGTATTTATTTTGTTGATGTACAACACACTCACCTTTATGAAGCTGAAATTTTATCTCTCTTCATGGGCTTATTCGTTCCCGCTGGCCGCATTTTCAGCCGCGTCGGCCAAGTTTGCCGATAGCACAGGCAGCGTCATTCCGTACTTTCTGGCCAAAATAGTGGTCTGTGCCCTGATCGGATTGATAGTGTGGTTAATCAGCATGACGGTGCTCTCGTTCTACAAAGGTGAATTATTCATCCCGGAGAAATAGCTATCCATGAAACATTACAAAGAGATCAACAAGGAGCAGCATCAGCTTGGGTCTGCCTATAGAAAAAGCAGCCCGGATACCATGAATGCGTTTATTGCCCTGCACAAATCGGTGATGAAAGACGATAAGGTGTTGGCGCTGAAATACAGAGAGATGATCGCCCTGGGGATCGGCATTGCATCAAGATGCGACGGCTGCATTGCAGCCCATGTTGCTGGCGCCTTGCAGGCCGGGGCCTCCAGAGAGGAACTGGTCGCAACCATAGACGTGGCCGTACTCATGGGGGGCGGGCCATCCATCATCTATGGCACCCAGGCCCATGCCGCCATTGAAGAGCTGTTGTCGTAATGGACCGTTATCAGCAGGCCATGAGATCACATGCCAACTGCATGGTATGTGGCATCGACAACCAGAGCGCTCTGGGCATCGGCTTTCACCAAACGGGAGAGCACTCGACAGAGGGTGTCTTCTTGACTGATGAAAGATACCAGGGTTATACCGGCATACTCCATGGTGGCATGACCAGCACACTGCTTGATGCTGTCATGACGCACTGCCTGTTGCAGCAAGGCATCAAGGGCTTGACTGCCGAATTGACCATTCGTTTTGTTGTACCGATTAATATCGGAAGCAAAATATATCTTTCGGCACAAATAGTAGACCAAGGTCACGGTATTTACCGGTTGAATGCCGTAGCGTCGGTCGATGGGGTTGTTGTTGCAAAAGCGTCAGCAAAATTCATTGAGAAAAAAGTGAATGACAGGAGTTTTATTAATGAAGAATGACATCATGGTTTTACCAGAAATGGATATAGGCATCTCAACCGCCGATCGCCAAAAAATTGCAGATGGTCTGTCGGCACTGCTTGCAGACAGTTATACCTTGTATCTGATGACGCATAATTTCCACTGGAACGTGACCGGCCCCCAGTTCAATAGTCTGCACAACATGTTTATGGACCAGTACACGGAGCAGTGGAATGCACTGGATATTATCGCAGAGCGGATCCGCGCCCTGGGATTTCCGGCACCGGGTACTTACAAGGAATTTGTACGGCTCTCGTCCATCAAAGAAGTGGAAGGGGTGCCTTGTGCCAATGAAATGATCAAGCATCTGGTGCTGGCACAAGAGGCCACGGCCAGAACCGCCAGAAAGTTGTTCAATCTGGTGGATAAGGCCAACGATCAGCCCACCGCCGATGTGCTGACCCAGCGCATCGATATTCATGAAAAAACCGCCTGGATGCTAAGAAGCATGCTCTCCTGATAGCGTGGGGCTACCATATCTGTGGCAGCCCGCTCTTCCCTTACCTGTTCTGCCCAACTGAGCCCTTTTGCTTCGGTCGTTTGATTTGGTAGCGATGCACGAGCCAGTCAATTTCCGCCATAGCAACCGCGACGCTGATTACGATCAGAGTGAGGTGGCCCGTCTACCACGAGAACAAATCCATATGAAAATCCTGCCGGATAAATTCCGGGATCAGGCCGATGGGGGCGGTAATTGCCAGACAGGATATAAATTTCCTGAAAAACATATGGTCAGGTTTTGGAGTCTGTTTGTATTGGTCCATCAAGTCTCCTGTTAGCTGTTAACGGTCAGTTGAGTGAGATAGCTATTTACCGCTTCGCGAGTCGTGAAATGGCGCTTGTCATTTTGAAATCGGTCAAATAGCTCGCGATGGAAGTGGCGGGAGCTTTTGCTGGCTCGTTGCCCATATTCCGATGCCTACACCAGTAGTTGTTGAAAGTTCTCTTCGGCTGCTACTGCATCGCGTTGCCTGGCGCTTTGTGAACCGCGCGATAGCAGTGAATCACGGCATACAGACCAGTCGAGATCCAGAAATAGCAGGGTATCTGCGGCATCAAGCAGCTGTTCGGCCAGGGCACCAAATACCCCTTCGACCACCCATGAGGGCTCTTGAGCCAGTGTTTGAATGGCAAGGTCAATCTCATGCTGGGGCCGTTTCTGGTTAAAGCCGCCCGGCTGCCAGACAATAGTGTCCAGATTGACCTTGCGGATAGTTAACCCCTCAGTCAATCGAGCTGCCAACCAGCTCTTGCCCGATCCCGAGTTGCCAATAATCAGCATTCGCTTCATCAGCGAGAATCCTCGTCTGGTCGGCGTAACATCAGTGCCACTCGCTCTGGAGGACGGCCAATACCACGGTATCCCACCACCGATCTTTGAAGAAACGGTGTTCGCGAAAATATCCCTCTTGTCTCATACCCAACGCCTTGCATAACCGAATCGCAGCGCGATTCCGGCTGATGGTTTCTGCATAGATCCGGTGTACACCTAATTCGCGGAAACCAACGTTCATCAAGGCGTGTGCGGCTTCATATATGAGTCCATGCCCCTGATATTCTCGGGCCATACCACATCCCATCGATGCCTGATTATCCGCTTCAAGGCGCAGGCAGACCGTGCCAATAAATTCTCTGGTTGCCTTGTACTCGATGGCTAATTGATAGGCGATGCGAGGGTGTTCATTCGCCTGCTCGATAAACAGCTTGGTGAGCTGCCGATATTTATCCGGGTCGCAATCTGATTCGCTGTAAAACCGCTGATACTTGCTCTCTTGCGAGATGGCGACAAAAGCCTCTTCATCCGCAGGCTGCATATCGCGCAGGATAAGGTGTGTGGTTTCAAGCTTGAACATAACGTCCTTGTTAATCTCAGGTGTGCGTATCAAGTGCCGTAGGGTGCAATGAACGAAGTGAATTGCACCACCTGCTTGAGCGGAGAGTGTGTTGGCAAAAAGATATAGAGGTGCAATGCGCTGCGCTTATTGCACCCTACCCAACTGGTTGCATAGGAATACCGTGCTCCAGCGCCAGCGAGAGCCGCAGCATATCCCTGTGCTGGATGCCGTTTTCGATCAGAGGCTCGGGATAGTGGGTCAGGAAGTGATCCTTCACGACGGCATCGACGCGAAAGCCGTGGCGCTGATAATTGGTGAGCTGATGGCCAAAGCTGCCGGTGCCAATCTCGACATGGCGTACCCCCTTCTCGGCAAGGCTCTCCAGCACAAAGCGCAACAAGTCAGAACCTATGCCTCTTTGCTGGTATTCGGGGGCTACGGCGATATTGAAGATCTCGACGATCTGTTCCCCGATACAGTTGGCTACACAGGCTCCCACAATTTCATCATCTTTGCAGGCGCCAAAGCCCAGTGCGTCTGGCAGATAGGCGGCTATGCGTTGTTCTGACGGATCCGCCTCCAGCAATAGCGTCAGCGGCAATTGGTCGGGATCGATTTCGATAAAGGTTACGTTCATGTCAGTTTGCTTTCTTGGTTTTAATACTCGAGAAATTTCTCGCCGCAGCGCTCGCAGATCAGATGCCGTACATGGGTGGCCTGATAGGCGAGGGTCTGGCCGAATACCGCGTTGGTCAGGAGGCTGGCGCGAAAGGCTTGCCAGAAGGTTTTGCGCGGCTCCTTGGGCATGATGTCCTGGCTGTGGTCGCGGGCGACCAGCACTATCAGATGGTTGGTTTTGACGCCGCATTTAGCGCAAACATGCAGTTCAGTCTGGGTGGTCACTTGTGGCCTTCACTCTCGTATGGGGTGCCAATAGCATACGCTTGTCATGCACATATTACAGCTATGCAAGGTACGCCACCGCTCTTTATCTGGAGGCTGTCATGGCGTTTCAGGCGCCGATTAATATCGGAAGCGAAATATATCTTTCGGCGCAAATAGTAGACCAAGGTCACGGTATTCACCGGTTGAATGCCGTAGCGTCGGTCGATGGGGTTGTTGTTGCAAAAGCGTCAGCAAAATTCATTGAGAAAAAAGTGAATGACAGGAGTTTTATTAATGAAGAATGACATCATGGTTTTACCAGAAATGGATATAGGCATCTCAACCGCCGATCGCCAAAAAATTGCAGATGGTCTGTCAGCACTGCTTGCAGACAGTTATACCCTGTATCTGATGACGCATAATTTCCACTGGAACGTGACCGGCCCCCAGTTCAATAGTCTGCACAATATGTTTATGGACCAGTACACGGAGCAGTGGAACGCACTGGATATTATCGCAGAGCGGATCCGCGCCCTGGGATTTCCGGCACCGGGTACCTACAAGGAATTTGTACGGCTCTCCTCCATCAAAGAAGTGGAAGGGGTGCCTTGTGCCAATGAAATGATCAAGCATCTGGTGCTGGCACAAGAGGCCACGGCCAGAACCGCCAGAAAGTTGTTCAATCTGGTGGATGAGGCCAACGATCAGCCCACCACCGATGTGCTCACCCAGCGCCTTGATGTGCATGAGAAGACGGCCTGGATGCTGAGAAGCATGCTCTCCTGACACAGTGTGCCTTGGCCTTGAGGGGCCAGCTGCAACGAGATTTATAAAAAGGAGCCCATTGGGCTAATGCCAGTCAGTTAAGCCTGACTGGCATTGTTTTTATTGGCTTTTTTTACACTGTATTTCTGTGGCCTTGGCTTCACGCAGCGGGGGTAGCTTCGTTCCCTTCGTGCCGGCAGCACAAACTGCCCCGCCTGCTGCTCCAGCTCCGCCACCCGCTTCGGGATATTTCCCG